>JAYSYN010000001.1:0-2653 GCA_043727575.1 Fimbriiglobus sp.
GGTGCGAATGAGAGCCGACCGCGCGAGCGCCAGCGCCCGCTGATCGAGGACATCGCACGACACGACCCCCTCGGTCGAGCGCAGCGACAGCCCGGCTCGGAGGGCTTCGTTCAGCGTCTCGAAAGCGAGGACAGCGCACGCCGTGCCGCCGGCCAGCGGGATCGTTTTCAGCTCGGCTTCCGACGTGATCGCCAGCGTCCCCTCGGAGCCGATGAGCAACCGTTTGAGGTGCAACCCCGCCGCCGTGGTGACGTCATGCAAGATGTAGCCGGCGCGGTCGAACGGCGTCTGCGGCCGCTTCGTGCGGATCAATTCTTGGTGGGCCGACAGCAGCGCCGCGGTCTGCGAGCGGATTTCGGTCGTCCGCAGTTCGTCGGAGATCACCCGTCCCGGCCCGAGGTCGGCGGGCGTGCCGTCGTCCCAAAACACCTTCAGGGAATGCACGGCCTCGCGGAAATAGCCGTGGATGGACGCATTAGATCCACTGGCATTCGTGGCGATCAGGCCGCCGACGGTGGCGGTCGAGGCGCTGAGGGGATCGGGGCCGATGCGCCGGCCGAACTGCGCGAGCGCCGCGTTCACCCGGGCCAATACGACGCCGACGCCGGCGCGGATGCGGTGGTCCGCGAGTCTGCCGAGGGTTTGAAAGTTTTGGGCGAGGTCGATCATCAACCCCGGCCCGAGCGATTCCCCCGCGAGGCCCGTCCCCGCGCCGCGCGCCATAACGGGGATGTTGTTCGCGTGGGTGTACTTCAATAGAGACGCGAGATCGGCGGCGTCGGCCGGAATGGCGACGCCGTGCGGGGCGATTTGAAACGGGCTGGCATCGCTGGAGTAGAGCGCCCGCGACGGGTCGTCGAAGAGCAACGCCCCGCGGAACTCGCCGCGCAGATCGTCCCGGATTCGGTCGGCGGAAAGGAACACGGGATCAACCTATTCCGCGGGTCGACAGCAGCCCGCATCGATCATTGCTCGGTTCACGGTTTGCTCATCCCCACGAAGCTGCCGTCGTTTTCTCGGGCGAGCGCCCAGAGGAAAGCTCCGACTTCCGGGCTTTCGTAAAAGAAACCGATGGCGTTGATGCGGATCTTTTTGTTGCCCCGGAGCGGATTCCACGTCGATTTTAGAGTCCCCAAGAGGTGCTTTGAAAGCTGCTCAGTGCGCTGGTTGTCGTTGAAGGATTTTTCTTGTTGCGGCGTCAGTCCCTGCCCGCTGGTCGGGAGGCCGTCGGAGAAGAGGTAGATCGTATCGAGACCGGCCATGCGGAAGCTGAAATCGAACCCCTCGTACAGATTCGTGTCGCCGCCGGGGGTCGTGTCTTTGAGCGCCGCGGTCACCTTCCTAACAGATTCGTCGCCTTTGTAATCGAACCACTCGCGGGTGCCGAAGAGGTACTTCGCTTCGCGGGAGAAGATCACGACTTGGAACTTCTCCAGGGCCGGGTTGCTCTTCATCACTTTGCCGACGGTTTCGATGACACCGGGCCATTTCTCCGGGGCCGGGGTTTTCTCGTCGAGCAATTTCATGCTCCCGGAAATATCGACCAGGAAGACGACGTTCTTCCCGCTCATGGCGACGCCGGCGAATTTGTTTTCGCTGTCGATCCGCAAGCGGTCGAATTTGTCGGCGAGTTTGCGATTCTCCGAACGCAGCTCGACGATGGTCGCATTGGAATCGTCGGTGCCTTTCGCCATGTCTTTGATCATCGACCGCGCCGCGGCGAGTTCGATCTCGGCTTTCTTCGCCGTGGCCAAGGCCGTGGAGGTTTCTTTCGCATCCGCTTGGAGCGAGCGGTACTTCGCGTCCAAGTCCGAGAGTCGGTCGTCGGCCTGTTTCTGCTGAGAAGTCAGGGCGTCGATATCCTTCAATCGCTCGCGCAATAGTTTTTGCAGCGTCGCTTCCGTGTTCGTCGCCGTGACCAGTTGCGTGTTGATCTCCGCCGCGGCTTTATCTTTCTTTTTCATCTCGGCGAGCACGGTGGCGACGCGGGCCTCGATCTTGGCGACGTTCTCCTTCACGCTTTTCAGATCCTCGTTCGCCGCGGCGAGTCGATTCTTCGCGTCGGCCAAATCCGATGTGGCGATGGCGAGCGCCTTCTTGGTGTCGGCGAGGTCGGCGTTGGCGCGGATCAAATCCGTATTCTTGTCGTCGCGCTCGGCGGTCATCACGGCGAGTGCCCCGCGCAGATCTTGCACCGTCGCGTTCAGGACGCTCTTGGTTTTCGCGAAGTCGTCCTGCGTGGCGACGAGTTCGTTCTTCGTCCGGCTCAAATCTTGGAGTGCGTTCCGCGCTTTCTTGCTCTGCTCCGTCGAACTGAGTGATTCCAACACCCAAAGCAGAATGACGCAGCCGAGGGCGCAACAGAAGACGTCGAGCATCCACATGCTCACGAGCGTGGGCTGTTTGTGTCGGGTTCGCATGGGTCGTCCTCCTCAACCGTCGCGGCGGGCGGGCAGGGCCGCCTTCAGCGGGGTCTTGCCGATGAACACCGCGGGCAACTGCGCGACCGCCGTCGTCGGCTCGAATGGAAGGACGTTGTCGAGGTGCAACCTCGGCAGCGAGCCTTGCAACCAGCGCGGCAGGATCGCGGCCACGGCTTCCGCGGCGGCATTTTGCGGCAGGATGCTGACGGCCGTCTGTTCCGGGGAGTGCT
>JAYSYN010000002.1:0-24284 GCA_043727575.1 Fimbriiglobus sp.
CGACGGGGCCGACCCCCGTCTCCGCCCCGACGGGGCCGACCCCCGTCTCCGCCCCGACGGGGCCTTGGGGCCCACCGTCGGTTCCGACTCTTCGCCCCAACGGGGCCGACTTTTACAGCCCAGGGCGGAAGCCCTGGGACGCACCGTCGTTTTTGTATTCGCCCCAACGGGGCCGGCGTCAATCCCAGAGATACCGTTCGTCGAATTCCATTTCGTGTTTTTGCAAAAACGCCCGGTATTCTTCTTGGAATGTCACCTTCCGGTGGTGTTCGCGTTGATCGGCGATGTATTCTCGGAGACCGTCCATCATCGGTGGATCGACCGAAAAGATCCCGTATCCGCTCTGCCACGCGAACGATCGATCGCCTCGCTCGTGCCGCCATGCGGAAGAATTGGATTTCACGTCGCGGATCATGTCGGCGATGGAAATCGTCGTCCCCATGCGGATCGCCAGGTGAATGTGGTCTTCGACCCCGCCGGCCGCGAGGAGGTCGCATTTTCGTTTCCTCAGAATGCCGCCGATGTAGGCGTGGAGGTCGGGCCGCCATTCGTCGCGAATGGTTGGTGCGCGATCCTTCGTGCTGAACACGGCATGCACCATAATTTGTGCGAGCGACTGCGGCACGGTCATTGCTTCCTACGACGGCCCCGTTGGGGTGAAGAATCAGAACCTGCGGGTCCCAAGGCTGTCAAAGTCGCCCCGTTGGGGCGAAGAATCAGCGGTTTCCTTCGCCGAGTCCAGCGTTTGGGCGTTGAGTCCAGCGTTTGGGCATTGAGTCTACGCGAGGGTGTGCGACTTCTCGCTGGACTCAAGACTTGCGCTAAGCCGGAGAGCGGGAAACTTCCACTTCCGCAACAAATACTCGGAAACCAAAGTCATCGTACCATGGAATGCCTCGGCCTACGCCGGATTTCTCAGCGGCCGACGCGGGCTAGGTAGTCCAGCACCGCGCGGTAGCGCAACGCTTCGCGGCTGAGAACCGCGGCCAACGCGGCGCCGAGCGCCAGCAGAATCATCCGCTCCGCGACGGGCGATAAAAACGGGATGCTCGGGAAGATCCACGCGAATGCGGTGTAATTCAACACCGCGAAGATCACGATCAACGGCACGCCGAATTGGCCGACGCGGCTGAGGCGGTAGCGCGGGTCGAGGTACATCTGCGCGATCAACCGCAGTTCGCGCAGCACCGGCAGATCGCGCAGGACGCGCCGGCCGGTCTCTCGGGGATCGACGGCCGCATTCACCATCAGCGACAACGGGATGACACCCGCGCCCGACGGCGGCACGGCCGGCGCGTACCCGTCCGGCGCGAGGCCGGGGTGCATCGTCGCCAGCGCCAATTCCAAACGGCGCAGCCGGTCTTCGGTGCTTTCCGCCGGCGGGGCTGGCACGAATTCGGGAACGGGGTCGGACATCGGTCACCTATTTCCGCTGGGCGATCAAACCCGCCAAGTAGTTCACCGGGTCGGCGGCGGTCTTGGCCACCTCGGCCATGGTCGCGAAGTCGCCGGCGCGGCGGGCCAACTCCGTTACGGTCGGGCACGACAGATCGCGCAAGTCCGGGTCGCCGAGGTATTGCTTCGCCACGGAAAGTGCCTCCGGGAGGCGATCCAATCGCAGCAGCAGGTTCACGAACACCTCGGCCGGGAAGGTGTCGCCCGTGGCGGCCGCTACTTCTATCTTCGCTCGGAAGTGCGTGAGATTGGTTTCGACGTTCCGCCCCGCGAGGATGTCGAGATATTTGGCGTAGTCGGGGTAGCCCTCGTCGAACGGCGCCGGCATGTCGCCGCGCAAGTTCGGTGATAGATGCCGGCCGTACTCGCAGAGTTCGATGGCCAAATCGAGTTCGTCGCACTTCGGCAGGTGCGCCGCGAGCTGCACCACCGAGCTGAGGTGAGACACATCGATGTGGTACATTTCGTCGCCGAATAAATTGGGCGAACTCGCCATCATCTCGGCGATGGTCGCGTCGGCGCCGAGCCCGGTGTGCCCCGCCGCGAGGTCGCCGCGGAGACGGTCGGTCAACTGATCGTGCAGCGCCCGCACCAGTTTCTTGATGCAGTACTCGCGCAGATCCGGGTTGGCCGCGAGGTTCGCCGAACTCACCATGGTGATGGCCGAGCAGACTCCCGAGCGGCCCAACAGAATGTCGAACCCCTTCTGCGGATGAACGCCGTGTTGCCAGGCGATTTCGACGATGCCGTACGTGTCGTCGTCCGGGGCCGGTTCGTACGTGTCGAGTGCGGCGAACATGCGTTCCTGTTCGCCGAGCATGCGGTAGAAGCCCCACGCTTTCGCGAAGTCGCGTTTCTCCAGATAGAGGGCGCCCACTGCGCGGCCCGCGTCGCGGATGGCGTTCTCGTAAGCTTCGTGGCTCGCCTCCGGCAGTTCGCTCGACGGCCCGGTCGGGAACGGCGCGGCGCCGAGTTCGACGCGTTTGCGCATCAGCTTCGCGTAGAACACCGCTTGGTAATTCTCGGCCGCCAAGAGGTCGGCGATGAGCGCGTCGACCGCGCCGAGCGGACCGCGATCCGCGAGTGCGGATTCGGCCCGGTCGAACAAGGCCGGGTCGACGGCGGCGGTTTCGGTATCCATGCGCGGGCTCGGAGGTAGGTTCTAAGAATGATAGTGAACGGGCCGCGCTGCTCACTCCGGTATCTTATGCCCCCGACCCCCGCCGCCTTCGCCGATGCCCTCGTCCTCACCGGCCCGACGGCGTCGGGCAAATCGGGCGTCGCCCTAGGACTCGCC
This sequence comes from Fimbriiglobus sp., assembly GCA_043727575.1. Taxonomy (GTDB): domain Bacteria; phylum Planctomycetota; class Planctomycetia; order Gemmatales; family Gemmataceae; genus JALHQU01. The sequence goes on from JAYSYN010000002.1 coordinate 2,753, forward strand.
CAACGCTTCGGCTGCGCCATCGTCGCCATGGATTCCATGACGCTGTACCGCGGCATGGATATCGGCACCGCCAAGCCGACGGCCGCCGAGCGGGCCCTCGTTCCGCATTACCTGCTCGACATGCTCGACCCGTGGGAATCGGGGAACGTCGCTTGGTGGCTGAGCCGAGCGGCGGAAGCCTGCGAGCGGATCCGCGGTCGGGGTTTGCGGCCTCTGTTCGTCGGCGGGACGCCTTTCTTTCTGAAGGCCCTGTTGCACGGGCTCTTCGATTCCCCCGCCATCGACGCCGCGATCCGAGAGCGACTCGAAGACGAAGCCGGCGCCGTCGGTCCCGAAGCGCTGCACGCCCGATTGGCCGCGGTCGACGCCGTCGCGGCGGCCCGGTTGCACCCGAACGACGTCCGCCGGGTGGTGCGGGCGCTCGAGGTGTTCGAGGGCACCGGCCGGCCGATCAGCGACTGGCAAGACTCGTGGAAAAACGCGGCCGCGCCGATCCCGGTGGTCGCGCTCGATTGGCCGAAAGACACGCTGAACGCCCGCATCGACGCCCGGATCGACGCGATGCTCGCGGCCGGTTGGCTCGACGAAGCCCGGGGTTTGCGGGACGGGCCGAAACCGCTGAGCCGGGAGGCCGCCCAGGCGCTCGGCTACCGCGATTTGTTCGATTTTCTCGGCGGTGGGAGCGATTGGGACACGACCGTCGCGAACATCAAATTGCACACCCGGCAATTCGCCAAACGCCAGCGGACGTGGTTCCGCGGTTTGAAAGAATGCGTTATGGTGGCGGGCGATGAGAGCGCCGTCGCGGAACGCGTGGCGGCGGCGTGGGGGTGAGGCCCGCGGCCTGTCGGTCCTCCTAAATCGGCCCGGGCGCCCTTGACACTTCCCCGCAAAACGTCAACATTTATGTACCATCCACTGCGTACGATTCGGATCCCCATTCCCGCAATCGCCCGGACAGCACGAGGAACGGTCATGAGCGACACCCCCCGCCGACAACGGATCACCGTCGAAGACATCGGCGACATCGCCGTGGTCCAATTCGTCGATAAGAAAATCCTCGACGAACAGAACATCGCCATGATCGGCGACGACCTATTCCGCTTGGTCGACGAACTCGGCCGGCGCAAGCTGCTGCTGAACTTCTCGAACGTGGAGTTCATGTCGTCGGCCGCGCTCGGCAAGCTCATCCGGCTGCACCAGCGGATGACGCAAGTCGGCGGCAAGCTCGTTATGTGCGCCATCGCCAAAGACATCATGACGGTCTTCGTGCTCACGAAACTCGACAAGATGTTGAAGATCGTGAAGGACGAACAGACCGGCCTCAACTCGTTCTGACGGAACCGGGCGTCCCGCCCAGACCCCCGGCCCCCCGCCATGAGCGAACGCCACGTCACCCGCGATTTCACCCTCCCGAGCGACCTCTCCGAGGTCCACCGGGTGCAGGCGGAAATCGAGGAGGTTCTCCAATCCAACCGCTTCGGCGACTCGGACGTGTTCGCCATCAAACTCGCCGTCGAAGAAGCCCTCGTCAACGCGATCAAGCACGGCAATCAGATGGAACCGGACAAAACCGTCCGCGTCGGCTACACGGTCACCGACGAACAATTCTCGATCCGCATCGAAGACGAAGGCTCGGGATTCAGCCCCTCCGAAGTCCCCGACCCGACCTCCGAAGAGAACATCGAACGGCCCTGCGGCCGGGGCTTGCTCATCATCCGCAACTTCATGACGTCGGTCGATTACGTCGGCCGGGGGAACATCGTCGTCATGTTCAAAATCCGCGATCCCGAACCGGCCGAGTGATCGTCATTTCCCCGGCGCGAAATGCAGCGCCGCCGAGTTCATGCAGTAGCGCAGCCCCGTGGGCTTTGGGCCGTCTTCGAAGACGTGGCCGAGGTGCGCATCGCAGCGGCTGCAGGTGACTTCGACGCGCATCCCCATCATGCCTCCGTCGCCGAAAAGCGAGATCGCTTCTTCGTCGGAGGGCTCCCAGAAACTCGGCCAACCGGTGCCGGAGTCGAATTTGGTTTTGGAATCGAACAGGGTTTGCCCGCAGCACGCGCACTTGTAGACGCCGTCGGTTTTGGTGTCCCACGTCGCCCCGGTGAAGGCGCGCTCGGTCCCTTGCTGTCGGGCGACGCGGTAAGCGTCCGGCGCGAGTTCGGCCTTCCACTCGGCGTCGGTCTTCTCGACTCGACCGTCCTTGGGGTGACCGATGCGGATGGCGGTCCCACGGGAATGACTCGGCATGTTTCGACTCCAAACAAAGGCGACAAGGGCCACGACGGCGACGCCGAACAAGATGGGGCGATAACGCTTCATGGAAAGTTATTCCGCCGCGAGCCGTTGATCTTGCAGGGTGCCGGAAAGCATCCCCTTGCGCGAGTGTTTATTTCTCGGATTGCGTCGGAGCACGGCCGTAGAGTTCGGTCAAATAGGCCGTGCGCTCAATCAAGCCCGCGGGGAATTGCTCCGGTCGCAGGCGCCAGTGCCAGTTGCCTTTGGCGCGGCCTGGGACGTTCATGCGGGCGTCGCCGCCGAGGCCGAGGAGGTCTTGCAGCGGGGCGATGGCCAGCGCCGCGACGCTGGCCCAAGCCAAGCGGATCATCTCTTCGTGGGGCTGGCCGATGGCGTGCCCGAGGTAGTCGTTCAACTTGCGGCGGTCCGAATCGTCCAGCGTGTGATACCAGCCGTTGGTCGTGTCGTTGTCGTGGGTGCCGGTATAGACGACGGTATTCGCTTCGTAGTTGTGGGGCCAATACGGATTGATGGGGGCGCCGAGCATGAACTGCAACACCCGCATACCGGGCAGGCCGAAGCCGGTGCGCAGGTCGTCGACATCGGGGGTGATGACGCCGAGATCCTCGGCGATAATCGGCAGATCGCCGAGCGCCCGGCGGATCGCGTGGAACAGCATGGCGCGCGGGCCATCGACCCATTTCCCGTTCAGCGCGGTGGTGTCGGTCGCGGGGACGTGCCAAGCCGCGGCGAACCCGCGGAAGTGGTCGAGGCGGATCCAATCGACCTGCGCGAGCTGGCGTTGCAGCCGGGCGATCCACCACGCGAAGCCGGTGCGCTCCATGGCGTCCCAGTCGTACAGCGGATTGCCCCAGAGCTGGCCGGTCTCGGCAAAGTAATCGGGCGGTACCCCGGCGACCGCCGTCGGCATCCCGGCGGCATCGAGCAGGAAGAGATCCGGATTTGCCCAGACGTCGGCCGAGTCGCCGGCGACGAAGATCGGCGCATCGCCGATCAGCTTAATACCGTGGGAATGGGCGTACGCCTTCAACTGATTCCACTGCCGGTCGAAGAGGAACTGTCCGACTCGGACGATGCGGATTTCGTCCGCGAGTTCCGATTCGAGCGCGGCCAGCGCCGCCGGTTTTCGGGTGCGGACATCGTCGGGCCATTGAATCACGGGCGTGCCGCCGAAGGCACCCCGCAGCGCCATGAACAGCGCGTAGTCGTCCAACCAACTCGCTTCGCGCTGGCAGTAGGCGTCGAATTCCTCCGTCGCGTTCAGCCGCGCGGCGGCCCGGCGAACCAACTCGAGTTTGAACGGTGCGACGGCTTCGAAATCGACGCGGTCCTCGCGGAAGGATCGCCCTTCGACATCTCCGGAATTCAACAACCCATCGCGGATCAACAACTCCGGGGACAGCAGGAACACGTTGCCGGCGAACGCCGAGTACGACTGATACGGCGAATCGCCGAAGCCGGTCGGGCCGAGCGGGAGAACCTGCCACCACGATTGTTTCATGGCGGCGAGGGTGTCGATCCAGCGGTAGGCCGTCGGCCCGAGGTCTCCGATACCGTACGGGCCGGGCAGGCTCGTCGGGTGGAGCAAAACACCGGCGGATCGGGGGAGGGTGGCTGCGGACATGGACGATCAACCCGAGATAGATGGACGGCGATCTTCCGAACAATGTCATTCTGGCAGGTCCCGTTCCCAAAGGCTCGCCTTTCTAGCGGAAATCGAGCGGCACACCGTTTGCCGACCGTTGCGTAGAATACTTCGCACCCCGGAGGCCGTCGATGGACGCCAATCGATTCACCGAAAAAGCCCGCGAAGCCCTCGCCGATTCGCAGAAACTCGCGGCCAAGTTCGACCACCAACAGATCGACGCCGAGCATGTTCTGCTGGCGTTGCTCGATCAGCCCAAAGGGTTGACGCTGGCGCTCTTGAACAAACTCGGCGTGTCGACCGACGCGCTGACGATCCAAGTCCAACGGTTGCTCGACAAGATTCCGAAAGTGACGGGGCAAGGCGTTTCGCAATCGGCGAGCGCGCGCTTCAACAAGATCCTCGCGGTGGCCGAGGACGAAGCCAAGAAGCTGAAGGACGAATTCCTCTCCGTCGAACATCTGCTGTTGGCGCTGGCCGCCGACCGCGACGGTGCCGGGACAGTATTGCGCGACGCCGGGGCGGGCCGAGAGCAACTCTTGCGCGTGTTGGCGGAAGTGCGGGGCAAGCAGCGCGTGACATCGCAGAACCCCGAGGAGACCTACCAAGCCCTCGAAAAATACGGCCGCGACCTCACCGACCTGGCCCGCAACGGGAAGCTCGACCCCGTCATCGGCCGCGATGAAGAGATCCGCCGGGTGATGCAGATCCTCAGCCGGCGGACGAAGAACAACCCCGTGCTCATCGGCGAGCCGGGCGTCGGCAAGACGGCCGTGGTCGAGGGCTTGGCCCAGCGCATCATGCGCGGCGACGTCCCCGAAGGTCTGAAGAATCGGCTGATCGTCGCGCTCGACATGGGCGCACTCATCGCCGGCGCCAAGTTCCGCGGCGAATTTGAAGAGCGACTGAAGGCTGTGCTGAAGGAGGTCACCGAAGCCGACGGGCGGATCATCCTGTTCATCGACGAACTGCATACGGTCGTCGGCGCCGGCAAGACCGAGGGGTCGATGGACGCGGGCAACTTGCTGAAGCCGATGCTCGCGCGCGGGGAACTCCACTGCATCGGGGCGACGACGCTCGACGAATACCGCCAGCACATCGAGAAAGACCCGGCCTTCGAGCGCCGCTTCCAGCCCGTCACGGTCGATCAACCGAGCGTCGAGGACACGATTTCGATCTTGCGCGGGCTCAAAGAAAAATACGAAGTCCACCACGGTGTCCGCATCAAAGACGCGGCCCTCGTCGCCGCGGCGGTGCTATCGAACCGGTACATCGCCGATCGTTTCCTGCCGGATAAGGCCATCGATCTGATGGACGAATCCGCCGCGAAACTGCGGACCGAGATCGATTCGATGCCGACGGAGCTGGACGAGATTTCGCGACGGGTCATGCAGCTCGAGATTGAGCGAGAGGCGATGAAAAAAGAGACCGACCGCGTCTCGAAGGAGCGGCTCGCCAAGCTCGAAGTGGATTTGGCCAACTCGAAATCCGAGGCCGATGCTCTGAAGGCCCGTTGGCAGGCCGAGAAGGGGAGCGTGCAGAAATTGCGCGACGTCCGCGAGCAGATCGACGCGACCAAACAGCAGCTCGAAGCGGCGATGCGCGATTCGGATTTCAGCAAAGCCGCCGAGCTTCAACACAGCTTACTGCCCGAATTGCAGCGGGAACTCGCGGCGCTCGAACAAGCCACCGACGCCAACGCCGCACCGCGGATGCTCAAAGAAGAAGTCGGCGAAGAAGATATCGCCGCCGTCGTCAGCCGTTGGACCGGGGTGCCCGTGCAGCGCCTGCTCGCGGGTGAGACACAGAAGTTATTGCACTTGGGTGACGAACTGCACAAGCGCGTCATCGGTCAAGACGAAGCCGTGGAAGCTGTGGCCGACGCCGTGGTCCGCGCCCGCTCCGGGATGAACGACCCCAACCGGCCCATCGGCTCGTTCATTTTCCTCGGCCCGACCGGCGTCGGCAAAACCGAACTCGCCCGCGCGCTCGCCGAGTTTTTGTTCGACGACGACAAAGCGATGATCCGCCTCGATATGAGCGAGTACCAAGAGAAGCACACCGTCTCCCGGCTCGTCGGGGCGCCCCCCGGGTACATCGGCTACGACGAGGGCGGTCAACTCACGGAGGTCGTGCGCCGCCGGCCGTACTGCGTGATCCTGTTCGACGAAGTCGAAAAGGCCCACGCCGACGTGTTCAACGTGTTGCTGCAAGTCCTCGACGACGGCCGGTTGACCGACAGCCAAGGGCGGACGGTCGATTTCAAAAACACCCTCGTCATCATGACGTCGAACATCGGCAGCCAGCAGATTCTGAAGTACAAGGGGTCGCACATCGGCGAAGTGTACGACCGCATGAAAGACGAGGTGATGTCCGAGATGCGCAAGTTCTTCCGGCCCGAATTCCTCAACCGCGTCGACGAGACGATCGTCTTCCACGCCCTGAAGGAATCGGACCTGATGAAGATCGTCGAAATTCAACTCGACCGCATCCGCGAGCGACTGGCGGAACGGAAGATCGTCTTGAAGTTGACCGACGCCGCGAAGAAGCACGTCGTGCACGTCGGTTACGAACCGAGTTACGGCGCCCGCCCGTTGAAGCGCGTGCTGCAGCGCGAAGTGGAAACGGCTTTGGCGAAACGATTGCTGAAGGGCGAAATCCCCGATGGCACCACGGTGACGGTCGACTACGATCTGAGCCACGACGCGCTGACGTTCGAGGCCGAGTGAAAATCCGGAACCGGGTCGACCGCGGCACGGCCGACCCCCATCGCCATCGACCTTACGCCTTCTCGCCGATCAAATCCCAGCCTTTGCGGTACTCGGTCTTGATGTACTGCATGGCCATGTCGTTGCCGGTGACTTTGAAGTTCGGGCCGTCCCAAATGAACCCCTTGCCGGTGCGGACGGCGACGTTACCCAGCAGGAAGTTTTCCGTCAGCAGGGCGGCGTAGTCGAAGTTGCTGTACGCGATCTCCGGCTTGCCGGCCTTGATCGCCTCGACCCATTCCTTCTTCTGGTTGACGTCATTGTCCCCTTCCAGCGCCGGCAGTTTTTCCGGCTTCGTCAAGCTCATGCCCTTGGCGAGTTCGTCCGGGGTGATGCGGAACGAAGCGCCGTAATCGTTCGGGCTGAACAAAATCCCTTTCGACCCGATGAGGATCGAACCGCTGCCGGCGAGTTTTTCGTTCTTCTTCAAGACTTTGTCGAGGAGGTCCTGCGGCGGGGTGACCTTCTTCTTATCGCGGCTCCCCTCGTACCAGTGGAACGTCGCGGCGGGCATGTCCCCGCGGGCTTCGTACTCGAACGTGATGTGCGCCCAAGCCGGGGCGGTCTCGCCGTTGACTTCGCCCGACTCGGCCGAGATTTTCGTCGGGTGTTTGAGCTTGAGGGCCCGGAACGCCATGTTGGCGGTGTGGCAGGCCATGTCGCCGACCGCGCCGGTGCCGAAGTCCCACCAGCCGCGCCAGAGGAACGGGGTGTACCCGGCCGCGTAGGGCCGTTCGGGCGCGCCGCCGAGGAAGCACTCCCAGTCGAGGGTCTTGGGGACTTCCGTCGGTTTGGGACGGGCCGTGACATCGGGTGATTGCTTCCAATATTCGCGGGGGCGATCGGTCCACGCGTGGACTTCCTTCACATCGCCGATGACGCCGGCTTGGACCAGTTCGACCGCGCGGCGCAGGCCGGGGTGCGCCGAACCCTGGTTGCCCATCTGCGTGCAGACTTTGAATTTGCGGGCGGTTTCCATCATCATGCGGGCTTCGAACACCGTGCGAGTCAGCGGCTTCTGGCAGTAGACGTGCTTGCCGAGTCGCATGCCGACGATGCTGGCCGAGGCGTGCGCGTGGTCGGCGGTGCTGCAGCTGAAGGCGTCGAGAGCTTTGACGATTTCCTTGTCGTCGAACAGTTTGCGGTAGTCGGTGAAGACCTTGGCTTTGTCCCACTTCTTCTTGGCCCAGCCGAGGCCGCGTTCGGACGAATCGACGTCGCAGATGGCGATGACGTCGCCGTGCGACCCGACGTGGGTGATGTCGCTTTGACCTTTGCCGCCGACGCCGATGCCGGCGAAGTTGAGGCGCTCGTTCGACCCGGCGGCTTTAACGACGGACCACGACGGCCCGCCGAAGAAGTAACCGAGGGTACCGGCCGCCCCCAACTGGAGGACTTGCCGGCGCTGCAACTGCTTGGCCATGAGAGAGGCTCCTGCGAAACGGGAAGGGACCGGAGGGAGGCCCGCGCGGGGCCGGAGGGACAGTTTAGACGGGCCGGCGGCGCGGAGCAACTCGGAATCGGTTTCGGGAAGGGCAGCTTTCTGGCTGATAGCTGAACACTGACCGCCGACGACTGCTGCATTCGAACAATTCCAGAATGAAACGGTGTTCGGCAATCGGCGATCAGTTGTCAGTAAAACGACCGACCACTTCGAGCTTCAGCGTGTACTAAAATCCATAGGTGAGGGCGTCGCAGAGACTCGCCGAGGTGTTGGCTGATGCGGTCTTCGGTCAGCTCGCGCGGGGGCGGGGCGTCGGGGGTTGTCAGCGCAATACCATAGAAACGATCCGGGGGATTTCAGCAGACCATCGCGAGGAGTACCAGTCGTGCGCACATTGATTACGGGCGGGGCGGGGTTCGTCGGGTCGCACTTGTGCGATCGATTCCTCGCCGAGGGGCACGAGGTCGTCTGCGTCGACAACTTCATCACCGGCCGGCCGATCAACATCCGGCACCTGCGCGACAATCCGAAGTTCAAGATCATCGTCCACGACGCGTCCGAACCGCTCTTCGTCGATGGCCTTATCGATAACGTGCTCCACTTCGCCAGTCCGGCGAGCCCGGTCGATTACGTGAAAAGCCCCATCCAAACCTTGAAGATCGGCAGCCTCGGCACGCACGTCGCCCTCGGCATCGCCAAAGCCCACGGCGCCCGGTTCCTGCTGGCGAGCACCAGCGAAGTCTACGGCGATCCGATCGTGCATCCGCAGACGGAGGACTACTGGGGCAACGTGAACCCGGTCGGCGAACGCAGCATGTACGACGAAGCCAAACGCTTCGCCGAAGCGATGACGATGGCTTATCACCGCGAACACGGCGTGAACACGCACATCGTCCGCATCTTCAACACCTACGGCCCGCGCATGCGGCTCGACGACGGCCGCGTGCTGCCGAACTTCGTGGGGCAGGCCCTGCGCGGCGAACCGCTGACCGTCTACGGCGAAGGCCAGCAGACCCGCAGCTTCTGTTACGTCACCGACCTCGTCGACGGCATCTTCCGGCTGCTCTTCAGCGACTACCACCTGCCGGTGAACCTCGGCAACCCGAGCGAAATCACCATTCTGCAATTCGCCGACGAAATCTTGAAACACACCGGCAGCAAGAGCACCATCGTCAAACGGCCCCTGCCGCCGGACGACCCGAAGCAACGCAAGCCGAACATCGGCCTCGCGCAAAAACTGCTGGGCTGGGAGCCCAAAATCGACCGGCAAGAAGGGCTGAAGATGACGCTCGACTATTTCCGCACGAAGGTGTGAGGTAGAATGAAACGAGTCGAATCTTCTTGCGGTGAGGGGGCGCGAACCATGGGTATCACGGGTGTGGTCGTGAATGGCCGGATCGAACTGAACGAGCCCGGCCTCTTGCCGGAAGGAGCCACGGTGACGGTGGGGTGGGGAGAAACCGAGGAGGAGTATCTAGAAAGCCTGCGTCGGGCATACGAGGAGAGCAAACTCGGGCGCGGGACGGACGCGCGGGCCTTCCTCAAAGAAATGGCCTTGCGAAACAACCTCCCGCTCGAACCGGGGGAATAATGGCATGGTATTCGTCATCGATTTCGAGCGGCTCGCCAAGGCCGACTTGAGGGAAGGCGAAGCGTTCATGAAACTCTTGGGCGGTGCAGCTCTGCAACGTTGGCGCGCGAGGCTTTACCACACCATCCGAGAATTGGAAAACGCCCCGGAGCAGTACCCCGAAGCGGAAGAGGCGGCCAAACTGGGTCTCGATTTGAGAGTGGCCTATTCGGGCAAACGGCCGCACGTATATCGGGTCGTATTTCGAATCGAAGACAATGTTGTCAAGATTCTCCGAGTCCGCCACTCGTCTCGTGACGAACTGACCGAAGCCGACTTATGAACGCCCGGACCATTTACCCCATCGTACGGCCGAAGAGGCCCGCCATCGCTTTCAGTTTCGCCAGCATCGCGTCCAGCGTGGCGAAGTCGATCGTCTGGGCTCCGTCCGAGACGGCGTGGTCCGGGTCGGGGTGGGCTTCGATCATCACACCGTCGGCGCCGGAGGCCATCGCGGCGTAGGTCATCGCGGGCACATACTGGCGCTTGCCGGTGCCGTGGCTCGGGTCGACGAACACCGGCAGGTGGCTGAGCGCCTTGGCCGGCGGCACCACCGACAGGTCGAGCGTGTTGCGGCTGTGGTCGGAGAAGGTCCGCACGCCGCGCTCGCAGAGGATCACGTCGTAGTTGCCGCCGGCCATGATGTACTCGGCCGCCATCAGCCATTCTTCGAGGGTGGCGCTCAGGCCGCGCTTGAGCAGCACCGGCTTGCGGCACAATCCCACGCGCTTGAGCAGCGAGAAGTTCTGCATGTTCCGCGCGCCGATTTGGATGATGTCCGACGCGTCTTCGACCGCCGCCGCGTGCTCGGTGTCCATGAGTTCGGTGACGATGCGGATGCCGGTCTTTTCCCTCGCCTTGGCCAGCAATTTCAGCCCGTCGAGGCCCATGCCCTGGAAGCTATACGGGCTGGTGCGCGGTTTGAAGGCCCCGGCGCGCAGGAACGAAACGCCCCGGTCCATCAGGTGCTCGGCGGTGCGCATCGTGGTCGCTTCGTCTTCGACGCTGCACGGCCCCGCGATGATCGTGAACGTCTTCGGGCCGATTTCGACTTTCCCGAAGTGGACGGTCGTCGACTCTTTCTTCATCTCCCGGCTGGCGAGCTTGTACGGCTTGGTCACGCGGATGGCGTCCTCGACACCGGGGAGAACTTCGAAGTGCGATTTGTCCACCGAGCCCGTGTTGCCCGTCATGCCGATGGCCGTCCGCGTCGCCCCCGGCAGCGGATGCGGAATGAGGCCCTGTTCGGTGATCGCAGCCACCACCCGTTCGATCTGGGCCGGCGTGGCATCCGATCGCATCACGATCAACATCTGGAGATCCTTCGCACGATGAAAGGATGACTATGATACTGGGGTGGGCGGAATGGGGCGCGGCGATCCGGTCTTCGTTGGAGTTCAACCTTTAGGTTGCACGCCCGACCGCTGAAGATGGACGAGCGAGCGGGTCGGGCGGAGTCGGCGAGGCCCGGCCCCGGGCGAATGGAATCCCCATCTGCAGCTCACAGAGCCAGTCGGGCCTCGCCGACTCGGCCCGACCTACGAATCGCGGCAGCGGCGCAGGCGGGCACGCAACCTGAAGGTTGAATTCCAACGAAGACATGTGAGTTACTCCTTTCCAATTCGGAGAAGAGGCCGAGGGGTGATATTGCAATCACGAAGCCAGAGTGCGGGCTGAATTCAAGGAAGTTTCGTTTGACGGGGCGGAACTATCCGGCGATATTGCCGGGATGATATCCGGCTGATCCGCCGGATAATCATATTTCTGGCGGCGGAGGGCATACCGGGTGCCGCTCGTTCAAGTCGAAGGATGTGTGTTCGACGTCGAGCAGTTCGGATTGTCTCATGGCTATGAGTCGCTCGATCGCATTGGCCGCGAGGCATTCGTGAATCATCTGCACCTGTCTGGCGAGGGCCGGGAAGTCGCCGCGGATGAGATTTTGCTGTCGTGGGCCGCAGAGATGAGGGCACAGTGGCCCACCCGCGAGTTCCGCATCTCCCGACAGGCCGACGCGGATGAGGTCACAATCCGGTTTCACATGGTCCGACCGGGGCTGCCGAACTGGTGCGAGGGCGGCACCGAGGTCATCGTCGTGGGCAGCAAAGACGCTGCAGTTGACCGGCGGGGGTGAGGTAATTCGTAGGTCAGGGATACTCAACGAGAAACGTACCTGTCCCCATGGTGTACGTGGCACTCAATACATCTCGTAAATGTGCTCGCCGCCGTGGCGCGGGTTGCCGATGAGCTTCTGATCGCGCATATCGATGACGAAATCGAGGTGTTCGAGGGGAATCTGCCCGATGAGGACGGGTACGCCGTCCGTCACTTCGATAACGTCCATGGTGCAAGATCGGCCCTGAATCGTGAGTTTCACGGTGTCGTAAAGCGTGGTTTCGGTCGGGCCGACGCTGCTCGTCACGCGTTTCTTGGACACCGCGTGCAGGCCGAGTTGTTTGATGATCGCGGTGGGCACCGACAGCAAGGTCGCCCCGCTGTTGACGAGGGCGTCGGTCACCGTGATCCGCCGACTTTGCTCATCGGGCAATGCCCCGCGACGGACCGCCCACAGGTCTTCCAAGTTTTCGATCAAAGCTTCGACCGTGACGCGTCCCATGTTGTCATCTCCAGAATAATGTGATGATCCATCACCCGTCCGGGTCGTCGAGCAATTGCTGCAGGCGGTCGCCGAGTGCGGCCGGGAAGCGGGCGGGCCACGAGGCGTCGATCAGGCCGACACCGAGCATATCGCGGATGTGGGTGCGATCTTTGTCGCGCCAAGCGAGGAGTTTCATCCGCAGGAGTTCTTCGAGCCGGACCACTTGGAAATCGATGCCCCGTTCCGAATCTTCGACGTGGGGGAACGTGTGACTGTCGCCGGGCTTGACCACTTCGCCATCGAACAGGAGGTGGATGCCTTCGCTGGGCCGGCCCTGAGCGCCGTCGATGAAGGTGTCCACGCCCCAGATGTGGTGGTACTCGAACCCGACGGCTTCGAGCGCGGCCTTCACCGCGGGGAGGTCGATTCGTCGAACCAAAATATCGACGTCCTTCGTGTTGCGGACCGCCCCCTCGTCGGCCCGGGCGACCCACTCGGCCACGGCATTGCCGCCGACGACGGCGTACGGCACGGCGGCATCCTCGAGGGCGCGGGTGGCCCGGCGCAATCGTTCTTTCACGCGTTCCGATGCCATGAGGGCTTTCTCCCAACCGCTGATTCCGACCGTTGTTCCGACCATGATTCGCCTCCGCACGAGTTCCATTATCGTACCGGAACTCGCCGGTGCGGGGTATCGCCGGGCCGCCTTCCCCCGTTCCTGGCAAGGGGCCGCGCCTACAATAGCGGAACACCCACCTCCGGATTACCCCGTTGCGCGCCCGCAATCTGCAACCCGAACTGATGGATGATCCCGACTTGCCTCCGGAGGAACACCGGCGGGCGCTCGCGGGCTTGGCGCGTTTGAACGCCTGTTCCAATAGCGTCGGTGTCCTTTGGCCCGCGGTGCTGAAGTTGGCCCACAAACTCGGTCGACCCGCCAAGATCCTCGATGTCGCCACCGGTGGCGGGGATGTGCCCCTCGGGTTGTGGGCGCGGGCGAAACGGGCCGGAATCGAACTCGAACTCAGGGCCTGCGACATCAGCCCCGTCGCCTTGGAAACCGCCGCGGCCCGGACCCGCGCCGCCGGGGCGACGGTGAACTATTTCCCGACCGATGCCATCGTTGAAGCGCTGCCGACGGGGTTCGACATCGTCACGTGTTCGCTTTTTTTGCACCATTTGTCCGATGACAACGCCGTGTCACTCCTCGCCCGGCTCGCCGCGGCGACCGATTGCCTCGTCCTCGTCAACGACCTCAGTCGCAGCCGGTGGAACCTCGGTCTCGTTTGGACCGCGACGCGGTTGCTCACGCGCTCCCCGGTGGTCCGCGTCGATGGGCCGTTGAGCGTCCGGGCCGCGTTCACCCGAGTCGAAGCGGCGGCACTGGCCCGGCGCGCCGGGTTGACCGGGGCGGTCGTCGAGACGCGGTTCCCCTGCCGCTGGCTGCTGACGTGGAGGAAACCGGCGTGACCGACTGGGACGTCGTCGTCATCGGGGCCGGCCCGGCGGGTTCGCTGGCGGCGCGCACGTTGGCCCTCCGGGGCTGGGAGGTGCTGCTCGTCGATCGGGCGACCTTCCCGCGCCGCAAGGTCTGCGGCTGCTGCTTGAACCGTCATGCCCTGTCGGCGCTGGAATCCGCCGACTTGGGCGCGCTCCCCGCGCGGCTCGGGGCGGTGCCGTTGAACCGGGTCAAGCTGGGCGTCGGCGGGCGCTGCGCCACCGTGCGCTTGCCCGGCGGGGTCGCCCTCTCCCGCGAGGCGTTCGATGTCGCGCTGATCGAGAACGCCGTGGATGCGGGTGCGACATTCCAACCCGGGACGCGCGTTCAAATGGATGAAACCGCCGACGGTGCCGAGGGAGTATCCCTTTCGGGAGGATTGCGGGCGCGGGCCGTCATCGTCGCGGATGGGTTGAACGGCCGGGCCCGCGCGGAAGCCACCGTGGTGACGCCGGGATCGCGCATCGGGGCCGGGGCGATCTTGGCCGAAGCGCCGGATTCGTACGAAGCGGGGACGATCCACATGGCCACAGGCCGCGGCGGGTACGTCGGCCTCGTCCGCTTGGAAGATGGCCGGCTCGATATCGCCGCGGCATTCGATGCGGCTTTCGTTCAAACGCACGGTCTGCCCGGCGCGGCGTCGATGATTCTGCAATCGTCCGGACTGCCCCTATTGCCCGGATTGCCCGACGCGGATTGGAAAGGCACTCCGCCGTTGACGCGCGGACCGGTGCGGGTCGCGGGGCCGCGCTGGTTCGCCATCGGCGATGCCGCCGGGTACATCGAACCCTTCACCGGCGAAGGGATGGCCTGGGCTATGGCGAGCGCCCTGGCGGTCGCGCCGCTGGTCGAACGCTGCGTGCAATACGGACCCGGCGACTTGGCCGCGGAATGGGCCGCGGTCCACCGAAAGTGCGTCGGCGCACGGCAATGGACCTGCCGGGCGTTGGCGTGGGGTTTGAAGCGACCGGGGCTTTGCCGAGTCGCGGTACGCGGATTGCGGTTGATTCCGGGATTGGCCCGCCCCGTGGTGAGCTCGCTGAATCGACCGTTGGCTTCCCTCCCCGGAGTGCGTTGATGCCCCTTGTGCTCCACGGCCTCGGCACCGCGTTGCCGCCCGATGGCGTGACCACCGCCGAGTCGCTGAAGTCGGCCCAAGTGCTCGGCCACCCCGCCATCCGGACCGCGAGTTGGCTCCCGGCCGTCTACGCCAAATCCGGGGTCCGCACGCGTTTCCAGGTGTTGGGCCGGCCCTTCGTCAACGACCTCCTCACCGGCACGCGGGTTTCCGGTTCGCCCTTCCTGCCGGGGGACGATCCGCTCGGCCCGACGACGGCGCAGCGCATGGCGATGTACGCCGAACACGCCCCGAAACTCGCGGTGCAGGCCGCCGCGAACGCGCTGACTGACAGCGGCTTGTCACCGAAGTCGATCACCCATCTCGTGACGGTGTCGTGTACCGGCTTCGCCTCGCCGGGGTTCGATTTCGCCATCGTCCGCGAACTCGGTCTGAGGCCGACGACCGAACGACTCCACATCGGTTTTATGGGGTGCCACGGGGCGATCAACGGCCTCCGCGCGGCGTCGGCCCTCGCGGCCGACCCGGCCAATACGGTGCTGCTGGTCGCCGTGGAACTCTGCAGCCTGCACTACTACACCGGGCCGGACATCGACAAAGCCATCGCGAATGCTCTCTTCGCGGACGGCGCCGCGGCAATCGTGGCGTCCGGTCGCGGCGAAGGGACCCACCGGGTCACGGCGACCGGCTCCGGGATCATCCCCGACTCCACCGCCGAGATGGGCTGGTCCGTCGGCGACCACGGTTTCGAGATGGTGCTGTCGAAACAAATTCCCGTCTTCATCGAGCGCAACCTGCGGACGTGGATCGACGGCTGGCTCGGCGAACGCGGGCTCTCGGTCGAAGAAATCGGCTCGTGGGCGATCCACCCCGGCGGTCCTCGCATCTTGCAGGCGGCCCAGTCGGCGCTGGAACTGACGGACGACGCCCTGGCCGACTCCCGGGCCGTCTTCGCCGAGTTCGGCAACATGTCGTCGCCGACGGTTTTGTTCATTTTGAAGCGCCTGCGCGAACGCCGGGCGCAACTCCCCGCGGTACTGCTCGGCTTCGGCCCCGGATTGGTCTGCGAGGCCGCTTTGGTGGAATGAGCGGATTGGACTTTCGATTGGGCTCAGCCATTGAGATCGAACGAGCCTTGTTGTCAGCGATGAGGCGAGGCACCGGTTTCACCGTGGCCAAGTGCGAAGTGGATCGCGGCGAAGGTTTCGCGGGGGACCGGCTTCAACGTGCCGACGAACACATTCCATGGGATGAAATCGGTGCTCGACGGCATCGAGTTGTAGGATTGCTTCTGAGGACCTACGCCGCTCAGTCGGACCGCGATCCCAAGCGATTCGTCGAAGCACAAAAAACGATGATGGCCACCCGAGCCGATTTGTTGAAAACACCTCAGTTAACAAGAATTGGGAGCGACTATGAACGCTGCGATTGTCGTCTTGGCCGCGCTCATCGTCGGCACGCACCAATGGAAGCTGCTCGAAGATCGCGCCGATGAGATCATGCCGCTGATCCTGAAAACCTACCCGCTACGGGCGGATCTCAACAACCGTTTGAACGTCCAACGGCGGAAGGATTTGGGGGCCTACGATCCCACGGCGATCCCGATGTACCTCAAGTATCTGCGCGACAACCCGGTCGCCCCGCACAACTGGGTCGTCGTGGGTTTGTCCGAGCGGATCGGCGGCCACAGCCGGCTCTTCCTCCCCTTCGCCGTGAAGTACCTAGCCGAGCCGAGGTGCCTATCAAGCGCCTTGGCGTTCGTCCGGACTCACGGGAGACCGGCGGAGGCTGAGGCCGTCGCCGCACTACTCCTCGGGGACGATTTCCAAAACGAAAATCCGAGGAGTGTGCTGAGTTGCCTTCGCAAAATCGGCGGTCGTGACGTGCTGGCGGCGCTCCAGCAGTATGCCCTCAGGCAGATCGCACGCGACCCGGACGGGCTCTGGATCGAGGACGCGAATCAGTGTCGCAGGGCCATCGAGCTGCGGCTCGAAGCCGAGGAAAAAGGTTTGGTCCACACGCCTTACCGATACGCCCCGGATCCTTGGCGATCCAAGTAAGCTGCCGGACGATGAAGGTTGCGCATATTGAGATGAAAAAGCTCGCGCCGGTGCCGGAGAAGAAGTAGCCCGCAGCTCCATCTGTCGGAATCCCCGGGCGCCTACCCCTTCCGGCGGTGGCCGAAGAGGTGGCGCTCCTTGATCAACTCCACGATGGCCGGGGGGACCATCGTTTCCCACTGCGAGTCGCCCGAGGCGATGCGCTTCAATACGTCGCGGCTGTCGATGGCCATGCAGGTCGGATCTTGGTTGTTCAGCGCGATGATCTTCCCCGCCCCGACGGCGTAGTCGTACAGCGGCTTCGCCTCCGGCGGCATTTTGAGCGTCTCCACCGTCGACAATTCCCCGGTCACGCGGTCGCAATACGGGTAGACGAACAGCTTCACGTCGCCGCTGAAGAGCCGGCCGATCGATTCGAGCAAGCCGCCCTCGAGGTTCGTGTAGTAACTCTCTTTGAACAACTCGGGGACGGTGACGGCGCCCATCGCCATGCCGAGGGGGCGGTTGGTGAGTTTGCGCAGATACCCGGCCACCCGGTAGAACTCGATGAAGTCCGAGACGAGCACGTTCAACCCGGCCGCGGCGAGGACGTCGGCCCGGCTGAGGAAGTCGCGGGTGTCCGGTGCGGCGGAGTCGCCCTTCAAGTTCCGCATGGTCAGTTCGGCGACGCTCACGACGCGCTCTTTGTCGTCCGGGGCGAGCCGGGCTTGGAACTCTTCGCGGGCCGAGCGGAGGATGTCGAGGTTCACGTTCGTCAGCGGGCGGAAGCTGCCGCGCTCGACGAGGACCGGGCGTTTGTAGAAGACCTCGCTCGGCAGCAGCACCTTGCCGTCGGGGCCGAACATGGCGGCTTTGCTGAGGCCGCGCTGCACGAGGTGCAGGCTCATCAGCCGGTTGTCGATGGAGCGGAAGCCGATGCCACGGAACTCGATCATGTCGACTTCGACCCGCGTCGGCCCGAGGTTGTCGAGCAGCGATTGGATCAGCTGATCGGCCTCGTGGTGCAGGGTGAACGCGCCGAAGAGCAGGTTGACGCCGAGGATGCCGATGGCCTCTTGCTGCAGGACGTTGGTCGTGTCGAGCAACCGGAAGTGGATGATGATCTGGCTTTCCTGATCGCGCGGGTAGACTTGGAACCGCACCCCCATCCAGCCGTGGCATTCGTTGGTGCCCTGGTAATTGCGGGCGCTGACGGTATCGGCGAAGGCGAAGAACGACGTGTTGTCGCCGCGCGACTCGGCGAGGCGCTCGATGTTCAGCCTGTACTCGTGCTCGAGCATGTCTTCGAGGCGCTCGCGGCTGACGTAGCGCGTCGCATCGCCGTAGATGGCATCGCTGACGGTCATGTCGTACGCCGACATGCTCTTGGCGACGGTGCCGGCGGCGCCGCCGACGCGGAAGAACCAGCGCACGACTTCCTGACCCGCCCCGATCTCGGCGAAGGTACCGTAGCGCCGGGAATCGATATTGACGCGCAGCGCTTTGGCGTGGGTGTCGATTTTCGTGGCCGTGGAAGAATCCGGGGTCTGCTGAGGCATGGTGGCCACCGATACGGGGGATCGAACCGAAGGAGTCATCGAACGGAGCGGGCCGAGATTGTAGTGCCATCGACGTTGAATCCGCGATTCGCCCCCGCTCTCTATGGATATTCCCGCCCGGGCACAATTCTCGTTTCGAGTCCCGAATTCCGTAACGGAACTGAACGCGCCCCGGTGTGCTGTCCGGGTTGCCGCCGCGCGAGTTCGGAAAGTCGCGCTTTGCCCTCGCTCCGGTGGAGGTGCGTGGGTAGCATTCGGGTGTCGGTGGAGATTTCACGCGGAGCGCGCCCATGCATCGGCGGAACTTCTTGAAATTGGCGGCGTGTGCGGCCCCCGTGGCCGCGCTGGGGTACGGCCTCGCCGAGGCCGGCGACGTCCGCATCGAACGCGTCGAGGCGCCGGTGCCGAACCTGCCGCGGGCGTTCGACGGCTTGCGAATCGCCTTCCTCACCGACATCCACCACGGCCCGTATGTGCCGTTGTCGCAGGTGGCCGCGTTCGTCCGCACCGCCTTGGCACTTCAGCCCGACCTCATCCTCCTCGGCGGCGATTACTCGTCGCGCAACGACTCGTACATCGCCCCGTGCCTCGATGTCCTCGCGTCGCTGAAAGCCCCGCTCGGCGTCTTCGGCGTGCTCGGCAACCACGACTACTGGCACGGTGTGGAAGCGACCAAAACCGGCCTGGCGAAGGCCGGGATCGAAGAACTGACGAACCGCGGCGTCTGGCTGACGCGCGGGAACGACCGCCTCCGTATCGCCGGGGTCGACGACCTCTGGTGCGGCCGCGTCGATGTGGCCGAATCGCTCGCCGATACCAAACCGACGGATGCCTGCGTGCTGCTCAGCCACAACCCGGACGTCGCCGAAACGCTCACCGACCGCCGCGTCGGGTTGATGTTGAGCGGCCACACCCACGGCGGTCAAATCAGTTTCCGCGGCATCGCGAACCCGTTCGTGCCGTCGCGCTACGGCGACAAATACGCCCGCGGTTTCGCCGACGCCCCGGCCACGCGGGTCTACACCTCCCGCGGCCTCGGCGTCACCGGCCTGCCCGTCCGGTACAATTGCCCTCCCGAACTCAGCGTGATCACGTTGCGAAGCTAAGCGAACTTCAAGTATTTAGAGCGCCTTGGACTTTCTTGCCACGCCACCGATAGCCCGGTCCTCCGACGTGGCGACAAGTTTCCAACTTGTCGACGAACCGAACCCCGAAGGACTCGGCATCCGGCAGTCCCCTGAGATATCATTTGTCGACAAGTTGGAAACTTGTCGCCACGTTCGCAAGCGTCGCGGGATTATTCCGATAGACAAGAAAAGGAGGAATCGGAATGGCGACCGTTTTCGCAGAAATCACTTTCTTGTCGGCCGCCGAGGGCGGTCGCAATCACCCGCCCTCGCAACCCACTGGAGAGCCCGGGCATGGCGGGTACATGCCGCATGCGGTAGTAGACGGTAGTGTCGCTGGGTCAGACAACGAATACTTGGGTGTGAAGTTTCTCCACGGTCCTACGCCGGAAATCGGACGGCCCGGAATTTTTGAACTCGAATTGATGTACTCGGCTGTGGATTATTCGGAGCTCGTACCCGGCGTAACAATCGCGATCCGCGAGGGCAACAAGGTAGTGGCGCGTGGTCGAATCTTATCACGGCAGGAGTGAGCTTCGACTTCTACAATTCTCGAATGGACGTCGCATTCACCGAACTCGCAATCGCGAAGCTCACGGCATCGTGGCACGCCCTCCCGTGGCGGGTCCTCCCCGAGCGCCCGGTTTCCCCCGCGCTAAACGTGGCCCTCGATGAAGTCCTCGTCGACCGGGTCGCCGCTGGTGATTCGCCGACGCTGCGCTTCTGGGGCTGGGATTCCGCGGCCGTCGTCCTGGGCCGCTGCCAGTCCGTGGCGAACGAAGTCGACCTCCCGGCCGCGCGCGATCTCGGCATGACCGTCGTTCGGCGGATGACCGGCGGCGGGGCGATGTTCCTCCAGCCGCACGGCGCGATCACCTACTCCCTCATCTTGCCCGAGGCCCTGGTGGAAGGGCTGACCCTCCGGCAGAGTTACGAAGTCTGCGATGCGTGGTGCGTTTCGGTGCTGCACGAACTCGGTATCGATTGCGAGTACCGACCGATCAACGACATCGCGTGCGCCGCCGGGAAGATCGCGGGCGCCGCGCAAGCCCGCCGGCGCGGAGTCGTGCTGCACCATACGGCGCTGGCCTACGCTCTCGATAACGAAGAGATGTTGCGCGTCCTGCGCCTCGGCCGCGAGAAGTTGAAAGAGCGCGGCGTGGCGAGCGCGGAAAAAGTCGTGGCCCCGTTGAATTTGCAAACCGACTTGAACCGGGAAGCCATCTCGGGGGCTTTGCGCGATGGGTTCATCACGCGTTACGGTGGAGCGGTTGGCGAATTGAGCGCGGCCGATCTGGACCCGGCGGAGGCGCTGGTGCGGACGAAGTACGGAACCGCGGAATGGACAAACGAATTCGAGTGAGGTTCGACGAGCCACCGGGCTTGTCCCTATCGTGTTCGGCACGATATTTGCGCTCTGGCGCCCGGTGTCGGGGCTGGTTATCTTACGGCATCTCTCCGGAGAGTGCCGCTATGGAATCGTCGGATGCGCCCGCGGTCGAACCCCCTCCGGTCACTCGCTCAAGCTCGTCGCCCGCGCGAACGCCCTCTTCGAGCGTCTCCGCGGCGCGGGCGTCGACAAGTCCCGCAACCGCGAGTTCCTTTACTCCCACTACGCCTCGCCGATCCTCTCGGGCTTCTTCAACCCGGCCCTGCAGTCGCTGCGCGGACTCCGGCAGGCGTCCCAGCTCAAAAACGTGCAAAAGAAGTTGGGCGTGGGGCGCGTTTCGCTGGGCTCGCTCTCCGAATCCTGCCGCGTCTTCGACCCGGACCTGCTCGTCCCGCTCATCGAAGAACTGCTCGCCGAACTCGGCCCCGCTCACTCCGGGCCCGGCCCGCATCGCCGCGTGCCCGAGACCATCCCGCAGGAACTCGCCCGCCGCCTC
>JAYSYN010000003.1:0-24242 GCA_043727575.1 Fimbriiglobus sp.
TACCATCATCCGTTATGCCTCTTCCGCCACCGCCCACGCGACGCCCGGTTCCACTTCGCCCGCTTCTAATAACCAATTGTCCGTGCCGGGTGATTCAAACACCGCCGGCGGCTCGTACGGGTTCAGATTCACCCGACAGTTTTGCAAGTCGCGGACGCCGCAGCCGATGGCTTTTAACAGCGCTTCTTTGCAGGTCCAGCCTCGCAAGAAGGCCTCCGGGCGCCGCGTCGGTGGTAACCGGAAATATTGTTCTTGTTCCGCGGGTAAAAAGTAGCGGCGCATCAAGCCGTCGCAGTCGCGCTTCGGGTCGGCGGTTTCGACATCGACCCCGAGGGGACGCGGGCCGATGCCGAACAGGGCAAACCCCGCGGTATGGCTCATGTTGAAGTGAACGCCGGTGTCTTCAATGACGGGCTTGCCATCGGCTGTGAGTCGGATCGCGATCTCGGCCGGTGCCCGCTTCAGCCAGTGGGCAAGCGCCGAGCGGAGGACGGTCCGGCCGCGGATAAATTGTGCATGGGCCAATGGATGGCGGATGTTCGCAGCGCGGGTTTGTTCCAACTCGCTCAGACAATCGATGTCGCAAACCCACGTCGGCAGTGGCTCGGCATCGCGGATGAGCCAGACGTGCGTCTCGCCAGAATCGGGCGTTGGCTCGGTGCACGGGTCGTGCCAGCGCATGGCGGGTTACATCTGCACTTCGGCCGGTTGCAACACGTAAGGATCCTGCCCCTCGGCGCTGCCGGGTAGCTTGAGTTCCTTCACCTTCCAGCCCGCGTGTTGCAATTCCCCGTGGTACGGCGGCTCGCCCGTAACGTTGCCCAAAACGCGGATGGCCGAGGGGTTGAACCCTTTCGCCACGGTGACGCGATCCCCTTCGGTGCCCCCGAGGACTGCCTCGATCACGATGTATTTTTTGAGCGTCGCGGACGCCTTCTTGTGAACTTCCCGCACGCCCGCGCCGACGGCGGCATCCGGGGCACCGCTGATGTCTTCCATCAAAAAATCGACAAGGCGCGCCTCGGCTTGGAGCAAACTGAGGAAACGGAGGGCCTCGCCCGTCGGCTTGTGCAACGCTGGCACTGGAATCGTCGGCGAGATCGCAGACGGCGAAGACTTCGGGATCGGAGCGGAGGGGTCGCCGATCAGCGCGGCGAGTTTTGCCCCGAGAGACGGATTGGCGGAGGCGTGCCCCGCCACCGTGAGGCCCCACCAAGCTTGGCTCAAGCTTCCCGCCCGGGCGAATGCGAGCGTCCCGAGGAACAACACCGCGACCGCGACGCCGAGGCCGATCCCGAGCAACATCATATCCATCGGTGCGAATCCTGAAGGCGACGGCGGGCGGGCGGCGGCGCTTCGGCCGTAAAAAAATGATACGGATGGCGGATCGTTTGGGCGATCCTTACGCCGCGCCCTTCAGCACGCGCTCGATGTACTGGCGGATTTCGCCAATCGCGGCATCGACGCCCACGCGGACATCGGGCATCGTCCCCGGATTTTTGCGGCTGTCGACCACGAGCATCCCGCGCGTCAGTTCGCCCTTGGTTTCGACGTCGGCCGGGCGCGTTTCGGTGGTGATGCAACCGGGCAGCGCGAGCGCCGCGACGCCGAGGACGTCCTTCAAGTGGAAGCCTTCGATGCCGTACCGATTCATGCTGGCCCGGATGGCGAAGGGCACGATCTTCCGCAGGAACTGGCACGTGCTCGATTCCGGATTGGGCAAATCGAGCAACTCGGTCGGCGAGAAAATCAACCGGCGCGTCACGTCGAGCGGAATGATGATCGGCGCGATGCCGGTGTGGATCGTCCGTTTCACGGCGTCCGGGTCGAGGTAAAAGTGGAACTCCGCGGCCGGGCCGGCGTTCCCCGGTTCTTTCCAGCAACCGCCGACGAGGACGAGTTTGTCGATGAGTTTGATAAACTCGGGGTCGCGGTCGACGGCGCGGGCGAACGTCGTGACCGGCCCGAGGCAGAGCACCGACACTTCGCGCGGATTCTCGCGGACGAGTTCGATCAGCACCTTGTCGGCCGGGTGTTGCTGGTGGCGCGTGCTGGCCGGGAAGTGGTTGTTGCCGAACCCGTCGGCCCCGTGGAGCGCCGTCCCGTCGAGGTCGTAGACCGCGGGCAAAGCCGTCGCCGTGCGCGGCCATTTCGCGGGGTCGAGGTGGTCGATCAAAACATTCACGTTCGCCGTCGCTTGCTCCGCCGTGACGTTGCCGGCGCAGGGGAGCAATCCGATGACATCGAGATTCGGGTCGTGCAGCGCGAGCGCCACCGCGAACGCGGTGTCGATCCCCGGATCGGCGATGAGGATGACTTTTTTCGGCACGGCGGAACTCCGCGGAGATGCGACGGGAGACCAATTGTAACAAAACCCGGCGCACAGTTCGGGAGGCTCGCCGTCTTATTGCTCCCCCGATAGTACTCCGGCGACCTTGGCGATGGATTCGTGCGTGAGCACGAACGGCACCGCTTCCCGCGGCGTGCGCTCGGCCGTGTTCGCCGCGTATCGCTTCAGCTTCGCTTCCCCGGTGCCCGTCAGGGTCGCTTCGTAGTAGCCGACGGTGTCGCCTTTGCGCGTCGGTTCGGCGCTGCGCAGCACCGCGGTTCCGCCATCGGTGTCGATCTCGTGGAGCGCGAGCGGTTCGGGGAGGCCCGTCGGTTTCGCTGCGATGCTCTCGGCCCAGCCGCGCAGGGAACTCCCGGCCGGCGCCGAGCCGGTCCGGGTGATCGTCACTTCGGTCGCCTTGGTCGCCATGCTGTCGTTGGCCTCGGCCTTGACGGTCGTCTGCCAGCCGGGCTGGTTCGACGTGTGCGTGTGCGGACCGACCCCGGCGGGCTGCCAAGAATCGAGCGATTGAACGAGGGCGTCCGTGGATTTCATGTTTTTCCCGTGATGGGTTGCTTGGTGTGCTCGGTGCCGTCGAAGCTCAACAGCACCGGCTTTTCGTCGACGACGGTCTCGATGTGCACCGGCCGGCCCCAAATGTACCGGAGGTTCACCATCGTTTCTTGTGCGTCGCTCAGCTTCAACTCCACACCGTTGTACCGGTGTCGGAGCAGCAGTTCGCCGCGGTTGCGGTGGTTGCCGTTGATCACTTCGATGTACGGTTTGCCGAAGTTCGTGAGGCTGAAGAGCAGCCGTTTTTTCACTTGATCGAACTCCCGCGACTCGATGACGTAGTTCTTCGTCGCATCTTGGTGGGCGAACGAGAAGAGCTTGTGTTCCCGGCAGAATTCGGGTGTCAAGTAGGTGTCGATGAAGGTGATATCGTTGTGAACCTTGCGCACCTCGAAGATTTTCTTGCGGCCGAGATTCGTCGGTTTGTTCCAAGTGCGGCGGGCTTCGTAATCGTCGCAGGCGTCCCATTCGGGGCCGAAGCGGCCGGTGTTCCAACGGTGTTCGATGTCGCGCAGCAGTTCGATGCCGAGTTTGTACGGGTTGATGCGTTGCCCGCTCGTGGCCATGGTGCCCGAGTGGTGGTCGGCGTAGTCGATGAGTTCCGAAGGTTGCAGGACTTTTTCCGTCATGATCGTGCTGTGGAAAAACGACGCCCAACCTTCGTTCATGATCTTGGTCTGGCCCTGCGGATAGAAGTAATAGGCCTCGTCGCGGACGATGCTGAGCATGTCGCGCTGCCAGTTTTTCAGCGGCGCATGCTCGATCAAAAACAGCAGCACATCCTTCTGCGGTTCGTCCGGGAAGTGCGCCGCTTGCGGTTCCTTCGGTTTCGGCGGTTCGTCGTCGCCGTGGGGGTTGATGTAGTCTTCCATGTACGGCTTCGACTTGAACCGCACCGGTTTTTCCTCGCCGGAGGTGTCGTCGTCCGGTTTGATTTCGAACTTCGGGTGCTCGTCGCGGCGCTTGATGGCGACCGAGTGGATGTCGATGAGGTCGTCGATCGACATGCAGCGGTCGAGGAACGCTTCGACCTCGTCTTCGCCGTAGCGCTCGGCGAAGCGGCGGATCCGGGCGCCGTGGTTGGCGATTTCGTCCATCATCTTGCGGCTGGTGTGCGCGAAGAACGCGTTGTTCTTGAAGAAGTCCGAGTGCCCGTAGACGTGGGCCATGACGAGTTTTTGATCGACCACCAAATTGCAGCGCATGAGGTAGGCGTAGCACGGGTCGTTGTTGATCACCATCTCGTAGATTTTGGACAGGCCGTATTCGTAACCGCGCTTCAGCTCCTCGTACTGCATCCCGAACGACCAATGCGGGTAACGCGTGGGGAAGCCACCGTACGCGGCGATCTCGTTGAGGTCGTCGGCATCGACGACTTCGAAGATGGTCTCGTAGAAGTCCAGCCCGTAGGCCTTGGCATGCCCCTCGATTTCCTCCTTGAGAACCCGGAGGTCGGGTGGCAGATTCGTGTGGAAGAATTTGGTGTTTTGCATGGGGTGGTGTCCCTACCGTTTCACAAGAGCGACGATGAGGCCGACGATTGTGGCGAACAACATGCCGACTATGGCGGTGAAGAACCACCAAACGCGGGCGTCTAATTTCTCCGTCTGCCGGCAGTTTTCGTCCACACGGTGCCGGAGGACGGCGATGTCCGTGCTCAGGGCATCGATCAATTTGTCCGAAGCCCTTTGAGAATCGATCAGCTTTTCGACCCGTTCGATGGAATGTTCGAGCTGAACGCGGTGCCTCGACTGAAGGATATCGCTCTCCGAAAGTCGAGTTTCGACCGCGCAGAGAGAGTCGCCGATGTCTTCGACCTGCTTCTGCAAATACTCATTTTCGTGACTTTCGGCATCGAGTTCCAATTCGAGTTCGCGAACGCGCTGTTCGACCTTTGTTTCGGCCATGAACTGGTCTCCGTGTGGCGGGTCCGGCCGATTATGCCAACTCGGGAACCCTCGCGTCCATGCTGGGCTCCGGATCGCTCTGCCAATGTCGTTTTCGTTCTGCGGATCGACGGCGGCGATAGCTTTGCATCAGGTCCAAGTACAGTTTCCAACTCAGCCGGGGAAATGACCGAGGGTCGTCATCGACATGCTCCGGTTCAAACACCCGGGAAGCCTCGGCGTCCAGCTTGTCGTCGTACAGCCGCAGTTCGACCTCTTGGTCAGACAACCGTTTCCAAGTCACCGCCAACTCGCCGACGCGGCTGTCGAGTTCGCGGTCCAGCACAGGCATCAAATCTTGTGCCTTGGTCAGCAGTTCCGATTGGGGATCAAACCCTACGTAGTCCACACTTTTGAACACGTCATCACCTCCAGTAGTCCCTTGAATTCCATTGCAGCCCGCTCGCGATTTTGTACAGCGAACGTCTTTCCGCCCATTCTACCGCCCCGTGCTCAGGAATTCCTTGATGCTGCCGAGGATCGCGTCGCGGTCCGGCACCCGGCTCGTGATCAGGTTCTCGTGGGTCGCCGTCAGGGCGTCGATGTGGTCGAAGAACTCGCCGGAGCCGTACGGCGACTCCACCTGCCCGTAGCCGAACAGGTTCAACTTCGGCAGCAGTTCGTTCTTGAGCAACTTCAGCGCCTTCAGGTTGTCGTCGCCCCAGTTGTCGCCGTCGCTGAAGTGGAAGGCGTAGACGTTCCACTCGTCGACGGGGTACCGGCTGCCGATGATCCGATTCGCGAGGTCGTAGGCGGTGCTGATTTTCGTGCCGCCACTCTCGCGGGTGTGGTAGAAGGTGTGCTCGTCGACCTCCTTGGCCGCCGCGTCGTGGATGATGTAAACCCGTTCGATCCCCTGGTAGTGCGAGCGGATCCACGAGTCGAGCCAAAACGATTCGACGCGCACGATATCTTTCTGTTCGTCGGTCATCGATCCGGACACGTCCATCATGTAGACGATGCACGCCACGGCCTCGGGCTTGGGGAATTCCTTCCAGGCCCGGTAGCGTTTGTCTTCGCGCTGCGGGATGATCTTCGGCGACTCCGGGTTGTACACGCCGCCGGAAATCTGCCGCTTGAGGGCTTGCTTGTAGGTCCGTTTGAAGTGCCGGAGGCTTTCCGGGCCGACGTTGCGGATGCTCGTGTATTTGTCCTTCACCGAGACGATGTTCTTCTTCCCCTTCGGCAAGATGCGCGGCAGCGCCAACTCCTCGCCCAAGATCGCGGCGAGTTCCTGCATCGTCAATTCGACTTCCAAAATGTGCCCGCCCGGCTCCTCCCCGGCTTGCGGCTCGCCGTCCCCCTGTTGGGGCGTGAGGGGTTGCCCCGGTTGGCCCGGGCCGACGCCGACCCCGCCGGAGCCTTTCGACCCGTACCGGAATTGCGGCGGATTGATCGCCGGCAAGGGGATCGACACGAGGTCGTTCCCCTTTTTGCCGATCATCTCGCCGCGGCCGATGTACTTCGACAGGTTCGATTTGATCTGGCCGCGGACGATCTTCCGGAATCGCTGCAGGTCTTTTTCAATTTTCTGTCCCACGGTGCGTCGGCCTCGTGTGGGGTGAGGGAATTCGGCTACCGAATCTTAGCAGATGGGGAAGTGTCTGCGCAGGGGGATCGGGCGGAGGGTTGAGTCCAGCGAGATTCCACACACCCTCGCGTAGACTCAGCGGCAAAACGCTGGACTTGAAACTTTTCGCCGGACCGACGTTGCGGCGCTAGGGGTTACGGCGACGTGAGACCGATGTTCCTCCATGGTCCGACTCCTCGCAATCATTCCGTTGCTGGCACTCCCAGCCGCCGCATCGGCCCAAATGCCCGAATGCACCCGCACGGAAGACGTGATCTACGGGCGAAAGTGGGGTATGTGCCTGACCCTCGACGCGTTCGTACCGAAGGCCAAACCGAACGGCCTCGGGGTCGTGTTCTGCGTGAGCGACAAGCTCACCGACCTGAAAGTGCATCACCTCCTCGTCGTCAGGAAGGGCGAAGACCACACTCCGAAAGACTGGGGCAAAGAGATGGGATTGGTGGCCGACTGGTTCGAGAAGCACACGAGCAAGTAGTAGACTCCGAACTAGGCGCCGCAGCCGACGGCGGGGGCGAGTGGGCTTCTCATACTTCATAGCTCGCTCGGCCCGCCGCGGCTGAGCCGGGTGTTCGGGGCGGAGGGCGTCCGGGTGGGTATGCGTGAGTCGCGGCTCGACACCATCGCCGCGGGCCTCGCGGCGGGTGCTTCGGTCGCGCTGTTCTGGGCGGTGTGTCTCGCGGTGGGCATCCGCCAGCTGTTCGCCCGGCCGCGGTGGTACGGGCTGGTCACCATCGCCATCGGCGCGCTCCAGTTCCTCGCGGTCCCGCTGGCGATGTGGCTGGTCATGCGGGCGCGGGGGATCGAGTGGGGGGTCCTGAGCGCCCGGACGCCGCCCCAGAAACTCCTTCTCGACTTGAGTTGCGGCCGACTCACCCGACCCGGCCGCGTAAACTGTTTCGTGCCGCCCGGCGCGCTTCCGCCGCCGACCGATGTCGCGGTCGGAGAGGCGGAACTATTTTCGGTTCCGTGGTATGGAAAGTAGGATGCGATCATGAGCGTATGGTGGCAGGAGGTCGGGGATACCGTCCGGCAGGAGTTCTCCGATCTCCCCGATGCGGCGGGCGTGACCCGAATCGCGTTGCGCTTGCTGATCGCCGCGACGCTGGGCGGCGTTCTGGGGTTCGAGCGTGAGCAGAAGGGGAAAGCGGCCGGCCTGCGGACGCACATGTTGGTGGCCCTCGGGGCGGCGCTCTTCGTCCTCATTCCGCAGCAAGCCGGGGTGTCGGACGCCGACCTCAGCCGGGTTTTGCAGGGCCTGATCGCCGGGGTCGGGTTTCTCGGGGCCGGTACGATTATCAAGGGTAGCGGAGACGAGGAGATCAAGGGCTTGACCACGGCGGCCGGCATCTGGCTGACGGCGGCGATCGGCGTGGCCGCGGGGATGGGCCGCGAAGCCACGGCCGTCCTGAGCACCCTTCTCGCACTGGTGATCCTGTACACGGTCCCCAAGATCACGCGTCGGTTCCAGAACCGCAGAAGTTAGTTCGGTCGCCCAGTTGAATTCGCTCGACGGGCACCCCGATCACCCGTGCCCTTCTTGGACGAAGTTCTTATTCCACGCGGGGATGACCACCAGCAAGTCTCGCGTCCCGTCGGGGACGCATTGGCAGCTCAATCGCGATTCCGGCGTGACGGCGCGGGCGGTGTCGAGCATGTCTTCTTCGTCGTCGGTCGCGGCGTTGCACGATTTCAAACCCTCCGAAACGTAGACGTGGCACGTCGCGCAGGCGCAGACGCCGCCGCAGGCGTGGTCGATCTCGACGCCGGCTCCGTAGGCGAGATCCATGATGCTGCCCGGTTCGCCGCTGCGGCCGAAGGGCAGTGCGGCGGGGTCGACGCGGAGTTCTTTCGTCTCGTTCGTCTCTTGCAACACGAAGGTGATTTTGAAAGGCTTCGTCGCCGCGGCGGCTCTCACGGGGGTGATGTAGGGGTTCTTGCCCGCCATCGGCAGGGGCCTCGGTGTCTGCGGTGGAAACGAAAAAACGCGGGGGGTGTCCCCGCGTTTCTATTGTAGCGTTCGCCCGGTACTCCGTTACTGGACGGGGAACTTCAGTTCGTTCTGCACACTGCGGACGCCGGGCGTCAGGCGGATCATCCCTTCGATCAGTCGGGCTTCGTCTTCGTCCTTCGCCGCGCCCTTCAGCACGACCACCCCGCCTTCGCCCGCCGCGATGCTGATGCCTTTGGCGTTGGCGATGCCGGACGACGCATCGATCAGGCCGCGGAGGTCGGTTTGCATTTGCGCCGGGGGCAAAGCGGGCGGTGCGAACTTCAAAGTTGCGGTGTAGGCGATCTGACGGCCCGAGCTGAGGTTGCTGTTCTGCTGACTCGACGAATTCGCGCCGGCCCCGCCTTGGCCCCCGCGTCCGCCGGCGCCCGCGGTGGTGCCGGTCGACGCTCCGCCGAAGCCGGCCGTGGAACCGCCGGCGCCCCCGCCGCCCGTACCCGTCGTGCTGCCGCCGAAGCCGGCCGTGGAGCCGGTGGTCGCCCGCCCCGCCGTGCCGGTGTTCCCGCCGCCGGTGCCGCCGCGGGCGCTGCCGGTCGTCGAATTCCCGGCGGTACTCGTCGTGCCGTACAGTGGTGCTCCGAAACCGCCCGGGGTATTCGCGGAGGTGCCGCCGGAGCCGGCGCCGCCGGTCGTGACGCCCGCCCGACCCTGGAAGTAAGGGTTGGCGTAGTATTTGTTGAAGGCGTTGGACTGTTGCAAAGCGGAGTTCGAACTCGCCGTCACGGACGGCGCAGAAATCGTCGGGGCTTGCAGGGCTTGTGCGGCCGCGTCGGTCCCCGTTCCGGCGCCGGTGGTCAATCCACCGCCGGTGCTACCGCCACCGCCCCCCGTGGTTCCGGTCGTCCCGGTGGTCGTTCCCGTTGTCCCGGTGGTTGTTCCGGTCGTCCCCGTCGTTTGGGCGAGGGCACTGCCAGCGAAGCAGGCCGAAATGGCCGTCGCCCAAAGCGTTCGTTGCAGAGTTCGCATCGAGGGGGCTCCCGGAATGATTGCGGCCCAACCGGGCCGTATCTTCGGATAGTATCGTCGGTCGAAGGTCGTGTCATCCAGAAAGTTTGATGAGAAGTTCAACATGACCCCAATCGGCGTCGCCGTCGTCGGCATCGGATTCATCGGCCCCGTCCACGTCGAAGCGCTCCGGCGCCTCGGCCACCGGGTCGTCGGCCTCCTCGGCTCGAGCCCGGAGAAATCGTTCGTGGCCGCGCGCGACCTCGGCATCCCACGGGGCTACGCCGGCCTCGGGGAACTCCTCGACGACCCCCTCGTGCAGGTCGTCCACCTCGCTTCGCCGAACGTCCACCATTTCGCGCAGTGCCGGCAGGTGTTGAACGCCGGGAAGCACGTCGTCTGCGAAAAGCCGCTCGGCCTGACCACGGCCGAGACGGCGGAATTGTCGGCCCTCGCCGTCCGACAACGGGTCGTCGCGGCCGTCAATTACAACGTGCGCTTTTACCCGCTGGTGCTCGAAGCCCGCGAGCGGCGCAAGGCCGGGCACCTGGGCCGCATCTTCCACATCACGGGCGACTACCTCCAAGATTGGCTGCTCTTGCCCGGCGACTTCAACTGGCGCATCGAGGCCCGCGAAGGCGGGGCGCTCCGGGCCGTCGCCGACATCGGCACCCACTGGCTCGACACGGTTTGTTTCATTTCGGGGTTGGAAGTGGACGCGGTCTTCGCCGATTTGAAGACGGTCCATCCGGTCCGGCACAAGCCGTTGGGCGGCAGCGAAACTTACAGCGGCCCGACCTCGGTGTCCCAAAAAACGGAGCGGATCACGGTGACGACCGAAGACCACGCGTCGATCTTGATCCGCTTCCGCGGCGGGGCGCGCGGGGCGTTCACCGTCTCGCAAGTCGCGGCGGGGCGGAAGAACGCCCTGCGCTTCGACATCGCCGGCGAGAGCAGTTCCTTCGGCTGGAATAGCGAATCGCCCAACGACTTGCTCATCGGTTACCGCGACCGACCGAACAAACTGTTGACGCGCGATCCGGCGCTGCTGGCCCCGAAGGTTCGGCCGTATGCGAACTACCCCGGCGGCCACGCCGAGGGGTTCCCCGATACATTCAAGCAGCTGTATCGGGCGATCTACGCCGATGTGGAACGCGCGATCGCCGGTGCGCCGCGCGACCCGGAGCCGCTGTACGCGACCTTCGCCGACGGCCACCGGGAAGTGCAAATTTGCGAGGCGATCGCGAGAAGCCACGCGACCGAACGCTGGGTGGCGGTCCCGTAATCGCGTCGGCAGCGTGTATCTTCCCGGAAGTGAATCTCGTTCGGAATCGTCTTTTCGCGGAGCGAAAAGCGACACTCCGGGTGGGTCGCGTCGAGAATGACTCGCTTCCAGCGTTGTCAGCCGGGCGTGGCCCCCAATTCCGCCGCCCGTTGCGAGGCCGCCAGCACCGCGTCCATCACCGCGCCGCGGAAGCCCGCTTGTTCCAGCGCGTGCAGGCCGACGATGGTCGTGCCGCCGGGGCTGGCGACGGCGTCTTTGAGCGCACCCGGGTGACGGCCCGTTGTCAGGACCATCTGCGCGGAACCGAGCACCGTCTGCGCCGCCAGTTTCAACGCGATCTCCCGCGGCAACCCGGCCAGCACGCCGCCGTCGGCGAGGGCTTCGATCATCACGTACACATACGCCGGCCCGGAACCGCTGAGTCCCGTCACGGCGTCGAGCAGTTTCTCCGCGACGGGGAATGCGACGCCGATGGCCCCGAACAACCGCGTCACGAGTTCGATGTCGGCCGGAGTCGCATTCGAGTTGCCGGCGAAGGCGGTCGCGCTCATCCCGACGAGCGCCGGCGTGTTCGGCATCACGCGGACGATGCGGCTCGATTCCTTGAGGACTTCAGCGAGTTGCGCCAGCGTGATCCCGGCCGCGATAGAGATCACGAGGTGGTCCGGCGTGATGGCGGGGCGGATTTCCTTCAGCAGCGCCGGCATCATCTGCGGCTTCACCGCGAGAACGACGATCGCGCTCGCTCCGACGACCGCCCGATTCGATTCGACCGTGCGGATGCCGGTCTCGGCGGTAAACGTGTCGCGGGCGCCGGGGAACGGATCGCTCGCCGAGCATTTGGAAAGATCGAGCAATCCCGCGGACGCCCAACCCTTCGCCAACGCCGTGGCCATTTGCCCGGCCCCGAGAAACCCGATTGCGAGCGGTTCGGCCATGGTCGGCACCCCGGTGGTATCAAAAGATCAGAATACGGACCGGCACGACATATGCGTCGACTTTAGACGGGTCCGGAGGATCGGAGTAACGTCGCTCCGCCCGTCCTTTCCTTTGATGAACAGGAGTTTTCACGATGTTGAGCAACATGATGCGCAGTGGTGCGGTCGCCGCGTTCCTTTTGACCGCGACCGTCGCTTCGGCGGCCGACCCGGTCCAAGTCACCAGCAATCAGTTCCGCGCCAAGCAAGTCCTCGGCACGAAGATCATGATCACGGGCAACACGGCCGCCGTCGGCACCGTGGACGATCTCGTGTTCGACGACGCCGGCAACCTCGAGTACATCATCGTCGACAACGGCGGCAAACTGATGACCGTCCCGTGGGAAGCCGCCAAGTTCGACCTCGAAAAGAAGACGGCGATTTTGTCGATCAACTCGGATCAATACAAAGTGATCCCGACCTACACGACCACGACCTACCCGAGCTTCTACACCCCGACCTACCGCACCGACACCTACAAGATCTACGGCCTGACCCCACGCGAACTCCGCGTCATCAAGCGCCGGTAGAACTGAGCGATCCGGAAGCCGCGTGTCCCGAGTGCGAACTCGGGGCACGCGGCTTTTCGCGTTGATCTCAGGATTGTTCGCGGTGGCACTGGCGCGGTATTGCGGGTATATCTTGCGGAACGAATCTCCCGCCGCGAGTCCGCCCATGTCGAGCCTTCCCCGCCCCCCGCGAACCGGGTGGGCCAGCCTCCGCGATTTAACCGGTTACCAATGGTTCGTGCTCACAGTTTGTTGTGCGGCGTGGTCGATGGATTGCTTGGATCAGCAACTCTTCGTGCTCGCCCGCCGCCCGGCGATGACCGAACTGGTGCCCAAAGTTGCGCCCGACGATGCGCGGGTCGCATCGTTCGGCGAGAATTTGAAGGCGAAGGCCCGCGAGCAAAATAAAGAGGAACCCAGCGCCGCGGCCATCCTCGGGGCGCTGCAATCCGCCGACATCGGCGACGCCGCGACTTACGCGACCTCGTTCTTCATGGTCGGCTGGGCCATCGGCGGCATTTGCTTCGGAATCATGGGCGACCGCGTCGGCCGGGTCAAAACGCTGATCCTCACGATCCTCCTGTACGCCGTCTTCACTGGCCTCAGTGCGTTCTCGACCGGCCCGCCGGACTTCTACGCCTATCGTCTGCTCACGGGTCTCGGCGTCGGCGGGGTCTTCGCCGCGGCGGTGACGCTCCTCGCCGAAACGATGCCGAACAACGCCCGGCCCTACACCCTCGGCCTGTTTCAAGCCTCGTCCGTGACGGGCAACTGCACCGCCGCGCTCACGTCGATGGGTCTCGGCAGTTTGAAGGCCGGGGGCTCGCTCGACGGCCTGACGCTATTTTCCCAACCGCTCAGCCCCTGGCGGATCATGTTCCTGCTCGGGATTCTACCGGCGCTCTTGGTCGTGGTGATCCAGTTGAAACTGAAGGAACCCGACAAGTGGCTCGCGTGGAAGGCGTCCGGTGTCAAAACGGGGGGCCAGTACGGGATGCTCTTCCGCGACCCGCGCTGGCGGAAGCACGCCATTTTCGGCTTGCTGCTGGCCCTCGCCGGCGTCGTCGGATTGTGGGGCATCGGGTTCTTCTCCCCGGACTTGCAGCAGTACGTCGCCGAGCCGCAGTACAAGGCCGAGGCCGTCGAGAAAGGTTTGGCGACCGACGAGCAAGTGAAACAGAACAAATTGCCGGACGCCGCGGCGAAATATGTCGACGGGCAGAAAGCCTACTGGGCCGGGATCACGTCGCTGGTGCAAAACGCCGGCTCGTTCATCGGCATCTTCGCATTCAGTTTCGTCACGGCGATCATCGGGCGCAAACCGACCTTCGCCATCTTCTTCGTGCTCGCGGGATTGATGACCGCGTCGGTCTTTTTGTTCCTCAAGACTTGGGATGACATCTTCTGGATGATCCCACTGATGGGCTTCTTCCAACTCGCGCTGTTCGGCGGCTACGCGATCTACTTCCCCGAGTTATTCCCGACGGCTCTGCGAAGCACCGGGACGAGTTTCTGTTACAACGTCGGGCGCTTAGTCGCCGCCGCGGGCCCGTTCGCTTTGGGGATGCTCACGAGCAACGTCTTCGCGGCCTACCCCGCGCCGGACCCGCTGCGCTACGCCGGGGTCACGATGTGCGGCGTCTTCTCGCTGGGCCTCATCGCGTTGATCTTCCTCCCCGAGACCAAGGGCAAGCCGTTGCCCGAATAGAATGGGGGAAACACGAGGACACGATTCGATGAACCTGCCGACCGCCCCCGATTGGTTGACCAAACGCGATGGCACGCTGAAGCCGGGGCTGCGCGACTATATCGCTTT
Source organism: Fimbriiglobus sp. (assembly GCA_043727575.1). GTDB lineage: Bacteria > Planctomycetota > Planctomycetia > Gemmatales > Gemmataceae > JALHQU01. The sequence goes on from JAYSYN010000003.1 coordinate 13,980, forward strand.
CGTGGTCATCTCCGACCGACCGGAGTACCGACTGGAAGTCCGCCCTGCCGACGGGAAATTCGCGTGCGTCGTCAGCTACACGAACAACGGAAAACTGATCGAAGGGCAAGAATCGCAACCGACGGCGGACGCCGCTTGGGCCGATGGGCTGGTGAGGTTAAAGAATCGACTGGGGTGGTGATTACCGCCTGATTGCTGAAAGCTGTTCGCTGATCGCTCTCAGAGAATTGGCAAAAATAGCGGTCAGCAGAGAGCTTTCAGCTCACTCGAACAGATTCACCCCCGGCTCATTCTTCGGCTTCGGTAAACCCCGTCCCAACAGGGCGAAGGCCTTCGGAGTTGCGACCCGGCCCCGGGGCGATCGGACGATGTACTGCTCCCGCAGCAAATAGGGTTCGACTTCGTCGCTGAGCGTGTCGGCGGCGATGTTCATGGTCGCGCCGATGGCTTCGCCGCCGGTGGGGCCACCGCCGAAGACGTCGATCAGAATTTCCAGATATTTGCGGTCTTGCTTGTCGAGCCCTTCGCGGTCGACTTCTTGCATGTCGAGGGCGGCGCGGGCGATGGCGTCGGTCACGGGGCCGTCGGCCAAGTGCGGTTGGCCGGCATGGTAACTCCGCACCCAGTGCAACCGCGAATTCGCGATTCTCGGCGTGCCGCGACTGCGCCGCGCCAGTTCCTGCGCCGCCTCCGGCGACAGCGGGAGGTTCAATTTCTTCGAATTGATATTCACGATCTGCGCGAGTTCCTCCACGCTGTAGAAATCCAAATGCTCGTGCATTTTGAAGCGGTCGCGCATCGGCGATGACAGCATCCCCGAGCGCGTCGTCGCCCCGATGAGGGTGAAGCGCTTGAGGTTCATGCTGATGGTGCGGGCGCTCATCCCTTCGCCGAGGATGATGTCGATGCGGAAATCTTCCATCGCGGGGTAGATGAACTCTTCGACGACGCGCGGCATCCGGTGGATTTCGTCGATGAAGAGGATGCCGCCCTCCTCGAGATTCGTGAGGAACGGCAGCATGTCCGCCGGCTTCGAAAGCGCCGGGCCGGAGGTCATTTGCACGCTGGTGCCGAGTTCGTTGGGCAGCACCGTGGCGAAGGTCGTCTTGCCCAAGCCGGGCGGGCCATCGAATAAAATGTGCCCGAGCGGTTCCTTCAACCTCTTCGCGGCGTTCACGGCGATTCGCAAGCGCTCCGCGACTTTGCGCTGCCCGATGACCTCCGACAGCAGCCGCGGCCGCAGGGCGACATCGCGCCGTTTGCGCTCTTCGTCGCCGGGGGCCGCCCCGGAACCGATGATCTTCTCGCGGGCCATCAGACGCCCCCACTCTTTTTGGTCATGCCCTTCGAGTTCGCATCCCCGCAAACTTGGTAGCGGAAGTTTCCGAGGATCAATTCATCGCCCGGCACGAGCTTGCCTTCGGACACCCGTTCGCCGTTGATCTTCACCCCGTTGGTGCTCCCCAAGTCGCGGATCACGAGGTAATCGTCCACTTGGGCCATGCAGCAATGCCGGCGCGAGACCTTCTTGGAATTCAATTGCACATCGCATTCCGCGTGGCGGCCGAAGAGCAGAATCGGCTTGTCGAGCAGGATGCTCGGGCCGTCGGCCAGCGAGAGCAAATGGATGGGCATAGCCGTTCGCCCCGGTGTCGAAAGGAATACCGTCGTTATAGCGTCCGAGCGGTTCAACGCCGCCTCACGAACAAATACGCGCAGCAATCGCGGAATCGCCATTCGCCGATCAGTTCGAACTCGCCGGGCTTCAATTTCGATTCGAGGTACGCGATCCGCACGTCCGGCGTGTAGAAGTCCATCGGTACCCAAACCCGGCCGCCGGGGGGGATCGTCGCGGCCGCTTCGTTCAGCGAAAGCAATTCGCCGCGGAAGAAGTAGGCGTAGGTTTGTTCGTCGGCGGCCACGCGGTCCCCTTCGAGCCGATGCGCGCGGATGTACGCGGCCATTCCCGAGGAATCGGGACGATCCCAAGGCTTGACCACGTGGAGGGCCGGGAGGAGCGAGCCGATGGCGAGAAGGAGTGCGCCGGTGGCGATGTGCAGCCGCTTCGAAGGCAGATACCGGAAGATCGCGTCCATCCCGAGGCCGCCGAGCAGTAGGGCGCACGGGGCGATGAAGAACATCAACCGGTTGAATCCGTAGGGGTAGGCCTTGAGCGCCGCCGCGACCACAGCGAGCGCAAAGGGCGCCGTCAGCAACACGACGAGATCGCGGCGGCCCGAGCGCCACGCCGAGACGATGCCGAAGGGGGCGACGACGGCGAGGTAGAATCCGATCGGGTTGTAGCAGAACTGGAAGACCGTGGTCGTCGTTTCGATCAGCCACCAAGGCAAGCTGGCCGGCGACTGGAAGTCCGGGAATTTCGGTCCCCATTCGTTGAGGAGTCCTTCGACGCGCTGGTTGCGGATCGGCCCGAAATACAGGCCGGCGAACGTGACCATCGCCGACAACGATGCGACGGCCCACATCACTACGCCCCGCTTACGTGGCGACAAGTTTCCAACTTGTCGCCAAGACAACTCGAAGTGGCTCTGTCCAACGGCAGCAGCTGAAACATCACTCGTCGACAAGTTGGAAACTTGTCGCCACGCAAGAGACCTTGCGTGGTAGCCAAAGGCCAACGCCAACAATAGCCCGCCGATGATGAAGGCTGCGGGGTACGAAGTGCACAAGATCGGCGGGATCAACAGCGCGAGCATGGCCGAGCGTTTGACCGCCGACCAGCGTTGCGTCGCGAAATAGTAGTAGAGCAACGCCGTGGCGATCAGCGCATCGCCCGCGTACGGTTTGATGTTGCAACCGAGCCAAATGTGGTTGTCCGAAATCGCCACCAAGCCGACGGCGATCACCGCGACCGTCGGGGAAAGTACTCGGCGCACCAACGGCACCGTGAGGAGCAGCGTCCCGCAACTGCACGCGAACGACACGAACCGCCAGCAGTACGGTTCATCGCCGCAGATGTCGGCGAGCAGCTTCAAACCCCAGAGAAAAATCGGCGGGGCGGCGACCGCATGATTCAACGGGCCCGAGAGCCCGGCGTAATCTTTGTCGAGGATGTTCGCGAGCAGCACCGCTTCGTCGTACCAGATCGTGTGGTTCACCGCGTAATGCCAGAGTCGAAGCGCGAGCCCGAATGCGACGAAAATCCACGCGGTGCGATTGTGACTCGGCCATGGGACGGCCATCGAGCGACCTCGGCGAGTGCGGGTTTCCCGTGTCAAATGTACGGTGGCTCGCCGGCAACGAGTACACAATCCGCGGGTCTCTCGTACCCTGACGGAGTCATCGCGCTCGAACTCTCCGGGGGATTCTCCGTGTCGGCCTCGGCCTTTCAACGCTGCATTCACCCGCATTGCGCGGCCACCGTCGACCTCGGGGATACGTCGTTCCAATGCCCGAAATGCGGGGGTTTGCTCGATGTCGCTTACGACTGGGATCGGCTGCCGGTGCCGAAGTCGCTGAAGCACTTCGAGTCGAAATGGGCCAACCGCAACGACCCGCTCGACTACTCCGGCGTCTGGCGCTTCCGCGAACTCTTCCCGTTCGCCGCCGATTCGCAAATCTTGACCATCGGCGAAGGGCAAACCCTCTGCCAAAAGGCCGATGCCGTCGGCAAGTTCGCCGGGATGAAGCCGGGCTGCCTCTACCTGCAGTACGAAGGGATGAACCCGAGTGGGAGCTTCAAAGACAACGGCATGACCGCCGCGTTCACGCACGCGCTGTCGGTCGGCGCCCGCCGCGCGGCCTGCGCCAGCACCGGCAACACCAGCGCCAGCCTCGCCATCTACTGCGCCGCGTCGCAACAAATGCGGGCCGTGATCTTCATCGGCTCGGGGAAGATCAGCTACGGGAAATTGTCGCAGGCCCTCGAACACGGGGCGCTCACGCTCCAAATTGCCGGAGATTTCGACGACGCCCTGCGCCGGGTGCAAGAAGTGTCGAAGCAACTCGGCATTTACCTCGTCAACAGCATCAACCCCTTCCGGTTGGAGGGGCAGAAGTCGATCATGTTCCGCATGCTCGAAGCGTTGAATTGGGAAGTGCCGGACTGGGTCGTCGTCCCCGGCGGGAACCTCGGCAACACCTCCGCCTTCGGCAACGCCTTCATCCAACTGCTCGAACTCGGGCTGATCACCAAGGCTCCTCGGATCGCCGTGATCAACGCCGCCGGGGCCGATACCTTCTATCAGCTCTATGAGAAAAACGGCGTCCGCTGGAACGGCGGTGCGCCCGACGACCGCAAGATCGGCGTCTACATGAAGTATTTGGACGACGCCGACAAACGGGCCGACACCTTGGCGAGCGCCATCGAAATCAACCGGCCGGTGAACTTGCCGAAGGCACTGCGAGCACTCGACCGCTGCGGCGGGGTCGTGCGCGAAGTCACCGACGGAGAAATGCTCGACGCCAAAGCGAAGATCGGCGCCGGGGGACTCGGTTGCGAACCGGCGAGCGCGACCACGGTCGCCGCGGTGCTGAAGCTCGTCCGCGAAGGGGTGATCGACCCCGGCGAGCGCGTCGTCTGCATCCTCACTGCCCACCTGCTAAAGGATCCGACCGCGACGGTCGCCTACCACAGCAGCGACCCGAAAATGTTCGAAGAAATCCTCGGCAAGCGCGGCGTCCGCCGCGCGAGTTACGCGAACAAGGCCGTGCAAGTGCCGAACCAACTGGACGCCATCGTGCAAGCGATCGAAGTGTACGCGTGATAGAATGCGAGGATACAGGAGGGCGTTGCTATGCCGATGACCATCGAAGTGACCGACTTGCCGGGACGGCTGCGAGAACTACTGCAAATCGTGGAGTCGGGGACCGAGGTTCTCCTCCGCGAGGGCGACGCCACGGCGATCTTAATGACGGCCAAGCGAACGCGGGAACCGCACGAGCCACGCATTCTCGGACTCAGCCTCGGTGCCGCAATCATGTCCGATGACTTCTGTGATCCTTTGCCAGACGAATATTGGGAAGGTCCGGTGTTTCCATGAAACTTCTGTTGGACACCCATGCGTTGATATGGGCTTCGACCGATCCAAACCGACTTCCTGCGAAAGTGCGCCACGCCTTGATCGATCCGGCCAACTTGGTGCTGTTGAGCCACATTTGCGTACTGGAAATGGAAATCAAAGTCCAAACGGGCAAGCTGGTTCTTTCGAAATCCATCGACCAAATCGTCGCTGAACAACTTCAAGTTAACGGAATGATAGAGTTGCCCCAGACGTTGGATCACGTTCGAGGCCTGCGGCTCTTGCCTTTGTTTCATCGCGATCCGTTCGATCGGCTCTTGATCTCGCAAGCGATCCAAGAAGACGCTCTTTTAGTCACCGATGATCGAATGATCCCGCAGTATTCGGTTCCCATCTTCTGGAAATGATCTCTATGCCCACCGCCATCGCCATCCACGGAGCTTGCGGGCGCATGGGCCAGCGGCTCATTGCCCTCGCCCACGATGACCCCGGCCTCACCGTTGTCGCGGCCATCGATTCCCCGAGGCACCCCCGGCTCGGCCACGATGCCGGCGAACTCGCGGGCATCGGGAATATCGGCCTGCCCGTTCTCGGTGAACTGCCCTTGGACGTCGCGCCCGAAGCGATCATCGATTTTTCGTCGCCGCATGGCACGATGGCGATTCTGAAAACTTGCATCGACCGGCGCATCCCGCTCGTCGTCGCGACGACCGGACACGAGCCGGACGAAAAAGCCGCGATCCACGCGGCGGCCCATCACACGGCGCTGCTGTATTCTCCGAACATGTCGCTCGTCGTGAATTTGCTCTTCAAGCTCACCAAACTGACGGCGGAGGCTTTGAACGGCGAAGGGTTCGACGTCGAAATCATCGAGCGTCACCACCGCTTGAAGAAAGACTCCCCCAGCGGCACGGCGGCGCACTTCGCCAAGATCGTGCAGGCCGCTATGAATCAAACCGAGGTCGTCCACGGGCGCGAGGGAATCGTCGGCGAGCGCCCGGCGAGCCAGATCGGCATGCACGCGGTGCGCGCGGGCGACAACGTCGGCGAACACACGATCCTATTCAGCACCATGGGAGAAAGCCTCGAACTTGTCCACAAAGGGACGAGCCGTGACAGCTACGCAAAAGGGGCATTGGCCGCCGCGAAGTTCCTCGCCGGCCAAGGTGCCGGGACGTACACGATGGCCGATGTGCTGGGACTGTGACTCCATTCGGATTGCGGAGTTGAAGAAAGGTGGTTTCAAATCCGCAATCCGAAATCCCAAATCCGAAATCGATTACTTGCCCTTCGTGAACTTCTTCAGTTCCATCGTGATCTTGATGCCGCCGAAATCGACTTCCTGCTTGACGATGCCGACACCGTCGGCATACCAGTTTTTGCTCGACACCTTCTGGCCCATCGTTTCCATTTCCATGACGACGACGTGGGCCGTGTACTTGCCGGCGGCGACTTTCACCTCTTCGGTTTTGAAGGTCTCGAAGTTCGCTTCGGCTTCTTCCTTGGCGATTTTGATCGTTTCCTTCCACTTCGACCCGGCTTTGTAAGGGTACTTCAGAATCGTCAGCGGGTTGTCGAGGGCCATCCCTTGGAACGCGTGCCGGTACACGGCCTTGTCGTCGGCCGACATTTCTTCGGTGATGGTTTGTTCGTCGATCTTGCTGCTGATCGTGTAGACCGACCGATCCCCGTCTTTTTTGCCGGGGGTCACCTTGGTGATCTCTTGGACGACATCTTTAGTTTGGCCCATCACGGACACCTCGTACTCCCACTTCGCCCCTTTGCTCAGGGGGAAGAGGTCGAGCTTCTTTTCGTCTTTTTTGTCGTCGGCGGCACCGGCCCAGAACGCCACCAAGAGAACCGCGAGACCGGACAGCAACGCACGCATGGTCGACCTTTCGAACGGGTGGGAATCGGAATCGATCATCTACAACACGATAGGCGCGGCCGAATCCCCGGGCAAGCGCGAAAGGCCGCGCGGTCTGGTTTCGTGTCCTACCCTTGCCGGGGCGAATACTTCCCGGCGGGGCACGACCGTGTGGCGATCCGTACTCCGGCCGGAGGTCGGCTTCTTCCTGTTAGTTTGGCTCGGATTGCAAACCCACTTCCGCGAGCGCGCCTTCAACGACCCCGGCGCACTTTGGCACGTCAAAGTCGGGGAGCGCATCCTCGACTCCGGATTTATGGAGCGCGACCCGTTCACGTACACCTTCGCCGAGCACATCTGGATTCCGCAGCAATGGGGCGGCGAACTCGCAATGGCCCTCGCCCACCGGGCCGGCGGCTTCGACACGATGCTGCTCGGGCTTTGCACGATGGTCGCCGGGTTGTTCACTTGGATTTTTTCCCGGACCGTCCGCAACGGGATGCACCCGGCTCTCGCGGCGGTCGTGGTCGGCGGGGCGGTCGTTGTCTCCGGGTTCCACTTCTACGCCCGCCCGCATATGATCACCATCGTCGGCATGGGTCTGACGCTCGCCTGGATCGTCGATACCGAACGCGGTCGCTGCAGCCCGTGGCGGCTGTTCGCCCTGATCCCGCTTTATGCTATCTGGACAAATATCCACGGCGGCGTGCTCGGCGGTGTGTTCACGTTAGGCTTGGCTGTGGCGGGATGGGGCGTGATGTGGGGATTGAAACGAACGGATACTCCTGTCGCCTCGTGGCGAACACTCGCCTTATTCTCTGGTATCGTCGCCGCTTGCACTTTGACACCGTTCATCAACCCGTTCGGCATGGAGATGCTGCATACCTGGAAGCGGATCGTCGGGTCGAACGCGATGAAAGAATTCGTCAGCGAGCATCAACCCCTCTCGCTCGATCACACCGCCGGGCAGGTGATCGTCGGGTTCGGTGTCTTCTACTTATTCCTACTTTTGGGCACAGTTCCGAAGTGTCCGCGGGTGTCGTGGATTCTTCCGCTCGTCTGGTTCGGACTGACTTTGCAGGGGATCCGCCAAGGGCCGCTCTTCGCGGTATTGGCCGTGGTCGCTATCGCCGACTTCTGGCCCGAGACGGTCTGGTACCGCCTACTGAAGAAATACGGAGATAGTCTAGCCCGCGTGCCGGAAGCGGAATCGCGCGGTTGGCTCTGGACGGTCATTCCTGTGGCTGCCGTGGCGGCGTGCTTCGCACTGCAATATCGCGGGGTCGAAGCTCCGGTGGTCGGGCGCGGTTGGGCCCGGCTCGACCGCGTTCAACAACCGGTGGAACTCGCCGGTGATCTGCAGATTTACGCGGCGAGCGTGCCGGCCGGAACGCGGATCTTCAACGATGCCAACCTCGGCGGGTTCGCGTTGTACCACGCCCCCGGACTGAAGATCTTCATGGACGACCGTTTTGAACTGTACGGCGACGAATGGATGCGGCAGTATGTTCACGTTGTCTACGAAGAACCCGTGGGCATCGAAGGCTGGGCCGACGAATACGGCTTCGACCACGCCTTGGTCATGGTGCTGCCCGACGGGGACCGCCTCCCGCTCGAGCGCTACCTGAGCGAAAGCCCGAAGTGGACCGCGGTCGCCCGCTGCGACCGCGGGGCGATGTTCAAGAGAACTACCGGACCGGTGATCCCGAGACCAATTCCATGCCCGCCCGACCGCTGACCGTCCTCTGCATTGCGAGCTACTACAAGGGCAATCGCTTGCTCGAGCGGTTGAACGCCGAGGGCTGCCGGGTTTATTTGTTGACGGTGACATCGCTGTTGAACGAGCAATGGCCGCGGAGTTCACTCGACGATGTCTTCGCGGTCGAGAGCTTCCTCGACCGCGAGGCGCTCGTCAAAGCGGTCGCCTACCTCTTCCGCTCGCACAGCTTCGACCGCATCGTCGCGCTCGACGATTTCGACGTCGAAATCGGCGCGCATTTGCGCGAGTATTTCCGCCTCACGCACACCGGACTCGGGGAGACGCAGGCCCGCTTCTTCCGCGACAAACTCGCCATGCGCGGGAAGGCCCGCGAACTCGGCGTCCGCATCCCGGACTACGCCCCGCTCTTCGATCACGCGGCATTGCGGGCCTTTCTCGAACGCGTGCCGGGCCCGTGGCTCATCAAGCCGCGCAGCGAAGCGTCCGCCGCCGGGATCCGCAAGCACGCGACCGCCGAGTCGGTTTGGAAGGCCGTCGCCGAACTCGGCGATGCGCAATCGACGTACTTGATCGAGCAGATGGTGCCGGGGGATCTGTTCCACGTCGATTCGCTGACGTGCGAAGGGGAGGTCGTCTTCGCCGAGGTCAACGCGTACCACCAACCTCTGCTCGAGGTCTATCAAGATGGCGGCGTCTATACGACGCGCACTCTTCCGCGCGATGCGGCGGACGCGGCCGAATTGCGGCGGGTCAACGCGCAGGTGCTCGGAGGCTTCGGCTTGGGCCAAGGGGCCTCGCACACCGAGTTCATGAAGGCCCGCGCCGACGGCGAGTTTTATTTCATCGAGACGAGCGCCCGCGTCGGCGGGGCGTACACGTCCGACATGGTGGAAGCCGCGACGGGCATCAACCTTTGGAGCGAATGGGCGAAGCTCGAAATCTGCCGGACCGAGGGGCCGTACTCATTGCCCCGGTTGGAGCGGCGCTACGGCGGGGTCGTGATTTCGCTCGCCCAGCAGGAGACGCCGGATACCTCCGGCTTCACCGATCCGGAGATCGCCTTACGGGTCGATTTGAAGAATCATATCGGCTTCGTGCTGGCGGCCGACACCCCGGATCGCATCGTGCAATTGCTGAATGAGTACCGGGCGCGCATCGCCCGGGATTTTCAAGCCGTGCTGCCGGGGGCCGACAAGGTGAGTTGGTGAGGGAACGATTTGGCACCTACTACTCCACCAGTGGCAGCCATTCGGTCACGTCGAATCGCGAGTGGGGGTTGTGGATCGGATTCGCGGCGGCTTCTTCGTAGGCGTCGAAGCAGGGGTCGATCATGCGGTAGAGGTCGGCGGTGCGCAGGCCGCTTTGCTCGCGGCAGAAGAGCAGGTCGGTGCCCGGGCCGGCGACAGGTACCGCCACGGCCGACGGGAGGACGCCCTTCACCACTTGGGCGTAGGCTTTACCGGCTTCGGTGTCCGGGTGAAGCAAGAAGAGTCGCTCCTCCTCGGCGGGGCCGCCGGTAAGGGGCACGGCGGCGCGGATGTAGCTGAGCACGCGGCGCTTCATTTCTTCGGCGTCGCCGCGAGCCGCGGAGTATTCCACCGCCGTCACATCTTCGCTGGGCAACAGGGTGGCGAGGTAGGCCGTGGCCTGGTCGATGAGCGGGTTCGCCAACTGGTGGGCGAGGTCGGTGGTGC
>JAYSYN010000004.1:0-8081 GCA_043727575.1 Fimbriiglobus sp.
AACTCCACGCGGCCCGCCTATCCAAGCGCGCTCCGGGAGTGCACCGCCCTCGACCAACCGAGGAGAGTAAGGGTGGGATTCGCTTGATTAAGGCCTAGCGGGGGAGAGTTGCTTGTATTGGACGGGAGACCGCCCCGATTTCGCAACGGAACAATCACTCCCCCAAATACCGGATGCGTTTGTTGATGTCCGTGTTCACCGAGTGGAACGGTAGCGATAAATTGCTGGCCGCAAAGAGATCGCTGCGCATCGCTTCGAGGTCGTCGGCCCCCATCGCGTTCGTAAAGATCGGCAGCAGGTAATCGATGCCGACTTGCGACGGCCGCAGCATTTTGGCGTCGTAGAAGCTCGGATGGAGTTTGCGGGCGTGGATGTGGCCCCATTTGTCGCGGAAGTCGTTGGCGTACACTTCGCCCAAATGGAATCCCTTATCTTTGTTCCAATCGAGCACGGCGACCGCATTCATGCGGCGCTGCAAGAGTAAATCGACGGCGTGCCCGCCGAGTTGGGCGGCGTAGAAGCGGTCGAACAAGATCGGCCGACCGCCGCGTTGGGTATGGCCGATTTTGCGCGTGAACACCGCGGCGCGGGCGCTCTCGTTGCGGCGTTTGCTCGTGAAGTATTTATCGCCGAGCTTCTCGACGAGGATCGCCCGCAACGCTTCGGATGCCCCCGTGAGGATTTTATTCCCGGCCGGGTCGGTCGATTGGTGTTCGGCCCCGAGTTCTTGTCCGGTCTCGTCGATGACCCCTTCTCCGCAGACGATCACGACGTGCTTCTGCAGGTCGTAAATCTCTTTGATCCGCTCGACGAGGCTCTCGACGTTGATCGGGCTTTCGGGCACGAGCAGCAAGTCGGGCTGTCCGTACATCGAGCCGAGTGCGATGAAGCCGGAGTGCCGGCCCATGACTTCGACGATGGCGATGCGGCGGTGACTTTCCGCCGTGGTACGCACGCGCTGGACCCCGGTCGCCGAAACCGACACGGCGGTGGCGTAACCGGGCGTCACGTAATTCACCATGCGCTCGAGGTGGAACGCGGCCCGCGACTCGGCGCGGCCGTACCAATGGCCATCGCCCTCGATCAAGTTGGGCTCGGGTGGATTCGGCAAGTCGTGGTTGACTTCGCCGAAGCGGCGCCATTCGTCGGCTTCGTTCGGATAGTTCAAGCCGAGGTCGTTGTCGATGGTTTTGGGTGCGAGCACCGTGGGGATCGACTCGCTGAGCGCCTGCATCCCGTTCAGGGTGCCGTCGCCGCCGACGCAGATCAACCCGTCGATTTTCAATTGGTGCAACCGGTCGGCGATCATCGCGATGGCCGCTTTGTCGCCGGCGTCGACGTAATCGCGGGACGCCCCGAGCAGCGTGCCGCCGAGGACCGGGTCGAGTTCGGGGATCGTGTGGAACAGCGGGTTCAAGTGAACGTGGGGCACGCGCGGATTGAACAGACTGCTGAAACCCTTGATAAACCCGATGACTTCGACGTTTCGCTGATTGCTCCGCGCGACCGCGCCGTGGATGGTCGCATTCAAGGCCGGGGTGTCGCCGCCGGCCGTCAAAATACCGATTCGTCGCATCGATCTCACTCCGAAGCATCCCGCGTACGTTACTCACTCAGAATACGGAGTTCGAGGATTTGACTAACTCCTTGAGGACGAACTTCCTACGCGTGTCGTTTCCATGGACGTTCAACACCTTTAGATTTCACCGGTCGTCTGTTTTTTGCTGCGGTTCGAGACGACAGAAATTCTCGATAGGCTGGACTATCCTGCAAATCCCACACTTCGCAAAATTTTTCGGATCCGAAGATGAGAAACAGCAGCGCCCCAAACTTCAGGAGTCTGAAGCCTCTTTCGTTCCCGAAATAGACTTGAATCGAGCCCAAGAAAAGTGGAATGGCGAAGATTGCTACGGCACTGATAAAAACAACGCCGCCGTCATCCATATGGCCCACGGCATACGCGATCCACATACCGACGAAACAACCGGTGAAAAGAAAGCCGACTACGAGAGATAGCCCGAGTCCATCGGGGATCTGCCTATGCATGACAGTGCCAGCCAGTTGGCGAAAGCTGCATTCGGTAGTTCGTGCGATTCCGCATGGGATCACGTTCCCGGCATGATGTACTTGCGGAGGACCGAGTAGTAGGCCTCGCACCGCTCGGACCACAGGGTGGGGTCGCTCGGCATGTACATTTTCATCGGGCGAAAATCGACGAGCACGGCGACCCGGTTGGCGTCGACCTTTTCCATTTTCAACGAAACTTCGATCGGCTCGAGGCCGCGCCGCATCGAGCGGTGGGCCCCCGAGAGGAACGAAAACACCCCGCTGCGGGCGCCTGGCTCTTTCCAGCCCGGCGGCAAGTCGAGCCGGACTCGGATCAGGCCCGGTTCGCTTTCGACGACGTGCCCGCGGACCTCTTCGATGAAGCCGCGAAGCTTGATCGCGGCGAGTTTTTCGGGCAAGCACGCTTCCAACGTATCGGACAAAATGAAGCGGTCGTCGATGTCGTCGGCCGGTTTCTGTTCCGCCGCGGAGACGCGGATCTGCTGCGGTTCCGGTGCCGTGTAATCGGCCGGTTGACTCGCCTGCCAACAATCCCAACCGACGCCGCGCGAGAACTGTTCGCACAGTTCCTTCATGTTTTGATGGCGTTCGCTCGGGTATTTCGACAGCGCGATCTGCACCGCCGCTTCGACGACGGGCGGGATATGGCCCGCCCCGACGCGATTGAAGCGCGGCGGCGTCTCGCGGATGTGGGCCGAAAGCAACTTCTCTTGATCGACGTAGTCGAAAGGCAACCGACCCGTGAGCAATTCGTAGAGCATGACGCCGACGCTGTAAATGTCGGCGCGGGCGTCGGTGCTGTCGCCGCGGATCATTTCCGGGCTGACATACGCCGGGGTGCCGCAGGCGAAGATCGGCCCTTGTCCCGTAAGTTCGGCCAGTTGAATGTGCGGCTTCGCCGTAAACCCCGCGAAGCCGAAATCCATGACGCGGACCGATTCTTTGTCCGTCCCCGGATCGACGACCATCAGGTTGGCCGGCTTCAAATCGCGGTGGACGATCCCCCCGAGCTGGGCCGCGTAGAGCGCGTGCGCCAAAGGCCCGAGGAGCCGGCCGACGCGATCCGGGTGCAACACCCGCTCGCGTTGCAGAATCGCTTCGAGCGTGACACCGGGGATGTATTCCAACACCAAGCACGCCCCGAGCGGATCGTCCAATGACGAATCGAGCAACCGGACGACGTAGGGGTGTTGGAAACCGAGCATCGAGCGGACTTCGGCTTCGAAAAATTGGCGGAACTTCGGGGCTAGGACCGCTTCGTCTTTGATCCGTTTGATGACGACCCGGCGGTTGGGGTCGGCCAACGACTGTGCCAAAAAAACGTGGGCGTTACTCCCCTCGCCCAAGAACTTCCGCACCCGGTAGTCGCCGAGGAAGGTTCGGCCGATGTAGACGTCTGCATCGTGACCCCGCGGTGCGGGGGTCAGGGCGATCGGCGCGTCTTCAACTCGTTTGGCGGACGACCCGAAAAGCCGCATCGCACGGGACCTCAAAACTATCGGCGGCGCGGAACGGGTGTTCCCATCCGCACGCAACCTTAGTTCGCTTTCCCGGAGCAAGCAAATCCGCCCGGTCTTCAATCGCTCAGGCCGCGCGAATTCGAATCCCAGCGGTAGCGCAGTTTCGTCTCGAAGGTCTTCCCCGGCCCGAGCACCCGCCAACCGGAATCGGCCACGTTGGCCGCGTCGGTCGCGCAGGTGTACGGTTCGATGGCGACAGCCCGGCGGTGGGCCGGCGTGAAGAGCAACACTTTGTCGAACTCCGGCCCGGCTTCGATCGTCAATACGCCCGGCTCGGTGTTGTGGCCGAGCGTGGCGAACGGGGCGCAGCCGGCGGTTTGCACGTCGAGTAATGTGTCCAGTTGAACGGGCCCCAAAACTTTCGCGGTTCGGAAGTTCATCGCCTCCGGCAACGCCAGTTCCTTCCCGGTCGGAAAAGCCCCGTCGGTCTCCCAAAGATCCAGCAGAGGGCAGGACAACACCATGTCGTCGGCCGGCGCGCCAGGTGCATTCGGACAAGCGAAGTACGGGTGGAAGCCGAGACCGAACGGGTAGGGCGCGCTGCCAAGATTGGAGATGATTACGTTCACGGCGAGTTCGTCGAACTTCAAAATGTACTCGATCCGGATGCAGCAATCGCCCGGCCAGCAGGCGAGCAAATCGGGCCGATCCACCGACAAACGGAACTCGCCGACGAGCCGCGCTTCGCGCGGACCGGCCGATTGATCGACGACCCGCCACGGCGTCTTCGGCGTGAAGCCGTGGATCGCGTGCTGTCCGGTCGATTCGTTCAACGGCAGTTGATACTCGCGGCCTTCGAAAGAAAACCGTCCGTGCTTCAGACGATTCGGGAAGGGGAAGAGAATCGGGTGCCCGCTCCTCGTGGCGACGGGGTTTTGTTCCCAAGTCGGGTCGCAATACAGCAGATCGCCGAGGGTGCCGTCGGTCCGCGGCACCTGCCAGCGTAGGCAGTTGAACCCGAACGCCCGCCAGATTTCGGCCCGCGCCGTGCCTTCGGTGTTGAGGAGTTCGTATACGGTGCTAGAGGTTCCGCCGGCGGTCGCCTCGCGGGTGCGGATCTCGAAGGCCATGGTGTCCCCTTGAGGAGTGCCGTTCCTTGGAACAGTAGCAAATCCGAAAATGATTCCAGCGCCATTCCACACACCCTCCGCTGGAACCATTGCAAAAAGCTGGAATCATTTGCGGGCGGTCGAACTGACGATGCCCGCCAACGATTTGCGCCGAGTGAGCGCCACGGAGCCGGCCTTATTGAGACTGGAAGGAGCTCCGGTGATGTGTGCGATGCATCGACGAACCGAGGTCAAGTGATGACCTCATACTTTCGAGTGGCCCATCGGAATGAGATTGTCCTTCGCTTCCAGGATCTCGATCAAGAAACGAATGACATATTCCTTTTCTTCAGATGCTCGAAGTTCACTGACTTTGACCGAAAGCAGAAAGTAGCCAATCGTGAACGGCCCAACCAATGCACCCACGATGGCTTGATCCCGAGAGGCCCATTCAGCCAGCCAAGCCACCAGAGAAACGCCGGTAATTGTGGCACACAAGACATAAGCCATGACGATTGAGATCCGGACGAGTGCATGAATGCCGAACGTCCCACAAAAAACGGTGCCACACTCGGCGGAGCGGAGGGTGCCGACCAAAACGTGTTGGATGGAATTCCGATATCGCCTTTGGATCCGGAGCCGGATGCGATGTCGTGAGATTCCCCCAGCGACAATTTTTGATCCGGAAAACAGCGGCTTCAGGAATTGAATCGAAGTCGCAAGGTTTTCCGCGTCCATTGCGGCAGACAGACGCGCCACACATTCTTCGGGAGAAAAGGGTGAGTGCAGAGTGACCGTGTAGCTCATTGGGCGACTCCCATCGCTGAATGCTGTTCGCTGACGGCTTTCTATTCGGCGAACGGTTTTCCCAAAAGTGGTAGATTTGCCGAATAGCGGAAAAGTGCCTGTAATAATTTCGTGTCCCCGGGTCGTTCTTGACCTAATCCTAATGGCACTTCTCTCCGGAGTTTCCCATGCCCACGTTCGCCGCGGCCGCGCTCCAGCCCTTCATCCACAATCTCTTCGTCGCCGCGGGGGTGCCGGCCGACTCCGCCGCGACGGTGGCGCGATCGCTCGTCGATGCCAACCTCTGCGGGCACGATTCCCACGGTGTCATGCGGGCTCCGCAGTACATCGGCTTCCTGAAGGACGGCAAGTATCACACCGATGTTCCGCTGACGGTGCTGCACGAAACGCCCGCCGTGCTCGCCAGCGATGGCGGCTGGGGACTCGGGCAGGTGCAGGCGTACCGGTTGCTCGACAAGCTGATGGCGAAGGCCAGACTGCTCGGAGTCGCGGCGGGGAGCATTCGCAATTGCGGGCACATCGGTCGGTTGGGGGAATACGCCGAGGCCGCGGCGGCACAGAATCTCGCCTTCTTCGCCACGGTGAATTCGCACGGCGCCGGCCGGCGCGTGGTGCCGCCGAATGGCAGGGAAGGGCGCATCAGCACGAACCCCATCTGCATGGGCGTGCCGACCACGTCCGACCCGGTCGTTCTTGACTTCGGCACGAGCGCCGTCGCCGAGGGGAAGGTGCGCGTCCACCATCAGAAGCAAATCCCGACGCCGGAAGGTTGGCTCGTCGACAGCGCCGGCCAACCGACGACGGACCCCGGCGTCCTGTACACCGAGCCGCGCGGCTCGATCCTCCCCTTCGGCGGCCCGCAGGCCTACAAGGGCTTCGGCCTCGGCTTGATGCTCGACCTGCTCGCCGGGGGATTGTCGGGCGGCCGTTGCAGTAACCCCGGCGACCCGATGGCCGGCATCGGCAACGCCGTCGTCTTCGTGCTGTTCGACCCGGCCGCATTCGGCGGTGTCGATCATTTCCTCGGCCAAACCGACGCCCTCACGGGTTACGTCCGCAGTTGCCCCTCCGCCCCCGGCGGACCGGGGATCGTCCTGCCGGGCGACCCCGAGCGCAGTGCGAAATCAAAACGATTGGTCGATGGCATCGACATCCCCGATGGGACTTGGGACTTGCTGACGAAAACGGCGGCGGAGTTGGGGGTGGCAACGCTGGCTTGAATCCGCGAATCGGTGTAAAATGCCTTCTGCATTCCACGCGGGACAAGGATCATGGGCCGAGTGACCGTCGCCGCCGTCATCGAAAACTTGGACGACCTGACTTCCGAACGGCTCGGTCAATTGCCTTCCGCAAGTGTGCGCAGGGTCGAAGTCGCCGATGCGCTCGTCGATTCGGGAGCCACCGGATTGCTGATGCCGAAGCACCTCATCGCCCGCCTTGGGTTGGTGCCCTTGCGAACCCGAAACGCCAAGACCGCCGGCGGGGTGGTGTCGATGCAGGTCTACCGCGCCGCCCGGCTGACAATCCAAGGCCGGGACTGCATTCTGGACGTGACCGAAATCGGCGACGACCTCCCCGTGCTCATCGGCCAGATCCCTCTCGAAAGCATGGATTGGGTCATTGACATGCAGGGGCAAAAACTGATCGGCAACCCCGCCCACGGCGGGGAGCAAATGATCGAGGTGTTTTGAGGTGGAAGGTGCAACCATGATCGAAGACGAAGTCATGCAACAAGTCCGCGCGGCCAAGGAAGCGTTCGCGTCATCACACGGGTACTATTTGCGGTGGATGATCGAAGCACTCCGAAAAATGGATGAAGAATCCGGTGTTCCGACGGTTCGGCTCGAGCCGCGGAAGCCGGAGGTTCAATTGCCAGTGATTACCTCCAGTTCGCCGTCCCTCTCAATTGGCACTCCGGCTCCCGCGACGATGCCAACGATTTGATCAACAACCCCGCCCACGGCGGCGAGCAGATGATCGAGGTATTTTGAGATGTCCACGACTCAAATTGTCGTTCCGCGAGCTTGCCCGGAGTGCAGCGGGAATGAGCTCTGGCAATCGGAAGTCGATTCCGGCGCGGGATGGGGCCCGAAGCTTCTGCCGGGATTGGGGAGTATGCTAATGTATGCTCCGCTATTCGCAGTCGTCTGCCGAAGGTGCGGGCACGTTCGATTTTTTGCTGGGCGCTCCGCGCTCGACAAGTTGCCAGACGTTTCGAATTGGCAAAGAATCGAGAACCCCTCCAATCTATGACAGTAAAGCCGGACGCAACCCACGTCCGGCTTCCGATTCATCCCAGACTTAAAACTGGTCCAGCCAGAAGTGGCTGCCGCGGTAGTAGCGCATCGGTTCCCAGAGTTCGTAGCGCCAGCCCGGTTCGCGGAAGGCGGGGTAGGCTTGGTACGCCGGCGGGCGGACGTACGGGTGCCCCTTCGGTTCCGGCCATTGCGGGGATTGCGCCGGCCAGTAATTGTGCGGGAAGTAGCTGTACGGGTAGTAGTACATCCGCGGCAGCGGCGGCTCGTTCCCGGCGGCTTGCACCGGGGCTTCGGCCCCCGCGAACAACGCCAGCGCGCCGGCGACGGCGAGCAGTTTCGGCATCCAGCGAGACATGCATGACTCCTTCGTAGAGTGGGGC
>JAYSYN010000005.1:0-24202 GCA_043727575.1 Fimbriiglobus sp.
GGCGACGTACACGCCCCCGGTGAAGGACGGGTCGAAGGCGAAGAAGTTTTGGAGGACCGCATTCGTCTTGCCGTCGAACACGGTGACCCGCGGCTCGGCTCCGGCTTGGGCGCCGACGATGAGGTCCGGGGTGCCGTCGGCGTTGGTATCGCCGACCGCCACGCGGATGCCGCCGAGAAAAGTGGCGTCGAAGGCGTAATAGCTCGCGGTCTGGGAGAAGTCGAAGCCGTCGAAGACTTTGATGTGCGGCCCGGCCCCGGGTCCGGAGCCGGTGATGATCTCGGCGTAACCGTCCCCGTTGAGGTCGGCCACGGCCACGTCGACCCCGCCGGTGAACCCGGCGCCGTAGGCGTAGAAGCTGGCGATCAAGCCGCCGTCGGCCCCGCTGAAGACCTTGACGTGCGGCGGGCCGTTGGGCCCGGCCGCCACGACGATGTCTTGGGTGCCATCCCCGTTGACGTCGCCGACGGCGACGCGGATCCCGCCCAAAAAGCCCGGGAACGGGTCGAAGTCGAACCGCACGGTGCCGGACAACCGGTTGTAAACTTGCACCCGGGCCGGCGTCCCGACATCGCTGCCGACCGCGTAGAAACCCTCGGTGCTCCCCCCGCCTCCGCCTCCGCCTCCGCCGCCACCGCCTCCGCCGCCCGGCGACACGTCGACCACCGTGACCTGTTCGATATTCAAGTAGCCGAGGCTGGCCCCGTTCGAGGATTGCACCACGCGAGTTTGAGCCGGCCCGACCGCCGGGTCGTTGACGCGGCTGCGCGTCGCCGGTCCGCTGGCGAGGATCGTCAGTTGATCGCCGCTCAGCCCGGTGGTCGGGTTCATGCCGTTGATGACGATGTTCGTCAGCAGGCTCGGGGTCGCCGTGAAGCGATCTCCCGCGACGGCTTCGTTGCCGCCGCGGACGTTGATCATCCGGAACGTCGGCGCCCCGTTGGCGTAAGCGCCGAAGCTGACGGTCCGCAGGGCCCCGAGGGCCGAGTTGGACATGGCGACGTATTGGTCGTTGACGGTGAACGTGTCGCTGCCGTCGGCCGAGGTCGGTTCGTTGAACGGGCCGCCGGATTGGAGTCCGGCCGTGCTGAAGCCTTGGATCGTGAGGACGTCGCGGTCCCCGCTGCCATCGGGATCCCCGCTCATCACCAGCGAGCTGTTCACGTTCGTGAAGAAGACGGTGGAGATGGCGCCCGTGCCGACGCGGATATTCCCGGAGGTGGCGTCGGTCGGGGTGTAGATCACGCCCGTTTCCGGCGTCGCCGGGGTGCCGTAGTTGCCGTTGGTGCGGTCGCGCCACGCGAACGCGTTCACGCCGCCGCCGCCGTTGAAGCCGACGTTTTCGAGGGTGCTGTACGAGAGCGGCTGCAGCAAGCCCGTGAACGCCCCGCCGCCGAGGGTCGAGGTGATATCGACGCCGACGGACTCGTTCCCCGCGACGCCGGCCACCGACAACGAGTCGGTACCGAGGCCGCCGAGGATGCGGATGGCCGTGGTCGCGGAGGCCCCGGTCGTGGTCAAGTTGAAGATGTCGTCGCCGCCGACGCCGGAGACCGAAACCACTTCGAGACCCGAGGTGCTGACGGTGTTGGCCCCGAGGGTGACTTGCGTCGGGGTGATGGCGAAGACATCGTTCGCGGCCGTCCCCGTCGCGTTGAGGGTATCGGTGCCGGCCCCGGGCGTTTCGACGATCGTGAGCGTGGACGGCGTTCCGGGGTTCATCGAGTAGTTGTAGGTCTCGCTGCCGGCTCCGCCGCGGAGGATGGTCTGGCCGGGCGTCAAACTGGTGAGGACGTAAGTATCGCTGCCGGAGCCCGTCGAGACGTCGATGGTGCCCAAGTCGAACCCGGTGTAGATCACGCGGCCGCTGCCGTTGAAAATCGTGTCGCCGGCGCCGGCGCCGATGGTGTTGCTAGTGATCGTGACCTGCCGGGCGGTCGTCGCGCCTTCGCCGATGACGGCGAGTGTGTCCCCGGGATCCCCGCCGCCGTCGACGGTGATCTTGAAGTTGACGAAGTCGACGTTGCCCCCCGCGATCGGCAGGTGGGTCGTGCGGTTGACGGTCGAATCGATGAAGACCCGGTCGGCGCCGCCGAGGCCATTGACTTCAATCGCCGAGAACGTGCCTTTGGCAAACGACGACTCGGTGGTGCCGTCCCAAACCAAGATCACGTTCGAATTATTCGGGTCGATCGAGATCGTGATGATGTCGTTGCCGGCCGTGCCGGTGACGATGAGGGTCGTGTCTTGGGCGACGGTCGTGGAAATATCGGGGATGTCCCAGATGCCGCGGCCGGCCGTGCCGGCGATGAGCCGCTGGTTCCCGATCAGTTGCAGGTCGTTGACGACGGTGTTCGGCAGCGCCGAGCCGTACTCGGACCAACTCCCGCCGGTATTGACGGAGCTCAATTGCAGTCGGTAGACCCCGCCGCGACCACCCGCGAGGAGAATCAAATCGCTCGGGACCGCCGTCCCCGGCGTCGAATCGAAGAGGGTGAGGCTTCGGATTTCAGTTGTCAGTTTGCCCGGCCCGGCGGTCCCGTCGGCCGTGACCGGCCCGATCAAGTTGTCGCTGATGTTGATGAAAGTCGCCCCGAAATCTTTCGATTCGAGGACCTTACTACCGGAGCCGGACCCTTGCACGACGAAAATGTGCCGGTAGTCATCCGGGTCACCGGCGACGGCGAAGATCGGGCCAGTGAAGCCGGTATTAAGAAGTGTGAAGGTCGGGCCGAACTCGCCGCGGACCCAGAGTTGGCCCGTCGAGGTCGTCATGTAGACGATCTGATTGAAGTTGATCCCGCCGCGGCGGCCGCCGTAGAGAAGCTGCTCGACTTGGCCGGTCATCCCGAGGGGGGTCACATCGTTGACGATGGCGCCGGTCAGGGAAGTCCCGCTCGGGTCGGCGTCTTCGTAAAGGCCATTGTAGCCGAAGATCGCCCGGCGTTGGTCGGTCTGGCTGAGCGCCATGGCGATGCGGACGTTGAAATTTTCGTTGATGCTTTGTGGATCGCGCGTTAATCCGGAGTATGCGGCCGTGGGCGTGAGAGGCGAAGCAAACCCCAAGAAGTTCGAAGAAGTCACCGCGTTGGTCGAATCGAAAGTTTGCCGGAGCACCGTCGAGAAGCTGGTGCCGGCGTAGTAGCGCACCGTTCGGTTGACGGTCGCCCCGCTGTTGTCCAAGCGGGAGTTGTCCGCGAGGACTTTGAAGGAGTTGCCTTGATCGAGGAAATTATCGCGGAGCACGCCAGTGGGCAGAACGGACGTGTACCCCCCCCCGCCGGTCGCGCTCTGCCCCACCACTTGGGTGTCGATGGTCCCGGCGAAGTAACGGTTGTTGAGCGTATCATAGGCAACCGAAAAAACACTGCTCACGCCCAAGTTGCCGTTGGCCGAGATCCAGATTCCGTTGCCCGTTGGCGCTGTGCGGCGATAGACACCGCCCCCGGTGCCGGCGAAGAGTTGGCCGTTCGCGGCGACCACGAGGTCCCGGGTGTCGGCGGGCGGCGCGGAACCGTTGGTCGTTCCCTCGTTGACCATAGGGACCCACTGATTCGAGCTGACCGCCGTGTTGCCAAACCCGGTCGGGTTGGCAAGGCGGTTCCCGCGCCAGTAGGAGCCCGTGTAAGTGTTGTAACCGGCGCTCGGGTTGCTTTCGAAGACGCGGAACGACCGATCGGTGCCGAGGTAGACGGTGCTCGAGCTATTGGGGTCGACCGCGACGTCAAGGAATTCGGGCCGCTCCCCGGCGCCGGCTCCGAGGATGTGCTGCCAAGTGCCGCTGGGATTCACCCGGCCGGAATTGGGATCCGGAGGATTGTTCAGCTCGTACGAGCCAGTGTAATTAACGTTGTTCAGGGTGAATTCGAATTCGCTGACGAATGTGACGTACCGAGCACCGTTGATGGCCCCGATGAGTTGCGGCGGGATGGTCCCGGGGTTGCCGTTGTCACGCACGCCGTTGATGACAACTTCGTCCCCCGTGCGGAGGAGGTGGCGGGTATCGGTGATGACGTGGACGACGCCGGCGGCGTCGCTGAAAACAATGGCGTTTTCCTCCGCAGTCACGGTGCGGGGGGCGTCCATCCGGGTCCAAGTGCCGCCTTGGTTGGGCGACCACGTTATGGTGCTCACCTGAGAGAAGCGGTTGACCCAGGCGTAGTCGAAGCCGGTGGTGTTCGCTGCCGAGCCCGTGGGGTTATCGTTTTCCACGGCCACGTACACGATGTTGTTGGTGATGATCCCGCTGTTGAAGACCGAAATTTGGACGTTGGTCGTCCGGGCGCCGATCCGCATCGTCGGGTCGGTGACGGCGCCCCACGAGAGGCCGCCGTTGTCGCTCCGGTAGACGCCTTGGCCCCCGACGCCGTTGGCGCCCCTCAGGGCGATATAGAAGCGGTTGCGAGCGAGCGGGTCGGCGTTGGGGTTCGCCGTGCTCGACCCGCCCGAGACATAGAGGCCGGGGTTTGAGGCGAGGTTGTACGTGAACGAGTTGGCGGTGGGCGTAGACGCGACGGTGAACGTCCCGTTGTAACCCGGGCTTCCGCCGGTGGAGTTGATTCCCGTCACGATGACACTCTGGCCGACGCTCAAGGTGTGCGGGGTCGTCGTCGTGATGGTCACCACGCCCGCGGACCACGTGGCGTTGCCGATTACATCGGTCGGGGCCCCCGGGTCGGCCGCGAGATCGAAGACGCCCCCCGCCGGCAGACTGCCGGCGACCAACGAGAATGCGGCGCCGCTGTTGGTGCTGCGGTAAAGGCCGGCGTCGGTGGCGACGAGCATATAGGTATCGCGCACCGCGACTCCGACGACGGTCTTACCACCGATGTTGTTGTTGAGCACTCGCCAAGTTGTGCCACCGTCTTGGGAATAGAGCGCGCCGATCAGATCGCCGCGGGCTTGCCCGCGCGAGTCGAGGCTGATCGGTACGCCGGTGTTGGCGTCGACGGCGTACAGCCCGTCGGCCGTGCCGGCGATGCCGGCGATGATTTGCTGGTTGTTATCCGGGTTGATCGAAATCGCGGAGATCGAAAGCGACGGGAAAGTGTCGGTCAGCGGAATCCAGGTCGGGCTGGCGGCCAGTGCGTTGGTCGTCTTCCAAACTCCGCCGTTAGCCCCGCCCGCGTAAAGCGTATTGCCGGTCAAGTCAGATGCGTCGGCGGCGAGTGCGGAGATGGCCCCGATCACGTTCCCGGCGGTAACGTTCGTAGTTTGCCCGCCCGTGACGTTGTTCGGGCCGGCGTCGAGCCAGGTCGGGCTATTCGATAACGTCACGCTCGGCGTGAGCCGGTCTTCGAGTTGTTCGAGCGGGCGGGGGATCCAGCGGGTCAGAAGCTCGGGCGAAGAGGCGCGATTCGACCGGGGGCGGCGATCCGTATGGAGGGACATTGCTGGAGATCCTTGGAGTGGAGTGCCTGATACAGGTATCGAAAAAAAACGTGGAGAAACTCACGCGGAGCCGCATTGTACGGGGCGGCAATCCCGGGAAGCGCCTAGCGGGAACAATTCAACCGGAATCACCCGGACTTCCCGTTTCGCCCCCGTTGTCAAGGCGAACTCAATCCGACCGCCAAATTCGGGCCCGGATTCGCCCGATTGCGATCTTCCGGCAACTCGGCTCAATTGTTGGAACCGATCCAACCGATACAGACGGTGTCTTTTGACATACGGGCTTCCGGCTACCGTCGGTCCGCGGTGGTCTCTTTGGAGGGTCAGCGATCATGGTTTTCCGTGCAGTCGGAGCTGCGGCTCTGTTCGTTCTCGCGGCTTCGTCCGCCGTCGCTCAATCGTTCGACCCGAGCATGGGCGGGGCGGGGGGTCCGGGCATGCCCGGACCCGGTATGGGAGGCCCCGCCATGACCGGGCCGGGATGCGCCCCCGGCGTTTCGACCTCGGCGGATCCGCTGCTCGGATCCGGCGTTTCGACGCTGTCCGGCAACGGCGGTTCCCGGTTCTGGCTCGAGGCGGGCTACCAGGCCGGCTTCGTCAGCAATCTGCCGACGCCGGCGATCCTCGCCACGCGCGGCGGAGTGTTCGGCGTCCAAGGGGCCGCCGGCGTCTCCAACGCCCTCGGCGGCGGTTCGGCCGATTTCAACACCCTCCACGGCGGTCGGTTCACCGCCGGATTGTGGCTCGACTCCAACCATGCCTACGGCATCGAGGCGTCGGCCTTCTTCCTTTCGGAAGGCTCGACCAGTACCGGCACCGGCGGTGGTGGCGTTCTGGCCCGGCCCTTCTTCGACACGTCGATCCAAGGGCAGAACGTCCGCATCTTGAACCTGCCCGGGCAGGTCTCCGGTTCGATCACATCATCGGCGACCAGCGAATTCTGGGGTGCCGACCTCGGCCCGATCGTCCGGGTCATCGAGACCGAGATGATCACGCTCGACCAGTTGTTCTACTTCCGCTACTTGAACCTCGAAGAATCGATGGTCGTCAGCGATACCGTGTCGCCGGTCGGCGGGGCCGTCACGTTCCGCGGGCAGGCGATCCGCAGTCCCGGTTCGGCGGTTTCGGTCCGCGACTCCGCTTCGACCACGAACCATTTCTACGGCGGCGGGGCGGGGGCTCGGTTGTCGATCACCCCGGGCCGCTTCAGCGCCAGTGTCACGGGCAAGATCGCTGTGGGCGGCACGACCGAGTCGCTCCTTTTGGACGGGTCGACGACCCTTTCGGGTGTGGGGGCCAACCAATCGGCGGCGGGCGGGTTATTGGTGCCGGGCAGTTCGAGCGGCCGGTACAGCCAGTCGAAGCTCACGTACGTTCCCGAGGTCGGTGTCAAACTCGGCTTCCAGATCACTCAAAACTTCGGCGTGTATGTCGGCTATAACTTCCTCTACATGAGCCAAGTCGGCCGGCCGGGCGGCAACTTCGCCACCAGTGTGAATCCGACGCAACTGCCGTCGAGCCAGAACTTCGGTGTGCCATTCGGCCCCAATCCCGCCCCGGTGCAATTGATGAGTTCCGATTTCTTCATGCACAGCGTCGGCGTCGGGGGCAACGTCAAGTTCTAAGACGACCGTCGACCGTCGGACCAACCGCGGGCCGGGGAGCAATCCCCGGCTCGCGGCATGAGTACTTACACATCCCGTACCATTGTCTTCTCCAACACTCCCCAAACTCTCACAATTCGAGTAAAATCACTAGATTCGAGGCATTCCCGCATCCCAACTGTCCGCGCGAGATCCCCATGATCGAACCGCAATCGACGTCGAAAACGAAGGCCCTTTCAAGGGGAAAACGCGCCCTCTATTGGATCAGACGAGGACACCTCTACTTCGGATTGTTTTTATTTCCGTGGGCCCTGCTTTACGGCGTCACGGCCTTCTTGTTCAACCACCCGACCGCGTTCGGCGACCGGCCCATCCGAAGCTTCGGCCCCGACGCGCTGCGCGGAACGGCTCTCGACGACGTCCCCGGCCCCACCGAGCAGGCCGAGGCCGTGGTGGCCCGATTGAATGCGGTCAAAAAACCCGCGGTGCCGTACCGCGTCGCCGGGGAGGCGAAGTACAACCGCGAGTTCGCGTTCGCTACCGTGACTGTTACGGAGCCGGGCCGAGAACAGATTCTCGGAATTCTCATCGACCTCAAAAATCGCCGCGGGACTGTCCGAAGTAGCCCCCCTGCCCCCAAGAAAAATGCGGAACTCGCCCCGTTCGCCATCGGTTTCGGCGCTCCCGGCCCGATTTCCGAAGATCTCCGGGTGATCTCGCCTCTGCCCGAACGCGTCAAATTGGCGATCCCGGCGATTTTGCAAAACACCGGCTTCCCGAGCGGTGCCATCGCCGTGACATCCGTCCCGGATCTGGTATTCCCCATCGAAGCCGACGGACGCATTTGGACCGCGACCTACAACGCCACGGCCGGCAGCCTCGGTGGCAAGTTGGGGGAATCGGAGAGCAAACCCGAACCGAGCACGCGCGGATTCTTGACGCGATTGCACGCGACGCACGGCTACCCCGGCGAGGCGAATGCCGGCTGGTTCTGGGCGCTCCTCGTCGATGCCATGGCCTTCGCCTTGTGTTTCTGGGGATGCACCGGCCTGCTGATGTGGTGGCAAATTAAAGCGGCCCGTCGTGTCGGTGCGGTCGTCTTGATTTTGAGCGCCACCGCGGCGGCCGCGCTCGGCTGGGGAATGTACGCGTCGATCATTGGGTAATTACTCGCCCGTTGGTAAAAACTCCCCTGTACCTACGGTCCGAGTCCGCCCGCCATGGCCAGCCCCGTTTCCACACTGTTGTTCGTCGGCGTGCAGAACCTGCGGCGCAGCCGGATCGCGGAGATCGTGTTCAACGCGGCCGCGGCGAAGCTGAACCTGCCCTGGCGGGCCATTTCGCGCGGCCTGACGCCCGGTCCCGGGGCGATGCCGAAGGACGCGCTGGATTTTTTGGCGAAGGCCGGTGTCCGCGACTTGATGGCCACGGCGCGGAAGTCGCAGTTGCTCGAAATGGGTGATGTCGAAGTCGCGACCAAAATCGTCGGCTTCGACGAACCGGCGTATCGCGGGAAGTTCCCCGCGTCGGACGACCGCGTCGAATTCTGGAACGCCAAGGATTTCGCCGCGATCGACGGCATGGTGAACGGATTGATCGCGCGCTGCCTCGGCGGCGGGGGTCCGGTTCCGGAACCGAAACCCGAACGGGAAGCGAAGGCGAAGAAGCTCGGCCCGGCCAAGGTCGGCCGCGAGACCGCCGGGCGGCGCGGCAAAGGGGTGACAACGATTTTCGATCTGACCCTGAACGAGGCCGAGCTGAAAGAATTGGCGACGAAGCTCAAGAACCTGTGCGGCACCGGCGGCACCGCGAAAGACGGCCGCATCGAAATCCAAGGCGACCAACGCGACCGGATCGTCGAGGAGTTGCTCCGCTTGGGTTTCCAAGCGAAGCGCAGCGGCGGCTGACAGCCCGTTGTCAGTTCACGAACAGCGACTTCACTTCGGCCAAGGCCCACTCGACGACATCCTTGTCGCCTTCGACGACGATACTTTTGTCCGATGCCGTGAAGGTGCACTTCCCCTTGCCGAATTTCTTATCGGCCATCTTGGTCAACAAAGCTGTGACCTCGGCCGGCTTCAGGGACAGGGCGGTCGCCAGGAACTCGAAACGTACCGGCTGGCTTTTCAAGCCCGCGAGCTTCCTGGTCAGCCGGTCTATCTCCGCTTGGATCGCGGCGGGATTTTCGGCCTTGGGTGGATTCGTGACTTTTGAATAGTATTCGGCCGTCTCGAAGAATAGCGGCACGGATTCGAACTTGGCAGTCGCCCCCGCTACCTTCACCGGCCGGCGGAAGAGCCACTGGAACACGCCGCCGCTCTTGCCCAGCGTCGTCGAGCCGAGGAACTCCCAACCCTTGGCTTCGCGCTCTTGGAGGAACGCCCCGAACTTGGCTTTGTCAAAGGTCGTGGCGATATCGACGAGGTCGTACTCCCACTTCGCCGTACCGAAGGCGGCCGGGGACGCCGCTCGGGCGAGGGCCAGCGTATCGATCTCCTTCTGGATGAAGCTCTGGACCTCTTGTTCCGCTTTCGCTTTCTCGTCTTGTTCGGCCGCGCGCCGGGCCCGGTCCAGCTCCGTTTGCAGCCCCTTCACATCGGCCTCGGGATCGGCCTTTTGATTCGCTTTGTCGGATCGTTTGGCCTCGGCATTCGCCTTGTCTTTCGCCCTGTCGAGTTCGGCTTGCAGTCGCTTCACTTCGGCCGCGGGATCGGCCGTCGTCTGCCCCGGCCCACCGCGTCCGCCGCCGCCGCCCGGCGCTTGCGCTTCGGCGCTGGTCACCCAGCCGGTGCCGACGCTCAGGCCGAGGCCGCAGGTGAGGATCACCGCCGCGGCCAGTAATTTCACGGGTTTGAGGCTCATACCGATCACTCCTTGGGACAGTTGAAGAATCGAACCGGGAATCGCGAACCCGACCTGCGCGAGCGCCGTTGCCTTGGCCGCCACCGTCGTCGGCACGGCGACGAGGCCCACCGACGCGACCACGCCCATCGTCAATCCACGCGCTTCGAGCTTGAGTAGGACGGCTTCCTTGGCCCGGGTCAGTCGGCCCGAGAGGGTGCCGAGCTTCCACCCGAGTTGCTCGGCCGCCTCCGTGACACCGAGGCCTTCGAGGCAGCAGAGCACGAACGGCACGCGCTGGGTTTCGGGCAGCTTGGCCACCTCCTCGTGGACGGCGGCCAAGGCCCGGTCCCACGCGGAATCGGGCACCGCGGAACCGACGCCTTCGCGGACCGCGCTGGCTTGCTCGCGGGCACTCCGCCGTTGCGCCGCCAGCCGGGACTTCGCGCAGACCTTGTAGGCCACGCCGTGCAGCCACGCCGACAGCTTGCCGGCGTCGCGGACCTTCTTCGCGTTTTTGAGCAGCACGAGGAAGGTCGCTTGGAAGGCATCGTCGGCCTCGGCGTCGGAGCGCGTGAGGTGCCGGCAGACGGCCCAAACCAACCGCCCGTGCCGGCGGACGAGTTCGCCGAACGCGGATTCGTCGTTCGCCGAAAACCGGAGCAGCAGGTCCGCATCCGACACCGTCGGCGAAGTCTCGGCCAGCGTTCGCAGCACATACTGAATAGAGCGCGGGGTCACGGCCACCTCGCAGGTCGGGGACAAGGAGGTAGTGCCCGCGGGTGGGGGAGTTCTACGAGAGAGGATCGGAAATGATCGGAGGAGTTGCGGCTCGGTAATGATCGAGATGACCTGCCGATTGACACCGCGCCGCTCAACATTACTCTATTTAATGTGGATGCCAGTCGGAATCGCAAGGCAAACCCGTGAGCAAGTTCACGAAAACATTGGGCCGGGTCCTTCGGGGCGATGCCGACGCCAACATCCGTTTCGACGACCTCAGATATTTGCTTGCGCACATCGGTTTTTTGGAGCGGATCCGCGGGGACCATCACATCTTTTCGCGTGAGGGTATCGATGAGATTTTGAATCTGCAGCCTCGCAACGGCAAAGCCAAGCCTTACCAAGTGAAACAGGTCCGGCGCGTATTGCTAGGGCATGGTCTAGCGGGGGAAACTGAAGAAACTCGGCCCGAGTATGGCGTCAAACCTTCCGATACGGAGTCCGACGATGCCGAATGAAAGCAAGTACGAGATCACTCTCTATTGGAGCCAATCCGACGATGCGTTCATCGCCGAGGTTCCTGAACTACCCGGTTGCGCCGCCGATGGCGAGACCTACCAAGAAGCGTTGGCGAACGCCGAAGTGGTCATCCGAGAATGGATCGAAACCGCGCGGGAGCTGGGGCGACCCGTTCCGGCTCCGCAGGGACGACTCCTTTCCACCGCTTCGTGAAATCCGCCCGCCCTCATATCCCCTCGAACGCCAGCCTCGGTTGAGGGATGTCCCCACCCATCTCCGGCTTCGGTTCCACTTCGGGCGGGGGCGCTTTGCGCAGCAGTTTCTCAAAAGCTTCGCGGTCGAGTTCCTCGTACTGCAACAGGGCGTTGGCGATGTTGTCCAAATCCTCGCGGTTGCGGCCGATGAGGTCCAAGGCCCGGTCTTCGGCGCCGCGCAGGATCCGTTGCACTTCTTCGTCGATGATGCGCGCCGTGCCTTCGCTGAAGTCGCGCTGCTCCACGATTTCCTTGCCCAAGAAGACGTGGTCTTCGCCGGCGCGGTAGTGGACCGGGCCGAGTTTGTCGCTCATGCCGTACTGCGTGACCATCGCCCGGGCGATCCGCGTCGCCTGTTTCAAGTCGCCGATTTCCCCGGTCAGCGCTTCGCCGAAAATCAATTTGTCGGCCGCGCGGCCCCCCATCGCCACCACCAGCAGGGCCATCAATTCGCTGAAGGAATTGTCGATGCGATCTTCGTCCGGGGCGAACATCGTCACGCCGCCGGTGCGGCCCCGGGGGATGATGCTGACGCGGTCGGTCGGGTTCGCCTTCGGCTCCAGCCACGCGCACAGGGCGTGCCCGGCTTCGTGGTAGGCGGTGCGGCGCTTCTCGTCGTCGCCGTATTTTTCTTCGCGTTTCGCCCCGAGTCGAACCCGGTCGGATGCGGTATCGAAGTCGGTGTGCTCGATCTTGTTCTTGCCTTCGCGAGTCGCCACCAGGGCCGCCTCGTTGCAGAGGTTGCGCAGGTCGGCCCCGCTCATGCCGATCATCCCGCGGGCGATCCGCTCGAGGTCGACTTTGTCATCGAGCGGTTTGTTCCGCGTGTGGACTTTCAAGATCGCCAACCGGCCTTGCCAGGTCGGGCGATCGACGGTCACGTGCCGGTCGAAGCGGCCGGGCCGCAGCAGCGCCGCGTCCAGGACGTCGGGCCGGTTGGTCGCCGCCAGCACGATCACCGTCTCGGTGGCCTGGAAGCCGTCCATTTCGGAGAGGATCTGGTTCAGTGTCTGCTCGCGTTCGTCCGAACCGCCGCCGACGCCCGCGCCGCGCATCCGGCCGACGGCGTCGATCTCATCGATGAAGATGACGCACGGCGCGACTTCCTTGGCGTTTTTGAACAGGTCGCGCACCCGGCTGGCGCCGACCCCGACGAACATCTGGATGAACTCGCTGCCGTTGATGCTGAAGAACGGCACGTTCGCTTCGCCCGCCACGGCCTTCGCCAGCAAGGTTTTCCCGGTCCCGGGGGGGCCGACGAGCAGCACGCCCTTGGGCACTTGGGCGCCGAGCCGGGTGAACTTGTCCGGGTTGCGCAGGAAGTCGACGATCTCGGTCAACTCGCGCTTGGCCGCTTCCATCCCGGCGACGTCTTCGAAGGTCGTGCGGGTGCGGGTCTTCTCGTATTTCTTCGCGGGGCTGCGGACGTAATTGCTGAGGAAGCCGCCGCCGGACGAATCGCGCAGCCGGGGTAGCAGGAAGAAAAAAAGGATCGCGCCGACGATGACCAACGGCAGCAGCGTCCAGATGAGCGGCCCGAGAATCTGCGGCGCTTCGTCGCCGCGCGAGATGGCGATCGGCGGGGGGACGTCGGTTTTGAGTTTCTCGCGGTGGGCTTTGTCCTTCGCTTCCAATTCTTTCTTGAAGCCGGTGTAATCGAGGCTGTCGATGAGGTTCACCGTGAATTTGCCGCCGGAGCCGAGCTTCAAGTCCTTGACGCTCTCGGCGTTCGGGTCGCGGACTTCCCCCTCGGCGCGCTTGCCTTGGAAGACGAACTTTTTGATCTGCCCCTCGTCGGCGAGTTTGTCGAACTCGGTGACGGTGATCGATTTGCTCGATTCGGGCAGGAAGAAATACAATCCGCAGGCTACCAGTAAGCCGATGCCGAGGTACCACGCCTGCGGGAAGGCGGAGCGCTTCGGGGTCGGGGCGGTGGGCGGTGCGGGCGGGGTCGGCGGGGGGGAGCCGGGCGGGGCCATGCAAAACCCTTATCGGAGCGGAGCCCCGCCCGGGGATGGGCGGGGACACCGGTTGTGTGGACCATTATAGATGGGCCCCGCCAAAGGGCGCCGGGGGAACGGAATCGGGACCGGCGTAGCCGGTGCCGATTAGGGGTTGCACCTCGATGCGCGAGGTGAGCCCGGCGAGCCGGACCGCGGAGCGGTCGGGTGACTTCGGAAAAGGATATGTCAAGGATGATGATCGACGGGATTTCGGAACGTCACAAGCGGATCGCGTATTCGGAGCGCACCGCCGCACTGGAAAAACCGGCCGAGTCGTAAGCAGATGGAAACCGCGGCGCTTTCGCAGACTCCACCCGCCCCACGAAGAATTCCCCGCCGAAAGAATCCCATGACCATCGCGAAAACCGTCTGCCCCGAGTGCGGGGCCAAAATCTCCAGCCCCGACGGCTTTGACCTCGGCGAAATGGTCGAATGCCCCAAGTGCGAGACGGAGTTCAAAGTCCGCGCGCCGAAGCCCGCCGCGGTCCCGGTCAAACCGGCGAAGCCGAAAGTCGTCGCGGACGCGGCGGATGATGAAGATTACGAAGACGACGAGCCGAAACCGAAGAAGAAAAAGCAGGGTTCCCGCCGCGATTCGGACGACGGAGAAAAGAGTTACAAGAATTCCCCGCTGCGTTTCGTCATCCTCGGCGTGCTCGTGCTGGTCATGCTCGTCGGCGGGTTTTTCTTGGTGAAGAAAATCTTGGCCGAGCGCGCCGCCGCCGCCGGGCTTCACCCCGCCGGCGCGAGCTTGGCGCGCACGGCCAACCAGACGTCGGCGATCACCTTGGTCGCGGTGGCCTGAATCAACCCCTTCGGCGCGAGTTTCAGCAACCCGCTGAACCCCGTGATCGCCCCGGTCCAGCGCACGCGCGTCCCGCCGTCCACCGGCTCGAGCGTCAGGCTCGCCTCGACGGTGCTGCCGCTGCCGACGGCTTTGGTTGTCAGGGCGTAGCGGATGAGTTCCGGACTGCGACGCTCGGTGACCTTCGCGGTCGTGTCGATCACGCCAGACAAGAACGCGAGCTTCGGCCGCGACTTCCACACCGCTTCGTCCGGGGTCGCGCGCACGACTTCGGTATCGGGGAGACAACCCGCGAGGAACCCGGCATCGCCGAGTTTGGCGAATACGTCCGCGGCGGGTAGGGGGAAGGTCTCGGTGCCGTCGAATGCGATCATGGTGCCACCGGCGCGGGAGCGGAAGAAACGTGAGTATTGTAGCCGCGTGGGCCGTCACCCCGCGAAGCGCTCGGGCAACAGCAGCGCCGCCGGGTTCTGCAATTGGGCGATCACGGCGTTCCCGAACGCGGCCCCGATGGCCCCGTCGAGTACGCGGTGGTCGAACGAAAACGACAGGTAGATCAAATCGGCGGGGCGGATCAGCCCGGCCGTGTCGTATACGGGTCGCTTCACCACTTTGCCCAAACCGAGGATGCCGACTTCGGGGGAATTGATGATCGGCGTCGAGATCAGTCCGCCGATGTTGCCGACGCTGGTGACCGTGAAGCTGCCGCCTTTCAAGTCTTCGAGTTTCGATTTGCCGGCGCGAGCTTCTTGGCTCAGCCGCTCGATTTCCAGCGCGATCCCGGCCACGTCCTTCTTGTCCGCGTCCTTCACCACGGGGACGATCAGTCCGTTCGGGGCCGCGACGGCGATGCCGATGTGGTAGGTGTCGTGCAGCGTCTGCTCTTGGGTGGCTTCGTCGAAGGTGGAATTCACGATGGGGATGCGCTTCAGCGCGCGGGCGACCGCCTTCACCACGAACGGCAGGTACGTCAGTTTCACCCCGACTTGGGCGAAGGTCTCCTTCAATTGCAGCCGCATGCGCACGAGGTCGGTGAGGTCGCATTCGTCGATGTAGGCGTAATGCGGGATGGCGCGTTTGGCCTCGACCATGTGCTCCGCGATCTTGCGGCGCAGGCCGAGCAGCTTCGTCCGCGTGCCGGGGGTCCCGTAATCGACCTTCGGTGCCGCGGCCTTTTTTTCGGTCGGTTCGGTGGGCCGGAGATGCTGGGCGAGATCTTCGAGCAGCACCCGGCCGCCGGGGCCGGAGCCGCGGATGCTCCCCAAATCGACGGCGAGTTTGCGGGCCAAATGGCGCACCGACGGGGCCGCGCTCGGCAGTGCGACCGCCGCGGTGCCATTCGAGTTGGGCGCGGCGCGGAGGAGGCCGGAGAGTTCGCCGCGCACCACCATCGGCTTGGCGCCGTTGGCGTGCGGCGCCGGCGCGGCCACCGCCTCGCCTTCGCCGGAGTAGGTCATCACGACGTTCCCGACTTTGATTTTGCTCCCCGCCTCGGCGAGCGTGCCGGTGATCCGCCCCGCGAACGCCGAGGGGACTTCCATCGTCGCCTTGTCGGACATCACCTCCATCAGCGATTGGCCGCGCTCGACCCGGTCCCCCGGCTTCACGAGCCAGCGGACGAGTTCGACTTCGATCAACCCTTCGCCGACGGGCGGCAGCGCGAAATCCATAACTCGGCCTTGTTCGAGAGAGTGCGGCGGTGAAATTGTAATCAAGTGACGGGGGTGGACCTGCGAGAAACCGGATTCTCGCTCGGTCGCAGCCCACAGGGTATCAACCGCAGCGCCCGGTTCACAGGTCCCGCGGCGGTGGCCGCGCCCTTATCTCCGGCAACTGGCGGCCGGTCGGCCATATCTCAATCCCCGGCGTCGGGCGAATCGCCCGTTGTGTTTCTGGTGCGGGGGGTTCGCCCGGCCCGTCGGTTCGATTGGGCGGTGGGCGATTTCGGCCCGCGTCTTGGTGACATCGGCTTGTCAGCGACGAGCCGATGATCCCGTTGGGGCGGCTGATCCGATTCGCCGACCCCCCGCCCGACACCGCTTTTTTTCACTTCCCCTAATGTGAGCGATACCATGGTTCAACACAAGAGTCGCCCGCCGAAAAGACAATCGCCCGCGCCCGAGTACCGCGATCCGCTGCCCGTGCTCCACGGCCTCGTCTCATTCGCAGCAAGAGTGACTTGAGCGCTGACCTGCGACGACAGCGTTCGCGGATGGGTTCGCCGAAGGCGATCACGGCGACGGCGCACAAGCTGGCGCGCATCATTTACAACAGGATGCGCTTCGGGGTTGCGTATGCGAAGCGTGAGGAATCGCAGTACGCCGACGAGGTGAAGCAGAAGCTGGAGAAGTCGTTCCACCGCCGGGCGAAGGAGCTGGGTTATGAGGTGAAGAAGATCGAGGTGGCCGAAACGCCGTGGAAGTCACCTGATGCCGAGGTCACGCCGTACCGAAAGGAGGCTTCGATGAAGTGAAGTTGGAATCGGGGATTCCACCGTCGCCAAGCGCCGCCGGGAGTCCACGGATCGGCGGAGCTTCCGGCATTGGGAAAAAGGAATGCGTCGGTCGCAACTCAAGAAGAAGTTCCTGGGGCGGCGTGCCTTTACTTTGGGGCCGGCCATGATGCGCTCGGCACGCCCCCCACAGTCCAAACTAGGACGGCCCCGCTCCGTCGCGGGCGAGTTTGGCATACGCCAGCATCTGCCCGCAAGCGGCGCACCTGCCGGACACCTCCAAGCGGTCGAAGGAGTCGGCCTCGTCGCCCCGGAACGAATCGGCCGCAGAGGTCCACGCTTCCGGGTACTCGAACCCGACGAACACCTCGGCCGGCTCGACCCCGCAATAGCAGCACGTCTCCACGGTCGGCTCCCCAGCCCCGTCGGCATCCGGGTCGGAGATCGGCGTCAACCTACCACACGCCACACACTCGGCCACCAACGGGCCGCCGAAAGTCGGGCTGCCCGTGGCTGGGTCAGGTGTGGTGCGGCCGTGGAGCTTTAGCTGCCGCCCGCCACACCGGCAGGCAAGGGAGAACACCGCTTGGTCAGTCGGGATGTGAAGGCACAACCTAATGTCCGCGCTGGTCCGCCGGTAGAGGGTTACGTCGAACCCGGCCAGGCAACGCGGCGGGCGGGCCGCCACCCGTTCCATCCAAGCGGGCACGTTCCAAACCAGCACGTCATCCTCGTCCCCGGTCGGTGATTCGGCGGCCCGTTCCCGCGTCGGGGCGGTTGCCGGGCCGTAGCGGACGAACTCCGCCAAACTCGGCCGGCACTCCTCCAGTTCGCCGACTTCGTGATCCATATGGACCACCGCTCCGGCCGGGTGCCCGGCCACAGCTTCCGTGCACACACCCCACAGCTCGCCGAACCCGTTCGACTGGCAGACCCACACGACCTTCCGCAAGTCCTCCTCGGGCGGCATGGGGTTGCCGCTGTCGGCGCAATAGTCGGGTACGTCCGCAGTCATGTGCTGGAGGTTGAGGAAGTGAATCTCGTTGTAGGTGTTGCCGGCGTCGAACGTGGCTACGGACCACACCCCGTTGAACTCGGACAGCATCTCGCGGACGGCCGCCGGGAATCGGACCTTGAGCGCCGCTTCGGCCGCCGCGATCTGCTCGGCCGTGGCGGGTGGGCCGAAGGTGTATTCCGTCCGGTACTCCCGCTCCACGATGGACGGTAGGCCCGCCTCGAACAATTCCCGCCACTGACCCATCACTTATACCTCCGAGAGCCTTCCGCCGCCGAATGAGGCGTTCAGCAGAATCGGGTTCGGAGTGTCCGGACCTCCCTCGATTCCGTCGATTTCCCAGCTACGCCGATTCTGCTGCAACGGCGGTGAGTTAGGCAGAATGACGACGAACCACCAATGCCCTGCGACGGCGTCAATCGGCCTCAACTCAAAGTTAGGCAGAATGGCGACCGGCCCAACCACTTCCGGGATAGTACGGACAGCAGGTTATGCCGCCCCGCAAACCCGAGTGCTAACCCCGCCGTCAACCCCCCGCAAGCCTTTTCCCGGCCAGCCACCCGTCATTCCTGCCTAACAATAATTCGACAGAAACACTTCCATCGATCCGGCCTCACGCTTGGAACAGCCGCGTGACGGCGTCGCCAGGCTAACCGATTGTGGAGCATTGGTAAAGCAGGAATGCCGGGTGGGTGTCGTGTGGACTCCGCGACGATTCGAGCGCGTGGCGACGGGCGACCGGGCGTTGATTTGTCCGTACCCCGGCCCGGATCCGAAATGGTTTCGGCGGGCACCGCACCCTCCGGAATCGGACGCAAAGCGTTGACGCGCATCGGTTCTACCCGAATTCGGAATGATTTCGCCGGAGTGTGAGCGTTCCGCGCCGAAATCATTTTCCGGAGTCGAATGTCCCCCGGCCCTCCGTGTAAGATATGCGCATGAAACCGACCGTGCTGATCATCGACGACGAAGAAGCCATCGCGTGGGCCTTGCGGAAGGCGTGCGAGCAACAGGGCTACCGGGCCGTCGTGGCCCCGTCGGCCGAGGAGGGGTTGGCCAAGGCCAAAAGCGAACGCCCCGCCGCGATCTTCCTCGACGTCCGCCTCCCCGGCATGGACGGCCTCACCGCCCTCGGCCAACTCCGCCGGTTGAACCCGGACGCCGCGATTTTGGTGATGACCGCCCACGGCAACCTGTCCACGGCGGTGAAGGCCGTGGAGGGCGGAGCCTTCGATTATTTGGCCAAGCCGTTCGACCTCGACGCCGCGATGGGCACCGTGGAGCGGGCCGTGCAACGCGGCACAAAGCAAGTCGAGGTCTCCGGGGCGATCGTGGCCGACGACGAAATCATCGGCGCGAGCTTGGCGATTCAAAACGTCTTCAAGCGGATCGCTCTGGTCGCCCCGACGACGGCTTGCGTGCTGATCACCGGTGAGAGCGGCACCGGCAAGGAACTCGTCGCCCGGGCGATCCACGCCAACAGCCCCCGGCGGGACAAGCCGTTTCTGCCGGTGCACGTCGCCGCGTTGAACCCGAACCTCGTCGAGAGCGAACTCTTCGGCCACGTCAAAGGCGCCTTCACCGGGGCCGACCGCTCGCGGCCGGGGTTGCTCGCGCTGGCCGACGGCGGCACGGTGTTCCTCGACGAACTCGGCGACATCCCGCTGAGCGTGCAGGTGAAGTTGCTGCGCGTGCTGGAACGCCAAGAAATCCTGCCGGTGGGCGCGGTCGAGAGCCAGCGGGTGAATGTGCGGATCGTGTCGGCGACCAATGCGAATCTCACCGATGCCGTAGCGGACGGCCGCTTCCGCGCAGACCTGTTTTACCGGCTCAACGTCTATCCGATTCATCTGCCGGCGCTGCGGGACCGCCCGGACGACCTGCCGATCCTCGCGGAACACTTCCTTCGCCAGTTCGGTGACAAGTCGTTGTCACTGACACCGGACGCGCTGGCGGCGATCCGAATGCGCCCGTGGCCGGGGAACGTCCGCGAGTTGAAGAACGCCCTCGAGCACGCGGCGATCCAAGCCCGCGGCGGCGCGATTCTCGCCGAGCATTTGCCGGAGCCGATCGCGGCCGGCCCGCAAGAATCGCCCAAAAACAAACTCGCGGCGCTCGTGACCGAATGGGTGCGCCAGCGCATCCGCGAGGCCGGCGGAGAGCCCGTGGAGTTGCACCATTCGCTGTTGGCCGAAATCGAACCGCCCCTGTTGCGCGAGGTGCTGGGTCAACTCGACGGCAACCGCCTCGCGGCCGGGAAGTGGCTGGGCTTGGCCCGTGCCACCGTGCGCAAATTGATCCGCAAGTACCAACTGGAAGCGGCCGACTCCCCGGACGACGGCGACGACGCGGAATCATGATTCCCGCTGCGGCTTCAGCTGCAACAGTTTTAGCGCGGGTGCCGTGGACAACGTCGTGGCGAGCGCCATCAGCACCATCATGGCGAAGAGCGTTTTCGAGATCACGCCCATTTCCAAGCCGATGTCGAGCACGATCAAACCCATCAATCCGCGCGTGTTCATGAGCGCGCCGAGAGCGGCGGAGTCGCGCCACGATTGGCCCGTGACGCGGGCGGCGGCGAAGGTGCCGCCGAACTTGCCGAGCGTCGCCACGAGGATGATCGCGACCACGAAGAGCCAATCGCGCCAGTCCGTCAAGAGGCCGAGTTCCGTGCGCATCCCCGTCGTGGCGAAGAAGGCCGGCAGCAGCAACACCGTCACGGGGTCGTGCAGTTTCGCCGTGAATTCCTTCGCGATCCGGCCCTCGTGCGGGATCACGGCGCCGAGCAGAAACGCCCCGAACACGGCGTGGACGCCGATCCACTCGGTGCCGAAGGCGCAGGCCAGCACGAGGAAAAACGTCCCCGACACCGCGTAGGGCGGCAGCGGCCCCGGCCGCGCGTCGAGGCGTTGCGTCAGTCGTTTCAACAGCGGTCGGGCGACGGTGAACATGCCGAGGATGAACAATCCCGCGGCGGCGCCGACGAGCAGGGCCGAGCCGAGTTTGGCTTCGGCGACGCCGACGACCAACGCGAGCAAGCACCACGCGGTGACGTCGTCCGCGGCGGCGCACCCGAGGGCCACGATGCCCAAGTCGGTGCGGTCGAGTTTCGAATCGGCGAGGATGCGGGCGAGCACGGGGAACGCCGTGACGGACAGCGCGACGCCGAGAAAGAGGGCGAAGCTGGTGAACGGTACGCCGTCGTGCGAGAGGGTCGGATAGAGCCAAAGAGCGAGTGCGGCCCCGAGCACGAATGGCACCACGATGCTGGCGTGCGAGATGGCGATGAACGATTTCGCTTGGGTTTTCAGACGTGCGCCGTTGAGTTCCAACCCGACGAGGAACATGTAGAGGATCACGCCGAGTTGCGAGATGGCTTTGAGGGCCGAGGCGACTTGCCGCTTGGGATCTTCCGATGCAGAGGGAATCAGCAAGTGCATCGCCTCGGGCGAGATCGCGCCGAGGAGCGACGGCCCGAGCAGAATGCCCGCGATCACCTCACCGATGACGGGGGGTTGACCGATGCTGCTGCAAATTCGACCGAGCACAAATCCGATCGCGAGCACGGCTCCGAGTGTCGCGAGCACGTGGAGAACGATGGGGACTTGGCCCGCGACCGCGGCGCCGACGGGTCTCGCTTCGGCGGGTGCCACTGGGGCGGTCAACCCTTCGCCGGCCTGTCGAATTAGGAAAAAGAGTCCGATGCCGAGGGCCAGCATCACCAGGTATCCGACCGCTCCGAGTTTCACGCGGCGGCCCCGGCGAGTTCGGGCATCGCGGCTTTCTTTGCGGCGTCTTCGGCCTTCAGCGCGTCGATCAACGGCCAGAGTTCGTCGACTTCGTCTTTGAACAAGTTGCCGATGAGCACGTCGGTGATCATCGCTTTTTTGTCCGGGTTGCGGCGCACCAACCGGCCGAAGTTCAAACCCTCGTAGAACTCCACGACCAGGCGGCGCATGCGGTCCATCCCCGCGACGTAGCCTTTCTCCCAACTGCGCAATCGGGCTTCGCTCGGGTCATTCGCGGCGAGGGCATCGCCGATGGCGTCGGCGGCCATGCCGGCCGAGGTCAGCGCGAGCAACACGCCGGAGGAGTAGAGCGGATCGAGGAAACCGAAGGCGTCGCCGACGAGAACCCAGCCGTCGCCGGCTGCTTGTTTGGCCCGGTACGAATACTCTTTTTGAGCGCGGAAGCCGTCGCAACGCGTGGCATTTTCGAGACGCGGCTTCAAGCCGGGGCAACGTTCGACTTCTTCGAAGTAGAGAGCTTCGAGATCCTTGGTTCGGTTTTGGAAGAGGTACTCGTTCGAAGCGACCACACCGACGCTGATGACATCGTCGTGCAGCGGGATGTACCAGAACCAGCCGGCTTTCCCCTTGGTTTGCAGGACGATCGTGGCCCCGGCGTCTTTGCCCTCGTCGCGGTAAGCCCCTTTCCAGTAGGTCCAGACGGCGGCTTTCTTCAGTTCGGGGTCCCACTCGCGCAGGTTGAGTTTGTCGATGATGAGCGACGATTGTCCGCTGGCATCGACGATGACTTTTGCCTTGACGATCCGCTCGGGTTGACCTTCCGGCTTCACGCGAATCCCGACGGCCTTGGTCCCTTCGAACAGCACCTCGAGCACGCGGGCACCTTCGTGGACGGTCACGCCGTGTTCGCGGGCGTTCGTCATCAGCATTTGGTCGAACTCGGCCCGGCGGACTTGCCACGTCTGCGACCATTCCTCTTCTTCGTGGTCGTGGAAGTAGAACGGTTCGGAGAGTTTGCCGTGCTCGGTGACGAACTGCACGCTGTGCTTGTGGGTGAAGTGGCTCGCTTGCATTTTCGGCAAGAGACCGAGGCGCTTGATGACGTGGTACGTGTGCGGGATCAGCGATTCGCCGATGTGAAAGCGCGGGAAATGGTCGCGCTCGAACAGTTCGACTTTGAAGCCCTTTTGGGCGAGCAAAGTCGCGGTGGCGCTGCCGGAGGGGCCGCCGCCGATGACGATCACATCCGGGTCGACGGGTGGGTTCAAGATCACGGCGAACTCCTCGTGTCAGGACTCTAGTTCCAAGGGCTGTCGTTAACTTCGTGCGGCTGGCGGGCCACTTGCAGCAAGCTCGCCAGTTCTTTCAATTGGACGGCGGACAAGTGGCCCAACTGGGACTTATGGCAGGCCCGTAGCGGTTCGGCCATTTCCGACAACGCCGCGAGTCCAGCCTCGGTGATACCCAGCAAGTAAGCCCGTCTATCATCGGGTGAACGCTCTCGCCGGATCCAGAGTCGCTCGGCGAGTTTGTCGAGGACCCGCGTCGCATCGGGCGCCCGCGACACCAGCCGTTTCAACACATCCTGCGTCGAAATCGCCTTCGGATGGGCCGCTTCCAGCAACCGCAGCACGTTGTACTGCTGGTTGGTGATGTCCCACCCCGCGAACAGAGCATCCTCGAGTTCCCGCAAACGGTCGTAGGTCCGCCAAAGGCCGAGGTACGCTTCTTGCTCCGCGGAATCGAAGCGACTCGACTTCTTCCGCTTCGCATCCGGTGGAGCCATAACATCACCATAGTTGTTGGAACAATGATTGTCCAGACGATTATCTGCGGATGGAGCAATGACTCACCCTTATGGGTGCATCTCGGTACAATAAGTCTTTGTAAGCGTCACCGCGATTCTCCTTGTTCGTGCTACCCTTTCCGCCGGTGCATTATGCCGATACGAGTCATTTGCAGTTCGTGCAGTGCCACGCTCCTCGTCCCGGATGCGGCGGCGGGGACGAGGGGAAAGTGCCAGAACTGTCAAGCGATCATCACCGTGCCGGTGCCCGTTGCGGCGGGGAGCGACTTCGAGTTCGGCGATGCAGCGACGGTAGCACCGGCGAAGCCGGTCGTCGCCGCGGCCGTGCCGGTTAAGGCAAAGACCAAGCCCGTCATCGAAGTGGCCGATGAGGAAGAAGACGAAACCCCCGATCCGAAGAAGAAGTCGAAAGCAGTGATTGACGAGGACGACGAAGACGTAGCTCCGCGCAAGGGCAAGAAGAAGGCGATTCCTGCGGATGAGGATGCAGAAGACGACGAGGACGAAGCTCCGCGTCCACGGCGCAAGAAGAAGAAGCCCGCGGAGAAGAAGACCAACCCGCTGATCTTCGTGCTGGGCGGAGTCGGCGGGGTGTTCGCCCTCGGCTTCATCGGCGTGATGGTTTGGTATGTGGCGGTCCGGAAGAAAGACAGCACGGCGGGAACAACTCCGTCTCAACAGACAATTCCGACCTTCGGCGGCAGCGGGCCGGTTTCTCCCCCAGTTAGTGCAGGCGTTCCAGAGGGGTGGACGAGATACGATAAGCCGGGATTTTCCGTCGCTCTGCTCGACTCGCTCGGTGCACCGGAATACAAGAGTGAAAAGGAACCGGACGGAAGTTTGAATACGGGGCTTTCGGCGGGATCACCCGAACGGAAAAAGGGGATGGCCGTAATGCAGATCACGTACACAAGTGCGGCGTATCAGATTTTGGTGGGGAAAAGGGATCAAGCATTCGACGCGTTCGAGAAAATAAATGACGCACCGATCATCAGTCGTAAAGCGATTATGGTCGAAGGTCAACCCGCTCGAGAAGTGA
>JAYSYN010000006.1:0-24174 GCA_043727575.1 Fimbriiglobus sp.
CCATCGTTCCACGATCGGCGAGTCGCCGGGTGCATCGCACGCATTCCCCACGTTCCGCGATTCGGGTGATCTTCACCTCCGCGCTGGTCTGCGCCAACATTTTCACCATCGTGGGATGCCCCGTTCCGTCCACGGGTGCGAGCCGCAAAGAAACCTCCCGGCCTTTCCCCTGCCAAGATCGCCCGTGCGGGTGCCTCACGTACGACGCATGCTGGGCCGGGGATTGCTGCTGCTTCACACTCGGCCAAAAGCTCGATTGGGCCGTGAGGAAGGGTCTCGAAGCGCCGGCTTCGGCCAAAGCCTGCGCGCTGCCGGAATCCACTGTCGAAAAAAGCTGCTGCGCCACGCCCAAAGCACCGGCGAAGTGGGTGAGCGCGGCTTTCATCTCGGCCTGTCGGGGCGAGCACTCCGAGGGGATGCCCGCCGCGCCGCTCTTGCTGCCGCCGATCAAGCCGGTTGCGATTGTGACCGAAAACCCCGAGTTCGAGCAGATCCGCGTCGCGTCTTCCGCGAGCGGGCCCGTCCGTACCGATTCTCCTCCGACACCTCCGCCGAAATCCCTTCGGTCCTGACCGTCGGCACTCAGACTCCTGCCACGAGCCACCGGGCTTGTCCCGGTGGGTTCTCGCGTCCACGGCTCCACCGGGACAAGCCCGGTGGCTCGTGGCCGCGTTCCTCCTTAGCGCACCCTTTCCCACTCACCCGGAGACGACACCATGCGGACGCGTTCCGCCTTCACCCTGATCGAATTGCTCGTCGTCATCGCGATCATCGCCATTTTGATCGGTCTGCTGCTGCCGGCCGTGCAGAAAGTCCGCGAGGCCGCCGCGCGGATGAAATGCGGCAACAACCTCAAACAACTCGGACTGGCGATGCACAACCACGAAGGGGCCTTGGGCGCCTTTCCGCAAGGGCGTAACGGCTATCCGAAAGTCGTGTCCGCCCCGGCCCGGTTGCTCGCGTATGTCGAACAGGACAACCTCCAAAGACTCGTCGATCCCGACGGCACGCTCGCCGTCGGCGGTCAGAACGACACGGCCGCGAAGAACCGTGTCGCACTGTTCGTCTGTCCGAGTGACCCACAAAACGGCGCCTTGCCCGGCAGCGCCTACTTCGGCACCAATTACGTCGCCTGCAACGGCACCGGCGTTACTTTCGACGCCGGCGGCAACATCATCGGCTACATGAAGATCGCCGAGGGGAACGGGGTTTTCGCCCAGATCCCCACCCGTATCGCCGACATCACCGACGGCACCTCGAACACCGCCGCGTTCAGCGAAAGTCTGCTCGGCAACGGGGCGCCGATTGCGGGGCTCCCCGGCGTTCCGCAAACGATCCGTCTCGCGGTGCTCGAAGTTTCCGGCGGCAACGATCCGACCCCGGCGGCGTGCGATGCCGGGAGCGGGGTGTGGAACCCGCGTCGCGGGGAGCAGTGGATCAACGGGCACTACGGCAACACGCTTTACAACCACTTCTACACCCCGAACCCCGGTCAGTGGGACTGCGGCAACGCCAGCCACAACAAAGGGTTGACCGGCCCGCGCAGCGCCCACACCGGCGGGGTGAATTTGCTGCTCTGCGACGGCGGAGTCCGCTTCATCCGAGACGGTGTCCAGATCGACACATGGCGGGCCCTGGCGACCCGAGCCGGCGGCGAAGTCTCGGGCGATTATTGACGGCCGCTCTCGTTCGGAACGAGTTTCCCACCTCCGCCCGTCCCGTTGGGGTTGCGCCGACTGCGCCGACCCTGCGGGCGGATCGTATTGACCCCATTTCCGCCCGTCCTTAGATTGACGATTGGTTTACGCTCCCGATTTGAGGCCTTTCGACCATGGCGACCGATACGGCGATGAAAACGGGCATCTGGGATCGCCTCGGCGACACTTTCACGGGCATCGTCGAAGGCATCCTCGGCTTCATCGGCCGGCTCTTCGGCTCCGCCAACGAACGCGCCGTGAAAGCCGTGGGGTACGTCCGCCCGAAGAACGCCGTCGTCCACACCATCTTGCCGGGGAGCATCCTCGAACGGACGAACGCCTTCGAACCGCAGATGACGGGCCTGACGGATGACGAATTGAAGGGCCTCAGCGTCAAATACAAAGCTCGCTTCCAAACCGGGGAAACCCTCGACGACC
Source organism: Fimbriiglobus sp. (assembly GCA_043727575.1). GTDB lineage: Bacteria > Planctomycetota > Planctomycetia > Gemmatales > Gemmataceae > JALHQU01. The sequence continues at coordinate 2,136 of JAYSYN010000006.1, forward strand.
TGATGCCCGAAGCGTTCGCCGCCTGCCGTGAGGCCGCCCGGCGCACGAAGAACATGCGCCACTACGACGTGCAAATCGTCGGCGGGGCGATCCTCCACGGCGGCAATATTTCGGAAATGGTGACCGGCGAAGGGAAGACCCTCGTCGCCACTCTCGCGGCTTATTTGAACGCGATCACGGGCGAAGGCGTCCACGTCATCACCGTCAACGACTACCTCGCCCGCCGCGATTGCGAGTGGATGCTGCCCATCTACAACGGCCTCGGCGTCACGGCGGCGTACATCCAAAGCGACCAAGAAGGGGATGCCAAACGCCACGCCTACGAGTGCGACATCACCTACGGCACCAGCAGCGAATTCGGCTTCGACTACCTCCGCGACAACATGAAGCCGGCCCGATTCGACGACCTCAAGTACCAGCCTTGGCAGCGCCAGTGCCAGCGCATCCCGCTCAACTACGCCATCATCGACGAAGTCGACAACATCCTGATCGACGAAGCCCGGACGCCACTGATCATCTCCGGGCCCTCGTTCACCGACATCCGCCAATACGAGCGCACCGACGAGATTTCTTGCAAGCTGACGGACCTGGAACGCAAAGCCCGCCAGCAGATGAAAGCCGACGGCAAGATGAACTTGATGGGCCTCGAAGGGGACGACCTGCCGGTGCTGGTGCCGCTCGACCCGCTGAGCATCGACCCGCAAAACCCGCCGCCGAAGGGGGTTTACTTCGAGATCAAAGAGAAAGAGAAGACCTGCCACCTGACCGACCTCGGCGTGCGCGAAGCCGAGAAACTCGCCGGCGTCGAGAGCTTCTACACGGCCGGGAACATGGAGTGGCCGCACCTCATCGACAATTCGCTGCGCGCCCACCACATGTATCAAATCGACCGCGATTACATGATCGCGGCTGACCCGCGCGAGAACAACCAGCTCGGCATCATCATCATCGACACTTTCACCGGCCGGGCCATGTTCGGCCGGCAATGGAGCGACGGGCTGCACCAGAGCGTCGAAGCGAAGCACCGCAAGCAGGGCGTGCAGATCAAGCAAGAAACGCAGACGCTCGCCACCGTGACCCTGCAAAACTTCTTCCGCCTCTACAAGAAGCTGTCCGGCATGACCGGCACGGCCATGACCGAAGCCAACGAGTTTTGGAAGATCTACAAGCTCGACGTCGTGGCGATCCCGACCAACAAACCGATGCTCCGCATCAACGCGCCCGACCTCGTGTTCAAGTCCGAGAAAGAGAAGTGGGTCGCGGTCGTCGACGAGATCGCCACCGTTCACAAGACCGGCCGGCCGATCCTCATCGGCACCACCGACGTCGCCAAATCCGAGATGCTCTCGGTGATGCTCAAACGACGCGGCGTGAAGCACGAACTGCTGAACGCCAAACCCGAGAACGTGGCCCGCGAAGCCGAGATCGTCGCTCAAGCGGGACGCCTGCAATCGGTGACCATCTCGACCAACATGGCCGGGCGCGGCACCGACATCATCCTCGGCGGTAACGCCGAGACGCTGGCCTGGGCACGCCTCAAGCAAGTGAAGGACGCCGACGGCCGGCCGATGTTCCCGACCCGCCTCGAAGTGCCCAACGACATCTGGACGAAGTCGATCGAAGAGATCGAATCGAAGGAGCAGATGAAGGCCGAGGGGCGCAAAGTCGCCGAGATGGGCGGCCTGCACATCGTCGGCACCGAGCGCCACGAAAGCCGGCGGATCGACAACCAACTCCGCGGCCGAGCCGGTCGCCAAGGGGACCCCGGCAGTAGCCGGTTTTACTTGAGCCTCGAAGACAACCTCATGCGCGTCTTCGGCGGCGAACGCCTGCGCCGGCTGATGAACAGCTCGTGGATCGGCATGAAGGACGGCGAAGCCCTCGAGTCCGGGCTGCTGTCCAAACAGATCGAAAAGGCCCAGCGCCGCGTCGAAGAATACCACTTTGAACAGCGCAAGAACCTCCTCGAATACGACGAGGTGATGGACTACCAGCGCAAACGCACCTACGGCTCCCGGCAGGGCGTATTGGACGGCGAAAACCCGCGCCGGTTGATCCTCGAGATGATCGACGAACAGATCGGCGACGCCGTGATCCGGTACGGCGATGATAAATACGGCGCCGCCACGTTCGCCCAATACGCGGGCGCCGAACTCGGCGTCGAATTCAGCGCGACCGACTTCCGCGGCGCGAACTACGACGAAGCCGTGCTCGTCGCCCAAGAGAAAGCCGCGCAGGCCGCCCCGACCTTCTTGGGCGAAGCGATGGACGAGAGCCTCAATCCGAACGAAGACGCCAAAGATTGGAAGTGGATCGAGTTCACCCGCGCCATCACGGCGCGTTACGGCTTGACCATCGGCGAAGCGGAATTGAAAGCGATCCCGCGCGAAGAAATGGCCGAGCGGTTGATCGCCGACGCGGAGCGTTCCATCGCCGCGGTCGACCTCGGCGCCGGCCGGCGCTTTCTCGATCCGAACTACGGCCCCGATTCCCTCGCCGATTGGGCGCGCCAGAAGTTCAACATGCGCGTCGGCGTCGACGAACTCGCGAACAAAGAAGCGGGCGACATCCTCGCGATCTTGAAGCGCAAAGTCCGCGAGAACTACCGCACCAAAGACACCGAGTTCCCAGTGCAAGTCGGCCTCGCGGCGTACCTGCCCGAGAAGACCCGCCCCGACCGCCGGCCCGACCGCGAAGCCTTGTTCCGCTGGAGTATCTCGCGCTTTGCCGGTTCCAGCGGGGTCTCGGAGGAGGTCATCCGCACGGAGCCGCGAACCAAAATTAAAGACTTGCTCGCCACCGCGAGCGCATCGCTGCTCCCCGGCGCCGACTACCTCGCCATCGAAACCAAAATCGAAGACGCGCTGCGCGGCGCGAAGAAATCCGAAGCCGGCGATGCTCAAGAAGTCGCCGACTGGTGCCGCGCGGAATTGAAACTCGAACTCGATTCGGCCAACATCACGGGCCTCGCCCCGGCCAAGGTGCTCGACACCGTGCTGAACGCCTTCGACGAGAAGTACCGACCCGAGATGCACCAGACCGAGCGCAGCCTCGTGCTCGAACAACTCGATTCGTCGTGGAAGGCCCACCTGCTCACGATGGACCACCTCCGCAGCGTCGTCGGCTTGGCCAGCTACGGCCAAGACGATCCGAAGATCGTCTACAAGCGCGTCGGCATGAAGCACTTCGACGAAATGTGGACGGGCGTGCGCGACCGCGTCTCGGAGTCGGTGCTGCGCATGGAAGACGTCGGCGACGATCAGGTCGAAGCCGCGATGTGGGCCGGGCAGTTGTCCCGCCAAGCGCAGGCGCAATCGGCTTTCCAGGCCCGCGCCGCCCAAGCCGCCGCCGAGCAGGCGGACCAGATGTCGACGAATTCGGCGAGCCCGGAGCCGAAAAAGATCGAAACGATCCGCAACGTCGGCGCGAAGGTCGGCCGCAACGACGCCTGCCCCTGCGGCAGCGGCAAGAAGTACAAGAACTGCCACATGAAGCTGGAAGCCGGGAAGTAGCCGATGACGTACTATCATTATGCCTCGGCGGGGATTCACAAACTCGTGATGGCGAGCAAGCCGAACCGGGTGCCCAACTTCGATATTTACGGTACTCCGCGAACGGTCTATTTCACGGATGTACTTTTTACTTCGGCTGTCGCAGCCGAAACCGCGTTGCTGATCGGGGCCAAGCACCCGGCGGGCCCGCGCAGTTCACCCGCATTCCGTTTCGACTTGGATGTAACACTCTGCGCATATACTAACTTGGGAATTGTTCCGGGTGGCACAGCAACCGAATACATCACAGTCGATTCCCCAATCGTCACCGCCTCGGCGAGGCTAAGCCCATGAATTTGCTCCCAGATTTCAACGTCGTGTGCAAGCTCGACGGCCAAATCGCCGCCGATATCCCCGTTTTGGTGCGTGTTGCCATGCGAACCAAAAACGATTTTTCCATCGTCGTCGGCGCGACCGATTCGCTCGGGCGGATGGCCGTAACTGGAGCATCGCTGGAAGATGACATCGCTTCCACCATTTCAATGTTCCCTACGGATTATTCTGGCATCGGGGGCGCGGACTCGGCATTCGCGGGATCGATTACCGTGCACGCGATGACGATACCCGAAGTGGAAAGCGCCCTCCGCGCCTTCGACTACTTTTCCAAAGAAGTGATTTACCCGCACGACTATCGCTCGAGGCTGGAAGCGGGCTATCGACAGTTGTCGAAATTGGCCCCGCGCCGCATGGAAGTGGAAATCAGAGACATTGTCGATGGCATCCTGACAACCCGGATTTCGACCGGTTCATCGGCGTTCCCCGCGATGGCCGTTGCGGTCCACTGACACCCCATCGCCCAAAAATCATGCCGCTCCTCGACCATTTCCGACCGCCGATCAGCCAACTGCACAGTTGGGAATCGTTCCATTCCAATTGGGCGACCCGGCTGGCCGACCTGCTGAACGAGGAACTGCCGCCGGAGTTTCTGGCCGAGGAGCAAACGCATGCCGGCCGGCTGGAAATCGATGTGGCTACTTACGAAACGGGTCCTTCCGCCCATTCGACCGGCGTCGCGCTGCTCGAACCGAAGACGTGGGCGCCATCGGTCGCAACTGCGACGATTCCCTTGGTCTTCCCGGATACATTCGAAGTCCGGATCTTCCACACGAGCGGTGGTATGACGCTCGTGGCGGTCATCGAATTGATCGGCCCGTCGAATAAAGATCGCCCCGAAGAGCGTCGGGCATTCGCCACGAAGGCCGCGAGCTATCTGCACCAAGGCGTGAGTTTGATCCTCGTTGATGTCGTGACGTCGCGCGGGGGGAATCTCCACAACGACACCCTCGATCGATTTTCCTCCGGCGCCGAAGGTCGATTCCCGAAATCGGTCGAGTTGTACGCGTCCGCGTTTCAACCCCAGTTGCGCGGCGACGCGGCCGAAGTCGATCTTTGGCTCCAACCGTTGAAGCTCGGCGAATCGCTGCCGACGCTCCCGCTGCGGTTGACCGGCGATCTCTTCGTCCCCGTCGATCTCGAAGCGAGCTATTCGGAGGCTTGCCTCCGCAGGCGGATCAGCTGACGAATGCCCCTCCTTTTCGACCTCCTCTACCTGTGTGTCCTCGCCCTGCTCGCGCCGTGGCTCGCGCTGCGGGCGGTCCGGACCGGCCGCTATCGGCGCGACCTATCCGCCAAGTTGTTCGGCGCCGACCCCGTCGCGAATCCGGATCGGAAACCGGTCGCGTGGTTCCACGGGGTCAGCGTCGGGGAAATCCACCTGCTGGGGGTCGTCGTCGCGGCGTTCCGCCGCCGGCACCCCGGCTGGCAAGTCGTCGTCAGCAGTACCACCGACACCGGCTTGGCCGAGGCGCGGGCGCGCTTCCCGGATTGCTCGGTCGCGCCGTTCCCGTTCGATTTCTCTTGGGCCTGCCGCGCGACCCTCGCCGCGGTGAATCCCCGCTTCGTCGCGCTCGCCGAGAGCGAACTCTGGCCCAATTTCTTAGCGTGCGCGGCCGCGCGGAAGGTCCCCGTCGTCGTCATCAACGCCCGGATGAGCCCGCGCAGTTTCGCGCGGCTGCAGCGTGTGAAGTCGTTGGCGAGTCGATTCCTCCTCCGGCGCGTCGCCGCGTTCGCGGTGCAATCGGTCGAATACGCGGAGCGACTCCGGCTGCTCGGGGCGCCCGAGTGTCAACTGGTTGTCACCGGTTCGGTGAAGTACGACGGCGCCTCCGGCGACCGCGACGCGCCGAAAAGCCGGGAACTGCGCGAGTGGCTGAATTTGCCCGCGGACGGCCTCGTTTGGGTCGCGGGGAGTACCCACGCTCCGGAGGAGGACATCGTCCTCGGCGTCTTCGCCCGGTTGCGGCTCCGATTCCCACGACTGCACTTGATCCTCGTTCCCCGCCATCCGGATCGCTTCGCCGAAGTCGCCGCGCTCGTCGAGAAGTCGAACTTGCCTTTCGTCCGCCGCAGCTTTCCGAAAACCGTCGCCGATCCGGCGGTGATCCTCTTGGACAGCGTCGGCGAACTCGGGGCGGCGTGGGGTCTCGCCGACGTCGGTTTCACCGGCGGCAGCCTCGACGGCCGGCGCGGTGGGCAGAGCATGATCGAACCGGCGGGGTTCGGCGTGCCGGTGGTATTCGGCCCGCATATCTGGAACTTCCGGGATGCGGCCCGACGCCTGATCGATGCCGGCGGCGCCGTCATGATTCGCGCACCCGAGGAGTTGGAAAGCGCTTTGGCGAGGTGGCTCGACGATCCGGAATTGCGGTTGCGGATGGGCGCCGCCGCCAGGCGACTCGTCCGCGAACAGCAAGGGGCGACCGACCGCACGCTCGACGTCCTCGACGCGGTGCTGGCCGAATCTACACACACACTTCACACGGCCGGCGCTGGCGTCGGCGGCGCACCCCTCTAACGTAATGGTACCCGCCCCAATCCCGGAGTTTCTCCGATGCGCCGCCTCCCCGCGCTGTTGGCCCTCGCGTTCGCCCCGTTGTTCGCTTCCGCCGCCGAGCCGAAACCGGAGCCGAAGGTCAAGCTCGTCGTGTTGGTCGTGTTCGATCAGATGCGCGCCGACTTCATCGACAAATGGAGTCCGCAGTTCGGCGCGGGCGGCTTCAAACGACTGCAAACGAAGGGGGCGTGGTTCACCGATTGCCACTATCCGTACGCGATCACGACGACCGGGCCGGGGCACGCCTCGATGCTGACGGGGGCGACGCCGGGCAAGACGGGCATCGTGAACAACGAGTGGTACGACCGCGCGACCGGGGCCGAAGCCTACTGCGCGGGGACGGATCGCTACGACCTCGTCCCCGCGGCGATCTTGGAAAAAGTCGAAGCGGGGGACGAACCGAAGGAACCGGTGAAGAAGAAGCCGAAGGCTATCGGGACGCCCGACCGGCTGCTCAGCCCGACGCTGGCGGACGAACTTAAGGCCGGTGCACGGCCCGGAAAAGTCTTTGGTCTGTCATTGAAGGATCGCTCCGGAATCTTGCCCTCCGGTAAGAAACCCGACGGTGTCTATTGGTTCGACGGGCGCTTCGTCACGAGCACGTACTACCGCGAGGCGCCGCACAAATGGGCCGACGAGTTCAACAAATCGAAGGCGGTCGACGCGTGGTTCGGGAAGGATTGGACGAAGTTCAAACCCGATGTCGATTATGAAAAACTGGCCGGGCCCGATGACGGTGCCGGCGAAAGCAAAGGTATTGGGCAGGGGGTGAAGTTCCCGCACGCGATGACGGGCGGGCTGAAAATCGCGGGCAAGAAATACTACGAAGCCCTCGCCAATAGCCCCTTCGGCAACGAACTCTTGCTCGACTTCGCCAAGGTTTGCATCGACTCGGAAAAGCTCGGCCAGCGCGATGCGGCCGACCTCCTGACGATCAGCTTTTCATCGAACGACCTCATCGGCCACGCCTGGGGACCCGACTCGCAAGAAGTCCTCGACACCACGCTCCGCTCCGACGCCATCGTCGAATCTCTATTGGAGTACCTCGATGAAAAAGTCGGCAAAGACCGATACGCCGTGATGCTGACGGCCGATCATGGCATCTGCCCGCTGCCCGAATTCGCCGCGGCCCACGGGAAGGATGCGAAGCGAATTTCGGGAGTCGCCCTAGCCGCCGGCTGCGAAAAGTTCCTGCGCGAGAAGTTCGGCGACATCGTGAAACCGAAGGAGGGGGACGACCTCAAAGCGAAAGTTCCGACCCGCTATCTCGAAGCGTTCTCGCCGCCGTACCTCTACCTCAACCACCGGTTGCTGGCCGCGAAGAACTTGAAGCCGGACGATGTGGCGACCGCCCTCGCGGAACACCTTTGCGCCGGCGAGGGCGTCGCGCGGGTCTTCACTTACGCCGACCTGAAAGCCGGGAAAGTCGTCGGCGATGACGCCGTCGGTCGGCGCGTGCTGCGCTCGTTCCATCCGGATCGCAGCGGCGATGTCTACGTCGTACTCAAGCCGTACCACCTGCTCGGCAGCGTCACCGTCGGCGACAAGTTCGCCACCGGGACGACCCACGGTAGCCCGTACGACTACGACACCCACGTCCCGTTGCTGGTCTACGGTCCGGGTGTCGCCGGCGGGACGCGCGACGAAGCCGTCACCCCGCTGCACTGCGCCGCCATCGGCGCCCACTTCTTGGGGATACACGCCCCGAAAGACGCGGAGTACGGTCTGCCGAAGTCGCTGCTGACGAAGTGAAAGGTCCGCTACTATTTGCGCGTGACTTCCCCGCTACTTCGTGTCATAATGAAGACTCTCCCGCCGGGTCTTCTCGTCTGCCCCCGTTTGGTGCCCGCATGCGTTTGGCCACCCTCGCCGCACTGCTGTCCGCCCTCCCGTCGATGGCCGCCGATCCGGATTATTCCCACTTCGAAATTAAGATCCGGCCGGTTCTCGTCGAACAATGCCAGAGTTGCCACAGCGAAGCCGCGGCCAAGGCCGGCAAGTTGAAGGGCAACCTGAAGCTCGACACGCGCGAAGGCCTCTTGAAAGGGGGCGACAACGGTCCGGCCCTCGCGGCGGGGAAGCCGGGCGAGAGCCTGCTGTTGAAGACGCTGAAGTACGACGGTGACATCCAGATGCCGCCGACGGGGAAACTCGATGCGAAGATCGTCGCCGACTTCGAGAAGTGGATCGCGGCCGGGGCACCCGACCCGCGCACGGTGAAGGAGGCCAGCACCGGCGGAATCGACTTGGCGAAAGGCCGTGAGTTCTGGGCTTTCCGCGCGCCGCTGAATCACAACGCCCCCGCCACAACCAACCCGTGGGCCAAGACCGACCTCGACAAGTTTATTTTGGCCAAGCTCAACGAGAAGGGCCTGAAGCCGGTCGCGCCCGCCGACAAACGGACGCTGATCCGCCGGGTCACGCTCGACCTCACCGGCTTACCGCCGACGCCCGAAGACGCCGACGCCTTCGAAAAAGATTCGTCCCCCGAAGCCTTCGCCGGAGTCGTCGACCGTTTGTTGAAGTCGAAACAGTACGGCGAACGCGGCGCCCGGATGTGGCTGGATGTCGCCCGCTACGCCGAAGACCAAGCCCACACCTTCGCCGTAACGCCGCGCACCAACGCCTTCCGCTACCGCGATTGGGTCATCGACGCGTTCAACTCCGACATGCCCTACGACCGCTTCGTGAAGTTGCAAATCGCCGGCGACCTGATGGCCGAAGAAGGCTTGGACCCGACGACCAAAATCGCCGGCCTCGGCTTCCTCGGTTTGGGCGCGGAGTACTACAAGAACACCTTCCGCGAACAGGCCGTGGCCGACGAACTCGACGACCGCGTCGATACGCTGACGCGCGGCTTCCTCGGCCTCACCGTGAGCTGCGCCCGATGCCACGATCACAAATTCGACCCGATCCCGCAGCGGGACTATTATTCGCTCGCGGGCATCTTCAACGGGACGACTTTGGCGAATACGTCGCTGGCCTCCACCGAGGAGACCAAGAAATATTCCGACAGCCAGAAGGCGATTAAAAACGGCGACGACAAGGTGAAGGCCATGCTGACCGACGGGGCCAAGAAGGCCGTGACGGCCGCGACGCCCGATGCGGCCAAGTACCTCGTCGCGGCGCAAAAGGTCATCGCCGACAAGAAGAAGACCAAGGCCATGGCGGAGGAATTGGCGAAGGCCGAGAAGCTCAACCGCTATTTCCTCGACCGTTGGGTGAAAGCCCTCGAAGCTTCCGCGAATTCGCAACCGCTCGCGCCGCTCAAAGAATTCGCACAGCCGAAAGCGGACCTCGATGGCTTCACCAAGAAAATGACCGACGCGGTGAAGGCGATGCGAGACGGCAAGCCGACCGGCGACCAAGCGGTCTTCGTGAAGGCGTTCCTCACCGACGCGGCCGCGCCGTTTTTCGTGCCACCGGCTGACGCCGAGAAGACACTCACCGAAGACGCGGACAAAACCAAACTCGTCGAACTCCGCGCGACCGTCGACGCGGCGAAGAAAGCGGCCCCGGCCGCCCCGCCGACGGCGGCCGTGCTCACCGGCGCAGGCACCGCCATGAAGGTCTTCATCCGGGGCAACCCGCTGAAGTTCGGCGACCTCGCCCCGAAAGGGTTTCTCCAAGTCCTCGGCGATGCGATGGCCCCTGCGAAGGACTTCACCCGGCTTGACCTCGCGAATTCCATCGCGAGCAAAACCAACCCGCTGACGGCCCGCGTGATCGTCAACCGCGTCTGGCAGGCCCATTTCGGCCGGGGGTTGGTCAGCACCCCGAGCAACTTCGGCAAACTCGGCGGCCCGCCCTCGCACCCGGAACTCCTCGACACGCTCGCCGTCGGCTTCACGGAGCACGGCTGGAGTTTGAAGTGGCTGCACCGGCAGATCGTGTTGAGCGCGACTTATCAACTGAGCAGCGCCGACGACCCGGCGAACGCGGCCATCGACGGCGACAACACCTACCTCTGGAAGTCGACCCGGCACCGGCTCGACATCGAACAATGGCGCGACGGGCTGCTCAGCGTCGCCGGGCATTTGGACCCGACCGCCGGCGGGCCGACGTACAACCTCGCCGACGCCAACAACAAACGCCGGACGGTCTACGCCAAGATCAGCCGGCACGAACTCGACGGCTTGCTGCGCCTGTTCGACTTCCCCGACGCCAACGTCACCGCCGACAAACGGACGAGCACCACGGTCCCGCAGCAGCAGCTGTTCGCGCTGAATTCCGAATTCATGACGATCCAAGCCAAGGCCTTCGCCGCGCGGATCGAGAAGACCGCGAGCGACGACGGCGAGCGGGTGAAGGCGGCGTACCGGATGGCTTACCAACGCGCACCCAGTGACAAGGAGTTGTCACTGGGCGTGAAGTTCGCGGCGGCGAAAGCGAACCCCGCCGACAAACTGACCCGCTGGCAGCAGTACGCCCAGATTCTGCTGGCCAGCAACGAACTGATGTATGTGGACTGAGGCCGGCGCCGGCGTAGTTTGACGATTTCGACCCCGACCCACGGCCCACCATGATCCGCCTCGGTGTGAACATCGACCACGTCGCCACGATCCGCCAAGCCCGGCGGACGTACGAACCCGACCCCGTCGCGGCGGCGATCCTCGCCACGCTCGCCGGGGCCGACGGCATCACGGCGCACCTGCGCGAGGACCGCCGGCATATCCAAGACCGCGACTTGCAGCGCTTGCGGGACGCCGTTCACACGCGGTTCAATTTCGAGTGCGCCGCTTACGACGAAATCTTGGCCATCGCGGTGAAATTGAAGCCGGACGAAGCGACCCTCGTCCCCGAGAAGCGCGAAGAATTGACGACCGAAGGCGGCCTCGATGTCGCGGGGCAACCCGAGACCATTCGCGCCGCGACGGCGCGCTTGCGCGATGCCGGGATCGTCGTGTCGCTCTTCATCGATAGCAACTTGCACCAAGTCGATGCGGCCGCGGCGGTCGGGGCGCAGGCCATCGAATTCCACACCGGCACCTACGCCGACGCGCCGACGCTGCTCGAACGCGAGGGGGAATTGGCGAAGTTGCGCTCGGCCACATCGCACGCCCTCGACCGGGGCTTGAAGGTTCACATGGGTCACGGATTGAACTACCACAACGTCGCCGCCATCGTCCGGATCCCCGGCGTCGAAGAATTGAACATCGGCCACAGCATTATCAGCCGGGCGGTGTTGGTCGGGATGGATCGCGCCGTCCGGGATATGAAAGAAGCGATGTTCGCGGGGAAGTGACACGGCGAAGCTTAGGGCGGGTGAAGTCTTCGGAACCCCTCCGGTTCCGGAAGACTATACCCGGCGCGTCGCCCGCCACCGTGCCAATCCCAGCCCCGCAAGTAGCAGCCCCCAGCACAAGCCCGGCACCCAATCGCCGGCCAGGGCGTAGAAGCTACCTCGCGAATCGAGCGGTACTTCGCCGCTGACGATGGCGACCTTTTTTTTCGAGTCGCTCCATTCGTAGTCGGGTAGTTCCTTCACGCGGCCGTCGGGGTCGATGATCCCCGAAATGCCCATGTTCACGGCGCGGACGACGCTGCGGCGGGATTCCACGGCGCGGAATCGGCAGATCGCGAAGTGCTGCTCGTGCTGCTCGGAGCCGTCGAACCAGCCGTCGTTGGACATGTTCACAAGGAAGTCGGCCCCCGGCCGACCCGACGACGGGTTGTACTCCCGCGCGATCGACGGATCGGAATCCTCGTAGCAGATCAACACGCCGAAAGTCAGGTCGCGTTTCTTCACTTTCGGGTCGAGCGGCTTGAGGGCGAACGTAGTGAAGCTTTCGCCCGGCCGGCAACTGTAGTCGTGCGTGTACGGGGTGAACGCCTGCAGCCACGGAAAGGTTTCCTTCAAAGGCACGTACTCGCCGAAGGGGACGAGGTGCATTTTGTCGTAGCGGGCGCCGTCGATTTTCCCACCCGGTCGGACGAGGAGGGCGCTGTTGCTCTTCCACATCTGCCGGCCGTCGTAGTCGACGGCGTTCAACCCGAGCAGCGTGTTCGCCCGCCAGTTTTTCTTGGCGAATTCGCCGAGCGCCGCGTTGGCCTCCAAGCCCTTCCGCACTTCGTCCGGGGCCGTCGCCGGGTCGGCGCCGTCGCTCAGTTGGTACCAGGGGTACGGGAAACAAGTCTCGGGCCAGACGATGAGATCGGGAACCGGGCTGGCGCCGCCCGCGTTCGTGCTCAGCAGGTTGTAGCGCTGGAACAGGCTCGCTTCATCGCCCATCTTTTCGTTCTGCGGGATGCTCTCTTGGATCGCCGCGACGCGGGGGCCGTTGGCGAAGGGCGGGTGGATCAGCCGGTACGACCCGTAGCCAAGGACGACGAGTGCGAAGAGCGCCGTCATGGCCGTGACGACCATCTCGCGGTGGAAAGTGTACGGCCTCCATGCCCGCGGCAGGCCCAGGAGCCATTGGAACGGCCGGGCGCGCAAGGCCCATTCGTAGACCATGCCGTTTACCGATGCGACCACGGCCGAGACGAGGTAGACGCCGCCGAGATCGGCCGCTTGCAACAGGGGCAGCACGGCGTGTTGGGTGTAACCGAGGAAGTACCAACCGAAGCCGATGAGTTGGAAGGCATTCACCGACTTCATGAACGGGAAACCGGTGGGGAAGTGCGCCCGGAAATATTCGAGGGCGATCCAGACGAGCGGCAGCGTCAGGGCGAACGGGAGTTTCAGCGCATCGAGTCGGCGGAGCAAAAACAACGCCAACGGGAAATAGAGCGAGCAGTACAGCGACATCCCCGGGTAGGCGAACAGGGCCATGGCCGGGTGGGCGACGCGGACCCAACCGAGGGCCATGGTGTAGAACGCGAGGCCGCCGAGGAATGCGGCGAAGTAGCGGCGCTTCGCCCCGATGCCTTCGGCGCGAATGAGCGACAGGAACGGCACGAGCGCGACGAAGGCCACGGGGCCGAGGTTCAGCGGGAAGAAGGCGACCCAGAGGAGCAATCCGGAGAGGACCGCAGGCGAATAGACGCGGCGTGTCGCGCCGTCCGCGGCGCTGGCGAGCAACAGCCACGCGACCGGGCCGGAGAGGAATACCAGTTTGCGGAATGCCGCGATTTGATCATCCCCCATCGGGGAGAAGCTCGGCAGATAGAGGAACGCGAGCCAAACGACGATCGCAAGGGTCGCGCCGAGCCAATGCAGAATGCGAACGGCCTGCGACGACATAAGGGCTTCCAGCGCGGAATGAGTCCGGGTTCAAACTAGGATCAACGTATTCACCGCCGTCCCCGCCGGAAATGCAACCGGACCGGCCGGGAGTACCACGAACGCGTTCACGCGCGCCAGCGACCGCAGATCGGATGACCCGATCCAAGGCGGCGCCGTCACGCGGTCGTCGTCCGCGATCGCCGGGTGGTACGTGGGCCGGTCGTGGTTCGCCTTCAAATCGTTCGCCAAAAACCGCGGACGAATGCGCGGCCCCGGCTCGGCGTACCCGAGGATGGCCCGGAGCGCCGGAGCGACGTACAGTTCGAAGCCGACGAACGCACTGCCGGGGTTCCCGGGCAGACCGAAAACGAGTTTGCCGCCGAAGGTGCCGAAGAGCAGCGGCTTCCCGGGCTTCATGCGGACTTTGTGGAAGTGGATGTCGACGCCGAGCGAAGCGAGCACTTTCGGGACGAGGTCGTAATCGCCGACGGAGACGCCGCCGGCGAGGAGGAGGACATCGGACGAATCGAGGGAGGATCGGATCGCACTCCGCAGTTCCGCTTCCGCGTCCGGGCCGATGCCAAAGTCGGTGGGAATGCCCCCGAACCGGGCGGCTTGCGCGAGCAACATCGGGCCGTTGGTATTGCGGATCTGCCCATCCATAGGACGTTGCATCGGACCGACGAGTTCGTTCCCGGTGGCCAGCACGCCGACGCGCGGTCTCGGGTACAAAAGCAATTCCGTCCGGCCGATCCCCGCGAGTAGCCCGAGCAAGGCCGGCGTCACCACGCTCCCGGCGCGGACGACGACCTCCCCAACGGACATCTCCGCGCCGCGCCGCAGGACGTTCTTCCCCGCTGTCAAGCCGCTGGCAGTGACTTGCACCATGTCGCCGGCGCGTTCGCATCGCTCCTGAATCGCCACGGCATCGGCGCCGGCGGGCATCATCGCGCCGGTGAAAATGCGGATCGCTTCGCCGGGGTTCACCGGGATGGCGGGCACCTTCCCGGCGGGGAGTTCATCCACGATGGTCCGCGGGCCGGTGTCGCCTGCGCGGATGGCGTAGCCATCCATCAAGGCTTTGGTGAACGGCGGGGAATCGAGATCGGCCGCGAGATCCTCGGCGACAATTTGCCCGAGCGCCGTGGCGTCGGGCGCCGCCGCTCGCGGTGGTGAAGGGCGGGCGAAGCGGAGTACGAGTTCGAGGGCGGTGGAAACTTCGAGCATCCGACCGCCTAGTTGAGTGTGGCCGGGTCGATGCCGAATTCGAGCAACTTCTTGGCCAGGACGTCACGCTCCGCTTGCACACGGTCCCGATCCGCTTGGATTTGATCTCGTTCTGCTTGGATTTGATCTCGTTCTGCTTGGATTCGGTCGCGCTGCGTTTCGAACCGGTCGGCTTTTTCCTCCGCTTCCTCGGCGCGGGTTTCGGCTTGATCGATCAAATTGTGCGCCTCGACGATCATCCCGAGCGGCGTCTCCCAGAGTTTGCCATCGGGCCCGCAAACTTCGACGACCCCGTCCCGCGTCAGGAAGTGAACCCCGAGCCGCGGGCTGACGAAATCGAGCATGTCGTCCGTCGGTATTGGCTGCAATTCGGCGCCGCTGCGCCGCCAGCCTTCGAGGGCCATTTCGCCATCGGGCTGCAAGACATAGTATTCCTCGACGCCGTGGCGCTCGTAGAACTCCTGTTTTTTCTGCATCTCCGCGAGCCGATTCGACGGGGAAAGAACCTCGAAGATGACCTGCGGGAAGATCCGACCTTCCTCCCACACGCGGTAGCTGGGGCGGTCCCCCTTGGGCCGGCCGAACGCGATGTACACGTCCGGAGCCAAACGGGTTTTCGGATCCCCCTCGACCGGGTAAATGAAGTTGTCGGCCGCGACGAACACGTCCGCCCGGTCGCCGAACATCACCTCGATGTTCCATTTCAGCAACGCGATCCAGTCGAATTGGACGGTGTTCTCGGCAATGGGTTCACCATCGGAGGAGGGGTAGAAAATCTTTCGGTGCGATGCGATCATCGGCGGTCTCACTTCGGGCGCTGGCTCAACAGGAACGCCAGCAAATGATAATAATCGTTTTCGGGGATGATCGCATCCACGTTCGCCGGCATCGACGACAGGTTCGACTTCACCACCTTGTCCACGTCCTTCGCCGCGATGCGGTTCTCTTTGCCGAGTTGGTCGATGAGGACGGACACGGCCCCCTCGTCGCGGACCAAGCCCGACAGCGTCCGCCCGTCGAGCAGTTGCAGCGTCGTCGATTTGAACGCGGCATCGACGTTGCGGCTCGGGTCGAGCGTGTCTTCGAGCAGGCGCTCGAGTCCGCGGATGCCGATGCCGTCGAGCTGCGGGCCGACTTTGGCGCCTTCGTTGCTCACCTGATGGCAGATCGCGCAGTTCTTCGTGAAGACTTCCTTCCCTTTGGCGAGATCGGCTTTGAAGTTCTTGAATCCCTCGCCGCGCTTCTTGATGAGGTCGTCGATTCGCTTTTCCGGCGCCGGCAGGCCCTTGGTGAGTTCCGCGATGCGGGCGTCGATGTCTTTGATTTTGGTCGCCTTCAGGCGATCGACGACAGCCTTCTCTTGGAGCAACCGAGTCGGGGCTTCCCCGGCTTTGATCGCCGCGAGGAGCAGATCGGCGCCGAATTTGTCCCCGGCGAGGCCGGTGGCGAGAACGAGCGCTAGGGAATAGGGGGCGGTTTTGAGCGAGACTTGCGCGGCGGCACAATCTGCCGTGGTCGGCTGGACGAGCAGCTTCGCGAATAGACGGGCGCGCACAGCCGCCGGGGTACCCGGTTCGGCCGCCCATGCGCGGAACGGTGCGCGAGCTTGGTCCGAAGCCACGGCGAGGTATGCCTCGGCGAACTGGGCGCGGACCTCAGGCGTTTGCTTGACATCCGCGAAGAGTTTGTCCAGATAGGGGACGAGCTTCTTCCGCCGATTTTCGTCGAGCGCTCGTCCAGTGCCGATCCATTCGGCGATCTCCCGCGCGGCCAGCAGTCGGACCTCGGGGTCGGAATCACCAAGACCCTCTTCGATCACCGTCAGCACCGTCCGGATCGTGACACTGTCCACGTATTCCTGCTTGCCGAGTCGCTCGCCCCGGAGAAGGGCTTGAAACGTCTCCAGCCGATTCCGCGTGACAAGGGACTGCTGCGCCGGCAGCGGATCCGACTGGTGCGCTAGCAGCTTGCTCCACCATTCGGGCCGCGATTGCCTCCCGACAAACTCCGCAACTTTAATTCGCGAAGCTTTGTCGAGCTTACCGGCCTCGAACAGCTTCGCGAGGCTATCAACGGCGGCGGGGTTGCCCGTGGCCACCGCGACATCGGCGAGTATGGCTGTCGTGTGGAAATCGGAGGTATCCAGCGGCACGCTCAATCCGCCTTCGGCGTTCAGGTCATTCCGCAAGGCAATCCGCGCCGCGTGGCGCAGGTGGTTGTCGTCCGCCGCGATCTTTGGGATGAACGCCAGCAGCGGCTTCACGAAATCGGCGTGCGGATGCGCCGTCATCACGTCCACCGCGGCGCGGGCCGCTTGCGGTTTGCCGACGAGCGTCGCCACGACGGTCTTGCGTTGGTCATCGGTCAATTTCGGCTCGACGCTCAATTTCCGCATCGCTGCGATTTCAATCAGTTGATCCGCTTCGAAATTCGCCTCCGTCCGCTTCGGTCCCGTGTAGACGATCCGCCACAACCGGCCCTTCAAATTGTCCCGGCCGGGGTGCTTCAAATCGACTTCGTAATGCCCGATGATCTTGTTGTAAAAGTCACTCACGTACAGCGCGCCGTCCGGGCCGAACTTCATTTCGACGGGGCGGAACCACGCGTCGGTGGTGCTGAGGAAGTCGGGGAGTTCCTTGCCGACGGGCGTGCTGCCCTTCCATTCGATGCGGTCGCAATTGATGCGGTTGGTCACGCAGTTGCCGAGGAACATCACGCCGTCCCATTCTTTGGGGAACATTGGCCCGGCGCCCCACGCCAATCCACACAGGCCGGTACTACCGTGCTGGTGGTTGACGACGTGCGGTCCGTAGCCGAGGCCGTCGTGCGGTTTGCCGAAGCTGTCGTAGTACGCCCCGCGGATGAGCTGCGTGATCGGTTTGCTGTGGCAGCAGGCCGTGTAGAGGTTCCCCCACGGGTCGACGGCGATGCCGAAGGGGTTCACCTGCCCGCGCGTGTAGATTTCGATCCGGCTGCCGTCGGCCTTGAAGCGGAAGGTGTGCCCGCTGTGCATCACCACTTCGTGGCCGTCCTTGCCCTTCACTTTGCTGTCGTTGCTGAAGCCGTGGGTCGCGTAGATCCAGCCGTCGGGCATGGCGGTGAACGAGTTCGTCATGCCGTGGGTGTCTTTGAACCCGAAGCCGGTGTACAGCACTTCGCGTTGATCGGCCTTGCCGTCGCCGTCGGTATCGGTGAGTTTCAAAATGCTCCCGCATTCCGACACGATCACCGATTTCCCATCGCCGAGCGGCAACACGCCGATGGGGATGTTCAATTTCTCGTCGAAGATTTTGATCGTCTTCGCTTTGCCCGTCTCGTCGAAATCGGAGAGGACGTAAAGCCGGTCGGTGCCCTCGCCGGGTTTCGCGGCCCACGGGTAGTGGTGCGAGGTCGTCACCCAGAGCCGGCCCTTGGTATCGAAAGCCATTTGCATCGGCTTTCGGATGTCCGGCTCGGCTGCGATCAGTTGGATCTCGAAGCCTTTGGGCAGCTTGAAGGCTTTCTGTTCCTCGGCCGGGGAGAGGGCGTCGGTCTTAGCGACGAGGTCTTGGCCCGCGACCGGTGCGAGCAGGAGTAGGTAAAATGCGAGGGCGAGTGGGAATCGCATGGCGGAACTCCGGAAGGGGGACATGTAGTTTATTGGATTCCGGCATCCCCTTGACAGACCAATGCGAACGGCCCGCTGAAAATCAGCGGGCCGCACCGGGGCAATGAACCGGATCTTTTGTAGGGGCGGGCCTCCGGGCCTGTCCCAAACCCGGCGACTGCATGCTTCCGATCCATCGCGGACAGGCCCGGAGGCCCGCCCCTACAAAATCCAAAGCGTCGGACGCCCGGATCACTTGTCTTTTTCTTCGCCGGTGCCGGCGGCTTGGCCTATGGCTTCCGCCGAGAGCTTCACCGTCACGACGACATCTTTGTCTTTCGAGCTGCTCGCGAGGTTCGCGGTCACGTCGTCGATTAGGGCCTTGAACTGCTTCTGCATGCCGCCGATGAGCGGGAGGAATGTTTTGGCGGCGGTCACGAGCTTCGTGAGTTCGCCGGCGAAGTCGTCGGCGCTGTCGTTGTCTTTCATGCCGATTTTGATCGCCACGGTCACTTCTTTGCCGAGGTTGACCGTCAGGCCCATCGTGCTCGATTTGGTAATCCCGGCCTTGAGCTTATCGACGTCGACGAGGGCTTTGAGTTGGCCGAGGTCGCCCGGGATTTCGCCGATTTTGCCTTCGGTGATGCCGCAGGCGAACATTGAGGCTTTGGCGTCTTGTTTCAAGATGAGGGCGCTCAGTTCTTTGCTCAGCACGGGCTTGGCTTTGGCATCGCTCGCTTCGGCGCTGGCGACGACGAGTTTCTTAT
Source organism: Fimbriiglobus sp. (assembly GCA_043727575.1). Lineage (GTDB taxonomy): Bacteria > Planctomycetota > Planctomycetia > Gemmatales > Gemmataceae > JALHQU01. The sequence continues at coordinate 21,328 of JAYSYN010000006.1, forward strand.
CCGTCCCGGCGATGATCGGTTTGCCTTCGCGCACCGAGATGAAGCCGTCTTTACCGTCGTCGCCGGTGAACTTGATCAGTTCGAATTCGCCCTCTTTGATAATCGAGAACTTGTCCGCCGATTCCTTGGCGTAGGTCTGCGCGGTTTCCATCATCTTCTTGGCGTCGAAGGTGCCGCGGACCACAATGAGGCCGTTCATGTCGGCTTGGCCTTTGCCCCAGGCGCCCACGGTCACTTTTTCGATGTCCTTCATCGGGTCGAGGCCCAGTTCCTTGAGGATTTTGGCCGCGTCCTTGCCTTCGAGGGTCTGTTTCAGCTGGGCGAGGAAGAGTTTCTTGACGATGTCCGATTCGACCATCTGTTTGACGTTCAATTGAATGACGTATTCGGTCTCTTTCGGGAGCAAATTGTCGACTTCGGCGGCCCGGCTCGGGGCGGCCGCGGCCATCCCGAACGAGGCGACAATCAGGAAACGAGCGGCGAAACGCATGGGCGAGATCCTTTTCAGCACTGTGAAATGAAGGCGGGTGATTCGGTGAGTCCCAGCCGGCGATGCCGGCCTAGGGAATGATATACCCGACGGGTTTCGCGGGGGTTTCGCGGGCGGGAAAATACTCAACGCGCCCCGACGGCTTCGGTCGCTTTCAGCAGGGCGATGAGCCGGAGGCAGTATTCGGGGAGGTCGTCCGGGCCGCGCCCCGTCAGTAAGACTCCATCCAGGATCGTCGCTTCGTCGCGGTAGCTGGCCCCGGCCATGCGGACGTCGTCGCGGATGCCGGGGGAACAGGTCAGCGTTTTACCGTCGAGAATCCCGGCGCTGATGAGCACTTGCGGACCGTGCCCCATCGCGGCGACCATGCGGCCGTCTTGGGCGAACGTCCGGACGACGTCGACGGCCTCTTCGCGCTGGCGGAGCCGCTCCGGCGCCCGGCCGTCGGGGATCAGCAACAGGTCGAAGTCGTCGGGATTCACGGCGTGGATCGGGCAATCGGGCTCGATGACGTACCCGCGGAGCCCGGCGAGGGCGTGCATCAGCGGGCTGGCCAAAGTCACGTCGACCCCCTCTTCCCGGAGCCGGTACCACGGCAGGTACAGGCTCAGGTCTTCGAAGCCATCGGCGACCAAAATCAGCGCGCGCATCGGGGATCTCGTGGGAAAGGAACCCGGAAGCTATCGACTCTTTCGCCCGGGCCGTTGAGCGAAACAGTGGCCACACCGGCCGTCCGCGCGCTTCATTTCCGCGCCGCGATCCAGTCCGAGATTTTCACGAGCACTCCGGGGGCGATCGTCTCTTCGATCGTTCCGTATTCGGCGATGGCGCCGGTTTTGCAATTCTGAAACAGGTGGTTCAACCCTTTGAATTCGACGCACTCGTAATCCTTGTGCCCGCTTCCTTTGAGGGCCGCACCGATGGCCTCCAAGTTTTGCTTCGGCTTCACTTGGACGTCTTTTTCGCCGTTGAGGGCCAGCACCGGGCATTTCACTTTGGCCAACGTCGGCGCCGGGTCGTGCCCGGCGAACCAGCGCAGCCACGGGTCGGAGTATTGATCGATGGCGGCCCCCACTCCCTTCTCGGCTTCTTTCCGCTTCTTCTCGTCTTTCTCGGCGGCGATCAGTTTGCCGAAGGCGACCTTCAATTTCTCCTTCGCATCGGCGGTCGATTTGGCCGATTTGAGGATCGGGAGCACCGCCTCCATCATGCCTTGCACTTCGCGCGCGTCGATCGTTTCGCCCGCCAGTTTCGAGAAGTCCAGCGCTTGTTCGAACAAGATCCGTCCGCCGGAAATCCCGGGCCCGGCCAGCAGCACGATGAACGCGACGTCGTCCGGATGGGCGGCCGCGACCAGCGGAGCGATCACGCCGCCTTCGCTGTGCCCGCAGATGCCGATGCGCTTCGCGTCGATCTTCGGATTTCCCTTCAAGAAATTCACCGCGGCGTAGGCATCCGTGGCGAAGTCGGCGCTCGTCGAACCGACGAAGGTGCCCCCGGACTTCGCGGTGCCGCGGTCGTCGTACCGCAAGCAGGCGATGCCTTTTTTGGCCAGATGATCGGCGAGCACCAAGAACGGTTTGTGCTCGAACAGGGTCTCGTCGCGATCTTGCGGGCCGGACCCGCTGACGAGCACCACCGCCGGGAACGGCCCGTCCCCCTTCGGCAGCGTCAGTGTGCCGGCGAGTTTGATCTTGGCCGATTCGTTCGCGAAAGTGACATCTTCGGATGGATAGGGGTAGGGCTTCTTCGGCGTCTGCGGCCGCTTCGCGGTCGGCAGCTTGTCGATCCGCGCGAGGATCAGCGGGAGCTTTTTGCCGCCCTGCGTGAACTCCCCCGTCCAGCCGCCTTTTTCGTCGGCGGTGGCCGAGTACTTGACGTCGCCGCCGGCCAGTTCGAGCGAAAGGGTCCCGTCGACCACCGCGGCTTTGTCCAACGGGATCTCGGTGTTGCTTTGATCGGGGCTGATCAACTTGCCGGAGAGCGGGCCGTCTTTGGTCTTTTCGATCTGAATGGCGATCCGCAATTCGGTCGGCCCGACTTTCAACAAACCGAGCCACAACCCGACGGGGTCGGGCGCCGGCCTGGGTTTGTCCTCGCCCCGCAGGGCGAGCGCGGTCAGCAGCAGAAGCGGTAATGCGAGACGGGCCATGGTGAGTCTTCCCATTCGAGTTCGACACCATTCCAAGGACGATGCGGTCCTTCTTTCCGAGTGAAGATTTTACAGGAACGACCGGCAGTTGGGGATGGCCTTCTGCTGATGGGTGTAGCAACAACTCTTGGAGTTTTGGGGACCCGGCTCAGGCCGCAGTCCAGTAGCGGTCCCAGCAGTCGCTGTACAGGGCCGAGCACAGCCC
>JAYSYN010000007.1:0-8009 GCA_043727575.1 Fimbriiglobus sp.
ACAAGGCCAACGTCCAACCGATGGCCAGCCTCGTGTGTGTCCGGCACTCGCCCCAGTGGGATGCCTACTGGTCAACGGCGGCGTGAAGCCCCCCAAGAGAATTTGGATACACTCCTCGGCGGACCCAAATGATTTCCCCTTGACGGCCCCGCGGTGAACGCGGACGATGCGACACTTCTCGAGACGAGGCACGGATGGCCGACGACACCGACTTGCGCATCGCGGTGGCCGACCGCATCGCCACAATCTGGCTCGACCGGACCGGTTTGCCGGCGATCGACCGGGCACTCCGAAATGTCTTCGACCGGTCGGACCTCGACATACTCGTCCTTCGCACCGCGATGCCGGCCGGGTTCGTCGCGATTCCGCCGCAGTCCGAAGCCGAAGCCGCCGCGTTTGCCCACGCGGGACAGCGCCTGTTCCAAAAGCTGAGCGAAGCCACGTTGGTCACGTTGGCCTTCGTCGAAGGACCCTGCCTCGGCCCGGCGTTCGAGCTAGTGCTCGCGTGCGATTACCGGCTCGCCGTGGAAGGGCCGAACAGCCGGGTCGGCTTCGGGGACGCCGCCACTTGCTGGGGCGGGCGCACGCGCTGGCGGCAACTCGGCGGACGCCCGGCACCGACTGCGACGAACCCGCGCAGCCTCGATATTTTCGACGGCGTCTGCTGCGAACGGCGGGCCAAGATCGACCTGCAAACGTGGCTCGACCGATTGCTGGCGAATCCGAAGAAACGCCGGGCGCCGTGGCGCAGTTGGTTCGTCGATCGCGCGGAAGGCTTCGCGGAAGAGCGCCGGCAGTTCATCCGCAATTGGCCGAAGAAGCCGTTGAATCCGTGGCCCGCATTCGACACGATTCTGCCTATATCCGCGTTCCCGAACACCGTCGGGCTCGTCGGGGGCGGCCCGCGTTCGGCGGCGCTCGCTTGGGAAATCGCGACCCGCGGCCAACGTGTCATTCGCCTGACCGACGACGCGACTCTCGTTCGCCCGAACCGACTGACGCCCCTGGAATTGCAACAGGCCGAGAGTCGGATTTCGGTGGCCGCGAATGCCTCGGCGCTCGCGCGGTGCGGGCTGGTGATCGTCGATGACAGCGGCTTGTCACCGGCATTTTTGGAACACCCCCTCCCGGCGCGGACGATCCTCGCCGTCGCCCCGGCCGACGCCGCCCGCTTCGCGGAACTCGCCCATCGCCCGCAGCGGGTGGTGGGCCTCGAATTCGCCGGCGATTCCCTCGCCGTCGTGTACCCCCAGTCCGATACGACCCCGGACACGATGGCCGCCCTCGGGACGTGGCTCCAAAGATTGGGGTGTCAACCGGTTGTCACCCATGAGCGGTCGGCGATCGAATTCGCTCCCGTGAATCCCGTTACTTGACGCCCTGCGCGGGCGGACCTAAGTTCAACGCAAACGATGCTAGGCGACGGTGCGCGATTTCGGACAGGCCCGGCGGCCTGTCCTACAAAAACGCGTACGCGCTCCAATGACGAGGGCCGACGATGGCGACGCACGACAGCATGGAAATCGTCGGCCTGAACTTGAAGATGCTCGGCCGGCAGAGCAAGAAGAACGTTCTCGTCAGCGCCGGCAAACCCGCCGACAAAGCCCGGTTGCTCGAAAGCGTCCGCGAACTCGCCAAGCTCGACGTCCGCTTGTTCGCCACCGAGGGGACGAGCCGGTTTCTCACCGAACAGGGCGTGCCGAACGAGCCGATTTACAAGATCGGCGAGGGGACCGAACCGAACATCAAGTCGTTCCTCGAAGCCGACCGCTTCGACCTGATCGTGAACATTCTCACGGGCGATTACAACTACGATGCCGGCACGGACAGCAATCGCATCCGCGCGCTCGCGGTGCAGAATTCGATCCCGCTGATCACCGATGTCGAAGTCGCGATTTTGACCATCGATACCGTCGTCCGCAACGTCCGCGAGGGGGTCTATAGCTACAAGGTGTCGAGCCGCGAAGAGCCGTGGAACTTGAAGGCCGAGTTCCTCAAGCTCGTCGATGAATACGGCGGGTTCGCCTGCCACCACGCCCACTTCGACAAAGCCTATTTGATTTCGCTGCAAAACTTAGAGTTGAGCCAAGTCGATATGCAGTTGAAGTGGAAACTCTACAAGTCCCTCAAAGAGAATTACACCTTCGAGGATCTGTTCGAGCGCATCTCGCGCGGCGTCGAGACGATGGTCGCCCAAAACGTGAAGTACTGCCGGACGATGGTCGACGCCGACGCGACGGTACGGACACTGCCGATGGAGGCGGCGCTCGCGGTGAAGAAGAAGTTCGCCGGGAAGATCGAATTCGAGATCGGCGTGCAACCGTTGCAGGGTGTGCTCGAACCGGAATCGCGCAAGCAGTACGAGCGCGCTTGCGAGATGGGCGACTTCTGCGGCGGGTTGCCGTCGAAGGATCGGCCGACGCCCGAGAAGCATATCGACATCATTATGCAGATCGCCAAGAATTTGAAGAAGCCGCTCGACGTGCACGTCGACCAAGAGAACAACCCGTACGAATCCGAGACGGAAATGCTCGCGGCCAAGACGGTCGAGTACGGCATGGAAGGGATGGTTTACGCGGTGCATTCCATTTCGGTGAGCGCGAAGGAAACGCCGGAGCAAGAGCGGATCATCCGGCGCGTCAAGGACGCGGGCGTCGGGGTCATCGTCTGCCCATCGGCGGCGCTGAGTATGAAGCAGCTCGAAATCAAATCGATGCTGCACAACTCCATTGCGCCGGTGCCGGCGCTGTTGAAAGCCGGCGTACCGACGTTCCTCGGCGTCGACAACATCCACGATCTGTTCATGCCGATCGTCGACGGCGACATGTGGGTCGAATGTCGGATGCTGATGGAAGCTTGCCGGTTCTACGACATCCGCGCCGTGGCGAAGCTGGCCTGCGCCCGACTGCCGCGCTGGCCGACCCGGAGCCGGCTCAAGCTGTAGCCCCAGAGTACCATCGTCTGCCAAACGCCGAGGCCGACTTCCCGCAACCGAATGCAGACCGGGGACGTATCGAGCATCGCCACGACGATGCAGGCCGACCACGTGCTCAATCCCACGAGCAGCCCCCAACTCGGCAGCGCCGCGCCGGGCCGATCGCGCAGGTCGAGCGCGACCAGCCCCGCGACCGTCGGCATCGCGTACACGTAGTAGTGCATGTGCGACGCCGGGGCGAGGTGGACCATAGTGATGCAGAACCCGCCGAACGCGAGCAGCGCTTCGGCGGGATGGTCGAGGAGGTCCGGGATGCGCCGCGCGCGGTAGAGGGTGAGCGCGATCATCGCGAGGCCGAGGAGGTAGTGCGGGGCTTTCGACAAACCGTCAGAGTTGGTCGGGCGGCTCGCTTGGTCCGGGTAGCGGATGTTGTGAATGATGGCGTGGAAAGCTTGGCTGTCGGTGTCGCTGGTGTTGGTCAATTCCGTACCGCGGGTCGCGTCGCCGGTGTTCGTCAGACCGGGCGTCGCCACCAGTTCGAAGAAATTGCGGTTCATCCGAATCGCGCCGTCGACGCCCCACACCGCGGCCGGCAAGACACCCATCAAGAGCACGAGCCCCGCCGCGACGCCGAGGTATGGTCGCCACTGTTTCGTCGCCAGGGGGTAGAGGATGAGTAACCCGGGGAAGACTTTCAAAGCCCCGGCCGCGGCCAGCCACCAGCCCCCGGCGATGGGCCGGCGGCGCCGGAGAGCCAAGACCATTTCCGCGAGCAACGCGAGCACGAAGTGGTTCACCTGCCCGCGGCTGAGGGTGAAACCGATGACTGGCAGACAAATATCGAAGGGGATCAACCGGTGGTACCACCAGCGCCGGGACCACGGGATGGCGTCCGGCGCGGCCGCGAGGGCGAAGCGATGGGCGGCCCAAGCCGCGAGCAGCAGGCTGAGCGCATACCAGAGGCCGACGCTGATGTCGAAGGGGAGGAAGCCGGCGCGGTCGGCCCCGCCCGGCGGGTCGGCCAACGGCGTGACGAAGAGCACGAAAGGGGGCGGGTAGCAGTAGTGCCAACCGCGGTCGTCGCTGATTTGGTACGGGTCGATGCCGGCGCGCACGGCCCACGCGGCGCGGGAGTAGACGCCGAAGTCGGTCATGCGCAAATCGGAGTGCGCCGAGCGCTCGACCACGAGCCAGCCGAACGCCGCGCAGGTCGCGGTGAGGGCGGCGACGGCGATCCACTCCCAGCGGTACAAACCCCGTTCGGCCGGAGTGCGATCAAGCAAGGTGCGGCTCCAAAGCGTAGCGGGCCAAACCCACATCCCGTCCCAGTTGCTCGATCAACTCCACGACGCTGCCGAACGGCCGCGTGTCGCGCAGGCGGGTGGCGAATTCGACTTTCAACGATTGGCCGTACAAGTCGCCCGCGAAGTCGATCAAGTGGACTTCGATCTTCTTGGACGACTCGCCGAAGGTCGGATTCGGCCCGATGTTCGCGGCGCCCGTGCGGATTTCGGATCCGAGATCGACCCGGACCGCGTAGACACCGTCCTTCGGCAGCAGGGTGCCGACGCCCCCGAGGTTGGCGGTGGGGAACCCGATGGTCCGGCCGCGCCGGGCGCCCGCTTCGACAGTGCCCCGGATGGCGTAACGCCGGCCGAGCCAGCGCGCCGCGGCGGTCACATCCCCCGCGAGAAGGGCCGAGCGGATCCGGCTGCTGGAAATCGCTTCGGCATCTTCGAGCAACGGGGGCACCTCGACGAAGCGCCGACCCGCGCCGACGCACAGGGCCCGCATGGCCGTCGTGTCCCCGCTGCGATTGCGGCCGAAGCGGAAGTTGTAGCCTTCGACGACGACCTTCGCCTCGAACAGTCCGAGGAGCACATCTTCAAAGAAGGCTTCCGGCGCGAGTGCGAGCAGCGCCGCCTCGGTTTTTAGAACGACAACCCGCTCGGCCCCGGCCGCGCGCAGCAGGGCTATGCGGTCGTCGGTGGTCGTCAACGGTTGCTTGGCTTGGGCCGGGTTCAACAGCGCCAGTGGGGGCGGATCGAAGGTGACGACGACGGCCGGGCCACCGGTGCCGCGGGCTTCTTCCCGAGCCACCGCGACGAGTTGATGGTGGGCGCGGTGGACGCCGTCAAAGTTGCCGACCGTGACGGCCCCGCCGGTGTACGCCGCCGGGGGGTGCTGGGTCCAACCGATATGCAGTGTGGCCATCGAAGTTATCTTGCGATTCCCCGGCCGGCGCGGCAAGCCGGGGGAGGCACGACTTCGCGGCCGCGATTCACTTCTTGACCCACTCCACGGTGAGGTCTTGGTACCGGAACCCCTTCGGGGTGATCCGGATCGTGGAGTGGACCGCGGCCGGCAGGACCACGTTGGTTTTCGACAAAGGTTCCACCTGCTTGGCGATGTCGAACGCCACGACGTCGGCCCGCTGTTCCCGCTCGCCGCCCTCGAACGGAATCGGGTTCTAAACGTAGGCGACGCCGTCGTGGACGGTCAGGAATCGGGTATCGTGCGCGACCGGTTGGCGAACCTTCGGCGCCCCGGTTCTGATGTCGATCGACACGATCTCATGGATCGCTTTTTCGTCCACCGTCGCCCAACGTCGCGTCAGGACGAGATCGCCGTCGATCGCCAGATCGGTGATGACCCCCGATTCGGCGACGCGCTTGCGGATCTTGCCGGTGGCGACTTCGTACGAACCGGTGTCCCAGACGATCCATCGGTCCGTGACTTGGAAGCCGGCGTACCGATCCCGCTGACAAAGTTCGACCGCTTTGGCCTGCACCGGCTTCCCCTCCGCCATCGGGAGGAAGTAAACCGGAACGATCTCGTCGATGCGGTAAGGTCGCGCCACCAGTCCGGCGGCGTTGGCGTGCAACAGTTCGGTCCTTTCGTTCTTTTCGAGGCCGGGGGTGTCGACGCTCTCGCCTTGGCCGCCTTTGCCGAGTTCGTCCTGCGGCCCCATGATCAGCAGCCAGCCGGAATCGACGGAAGCAGTCACGGTGCTGTCCGGCGAAATGCGAAGTGGGCGGAAGGCCGGACTGGTCCCCCGCTCCTTGTAGACGATGCGCGCCGAGGAGCCGTCGAGTTTGCCGCAGTAGTAGACGCAGTCGAAAGACGGGGCGCGGTTCTGTTCGGTGCCCGGCACGATCGCCGTGACGACGGTGACCTGCCAGCCGTTGGAGACGTGCAATTGCGTCGCCTCTTTCGGGATGGCCAGCGGTCCGGCCAAGGGGCCTCGGGCGAACATCAGAGATGCGAGCAGCGTGAGGAGGAGCGGCATGGCAAGCGATCTCAGGGGGAGCGGGCGAACGTCTGGCTCCGATTTTGCATCCCCCAACGCATGGGTTGCAACCGCCCGTTACCGCGGCGTTACACCGCACCTCGGCTCACTTCATCTTCGGCAGCGGCAAGATGGTTTCCGCCGGATCGGGATCGGGGACTTTGAGTTCTTTCCGCAGACGGGCCAGTTCCGTTTCGAGCTCCTTTTGCGTCTCCGCATACTTCGGAGTGCCGTAGACGCTTTTCAACTCCTGCGGGTCGGTCTTGAGGTCGAACAATTCCCAGTAATCGAACTCGGGTTCGTAAAATCGCACCAGCTTGTAGCGATCCGTCACGACCCCGTAGTGCCGGGCGACGCTGTGGACGGCCGGGTGTTCGTAGTAGTGGTAGTAGAAGCTCGCGCGCCAGTCCTTCGGGGTGGTCCCCTTCAACAGCGGAAGGAAACTGCGGCCTTGGATCTCCGTCGGCACCGCGACCCCGGCCGCTTCGAGCAGTGTTGGAGCGAAGTCGATATTGCTCACGATCGCGGCGTTCGCCGCACCCGGTTTCGCCGCGGCGGGCCACTTCACCAACAGCGGCGTCCGCAGGCTCTCCTCGAAGATCCAGCGTTTGTCGAACCAGCCGTGCTCGCCCAAGAAGAAGCCTTGATCCGAGGAGTAGACCACGATGGTGTTCTCGGCCAAGCCTTCCGCGTCCAAGTAATCGAGCATTTTGCCCACGCCCTCGTCCACGGCTTTGATGCAGCCGGTCACGTCGTGCAGGTATCGGTTGTAGCGCCAGCGGACGAGGTCTTGGCTCTTCGGGTTCGCCTTCTCAAAGGCTTCGTTGCGGGGCTTGTAATACTCGTCCCACTTCTTCTTGTCGGCGTCGGTCATCCCCGGCGGGTAGACCAGCTTCGCATCGAGCTTCGTGAACGTCTTTTCGAGGGTCATGTCCTGCGATTTCTCCGCTTTCCCGCGGCCGGCGAAATCGTCGAACAGCGTCTCCGGCTCGGGGTAAACGCGGTCTTTGTCGTGGCCCAAGTGCCGCAGGGCCGGGGCCCACTCGCGGTGCGGGGCCTTGTGTTGGCACATCAGCAGGAACGGTTTCGTTTTGTCGCGGGCTTTCATCCAGTCGATGCTGAAATCGGTGATGAGGTCGGTGACGTAGCCGGTGTTTGTTTCCCGTTTGCCGTCGCGGATCATCGGCGGGTTGTAATAGATCCCTTGCCCCGGCAGGATGTGCCAGTGATCGAAGCCGGTCGGGTCGGAAACGAGGTGCCACTTGCCGATGATCGCGGTCTGGTAGCCGGCTTTCTGCAGCAGCTTGGGGAACGTCACTTGGGCGCCGTCGAACTTGCTGTTGCCGTTGTTGTAGAAGCCGTTGATGTGGGAATACTTGCCCGTGAGCACGCACGCCCGGCTCGGCCCGCAGATACTGTTCGGCACCAAGCAGCGGTCGAAGCGCATCCCCTCGTTGGCGATCCGGTCGATGTTCGGAGTGGTGTTCAGTTTGAGCGGATGGCCATAAGCGCTGATCGATTGATACGCGTGGTCGTCCGAGAAAATGAAGACGATATTCGGCGGCTTCGGTTCGGCGGCGGATGCGACCGCGGGAAGGAGCGAGAGGGCGAAGCCGATGAGACAGACACGCATGGGTGGTCTCCGAAGTTTCGGGTGATTTGATCCGGAGAATATACGGAGCGGCGGCGGGGGTAGACCTCTCGATTTTGCCACGGGCCATCTGGTAGGCTTCACTTCCCATACCCGACACCCGGAGGCACGGATGCCCACCATCAGTTTCCAGT
>JAYSYN010000008.1:0-8003 GCA_043727575.1 Fimbriiglobus sp.
GGCAGCCCGTGGCTCCCCTTCGCCGCGGGCATCGCCAAGCACGCCGGCTTCGATTTGGACACCCCTTACCAAGACCTCGACCCGATCCACCAACGGGCGATCTTGCAGGGGACGGGAGACATTTGGATTAGTGCGGAGTTCGGAGTGCGGAGTGCGGAATTGAAACCCAAGACAAAACACAAAGCCAAGAAGAGCGCCGACTCTGATACTCCGAATTCCGCACTCCGCACTCCGCACTTCCTCTACAAGGGCCTCTTCCCCGCCATCGACGAAGCGTCGCGGGTCAGCTTCCCGTACCGGATGCGGCTCGATCACATCGTCGACGAAGTCCCCTGTGCCGCCTGCCACGGAGGCCGGTTGCGGGCCGATGCGTCCGCCACGCGCTACCGGAACGAAACACTGCGCGAAGTCTGCGCCCACCCCATCGGAGTGATGCTCGCGAGTTTCGAATCGGTGCAACTCGCCGAAGCCGAGCAAAAGATCATCGGCGAAGTGCTGCGCGAGATCATCAATCGCGTGCGCTTCCTCGTCGATGTCGGGCTGGAATATCTGTCGCTCGACCGCCCCGGCCCGACGCTCTCCGGGGGAGAAGCCCAACGCATCCGTCTGGCCTCGCAAATCGGCAGCGGCCTCACCGGCGTGCTGTACGTCCTCGACGAACCGACCATCGGCTTGCACCCGCGCGACAACGCGCGTTTGCTGAAGGCGCTGCACCATCTCCGCGATCTCGGCAATACGCTGCTGCTGGTCGAACACGACCGCGAAGTGATCGCCGCCGCCGACTACCTCTTCGACTTCGGCCCCGGCGCCGGCCGGCACGGCGGGGAGATCACGGCCGAGGGAATCCCGAGTCATGTGCTGAAACAGAAGGCGTCGCTGACGGGGCAGTACCTCGCCGGTGCCCTCGCGATCCCGGTGCCGACGAACCGGCGGATCCGACGGACGACGCCCGACGCCGAGCGATTCACCGATGCCACGGCCGCGCAGCTCCGCACCGCCTTCCAGTTTCCGCACAAAGTCTTCCTCAGCGTCCTCGGTGCCCGGCAGCACAACCTCCGCAGCGTCGATGTCCACATTCCCCTCGGGGCGTTCGTCGCCGTGACGGGGGTCAGCGGTTCGGGGAAAAGCTCGCTCGTCAACGAAGTGCTCTACAACACGCTCGCCCGACGGTTGAACCGCGCCCGCACCACCGGCGCCGCGCACGACGACATCACGGGCATCGAGCAGATCGACAAGATCATCCGCGTCGATCAGGATCCGTTGGGGAATTCACCGAGCAGCAACCCGGCCACCTATACCGGCGTCTTCGACCTCATCCGCGAATTGTTCAGCCGGATGCCCGAGTCCAAAGTCCGCGGCTATCCGCCCCGGCGCTTTAGCTTCAATCAGAAGGGCGGCCGGTGCGAGGCGTGCGAAGGGAACGGACAAAAGAAGATCGAGATGCACTTCCTCCCGGATGTCTGGGTCGAGTGCGACACGTGCCACGGCGCCCGCTACAACCCGGAGACGCTCGCCGTAGTCTATCGCGGCAAAAGTATCAACGACGTGCTGAATCTGCCGATCGACGACGCCCTCGAACTGTTCGGAAACATCCCGAAGATCCGCGTGATTCTGCAAACGCTCTCCGATGTCGGCCTCGGCTACATGCAGCTCGGCCAACCGGCCCCGACGATGAGCGGCGGCGAAGCCCAACGCGTCAAACTCGCGGCCGAACTCGCCCGGCCGAGCACCGGCAAGACCCTGTATTTGCTGGACGAACCGACGACCGGTCTCCACTTCGACGACGTTCAAAAACTGCTGAACGTGCTGCACCGGCTGGCCGATCTCGGCAACACGGTACTCGTCGTCGAACACAATCTGGACGTCATCAAGACGGCCGATTGGATCATCGACATGGGTCCCGAGGCCGGCACCGGCGGGGGTGAAGTCGTCGCCGTCGGCACGCCGGAGACCGTCGTGGAGTTCGCGGAGGCGCACCCCGAGTTGCCGTTGCACACGAGCCGGGCGCTCACCCCGGTTTTGCTCCAAGGCCCCTTCGCCGCGCGGGAACGGTACGACGCGAAGAAGGCCCTCGCGAAGAAACTCGGCGACCTGAGTCTCGACGAAGTCGGCCGCGAACAGAAACTCCCGTGGGAAGCCAACGGCATTTTGTGGCACACCCGCGACCGCATCACCACCAAGGGCACGCCCTGCAAATGGGACGGCGAATCGCTGCTGGAGGCCATCGCCGCCATCGAAGCTCTCGGCGAGTTCGGCGACACCGTCTGGGAGCACCGCAGCATCGTCGAAGTGCCGGCCGCGAAGAAATCCCTCGGCTGGTTCCTGCATGCGATGACCGGTCACGAAGCGTATTTGAAGCTCGTCTTCCGCGTCGGCCGGAACACCTTCAAACAAGCCATGCTCGTCGAGTCATTGGCCCTGCGGCCATTGAGCGATTACCCCGGCCACGAGGGCTATGCGCGCGATCACCGCGTCGAGGTCAACAATCCGCGCGGCCCCTGGCAAGAGGTCGTTGTCACCGTCGTCAAGACGGCCGAAGTCGCGGAGCCGGCGTTTCAAGAGTTCCTCAAACGGGCGGTGGAATCGTTCCTCGGGGCGACGGCAAAGTCCGACGGTGTTTCCGCCGTCGATGCGGCGATGCCGTGGAAAATCAACGGCGAGCAATGGCACCTCGGCGACAAGGGCTTCCCGCCCGGCAAGAAGCCGAAGTGGGATCGGTCGCTCCTCCCGAAATGGCTGGCGCTGCTGAAGGAGGTCGAACCGGACCTCGACGTCAAATACGACGTCCGCGACGCGGTCACCGCGCGCGTCCCGGAGATCGGTCGATTCTGGGTGCGGGTGAAAACCAAGGAAATCGCGGCGCTGGAAGTTTGGATCACCGCCCCGCCCGGCAAGTTCAACGCGGCCCGCTTCGAGGGGATCGGTGCCTCGAGCCTAGTCGAGTCCGATACCATCAAGCTGCATTTCGCGCTCGCCGAGCAGTTGAATCCGGCGAAACTCCTCCCGTTGCTGAAGGAGTTGCGCAAAGGGTTCGCGGCCCATTTCGGGGAGTGACTACCCGCCGACGGTGACTTCGATCTTGCCGAAGAAGAGCATCTTGCGGTCGCCGGTGCGGTAGAGTTCCTCGAACATAAGCTTCAAATCCGGCTCGTACACCTTCGGCTTGGGCAACCCGACGGCCGAGGGGATGTTCAGTTTCACCAGAGTCTTCCAGTCGATCATGTCGCGTTCGAGCCAGATAGTGACTTTGCGAATGCCGCGGACTTGATCGATGACGATCTCGTTGTCTTTGCGGATGTCGCCGCGGAACTGCGCCGCCAGCGGCGGCTTGTCGGGGCGCTCGGGGTCCTTCAGTTTGTTCACCGCGTTGATCGAATCGGTGCCCACCCAATAGAAGCGGTTGTCGGTCTCGCGGAACGTCTGCCAGGGGTCGAACCGCGCCGCGTTGAGCCGCAGCGAGGCGTTCCCGCGCACGCGGGTTTTCCGGCTCATCCACTCGAACGTCGTCGGCACTTCGTTCTGGTACCACTCGATCCCCCGGCCTTTGTACAGGCACATGATCGACGGATAACCGAGCGGGAGCCAGTGTTCGTAGAGCTTGCGCAAGGCGTCGTACGACGTCCCGGCGATTTCGCCCGTGATGCAATAGACGGGCATCTTCTGGGCGTTGCGCCAGTAATCTTGGTAGAACTGCGGCACCGGCATCGGCCCCATGCAGACGATCCCGGCGAAGATGTCGGGCCGGCTCATCGAGAGGTCGAGCGCGAAGTTGGCCCCTTGCCCGAACCCGTAGGCGAAGACTTTGTCTTGCTCGATTTGATACTTGCGGGCCAAGTCGCGGATCGTCGCGGTGACGAGCCAATGGTCCTTGCCCGAGTGGTCGAACGGCTTGTTGCCGAACGCCGTGCACCAGATCGGCGCGGCGAGGATGCAACCGTGGCGCGATGCGTCGACCGAAAGTGCGGCGAGTAGTTTTTCCGGGTCCATAACGGGGTCGTTGAGCGCGATCACCACCGGGTACGAGCGGCCGGGGTTGTACTCCGGCGGCAGTTTCAACAGGTACGTGAGCCCGCCGCTGTCTTCGGGCACGGGGCCGGTTTCGACCTTGAAAACGCCCTCGACGCCCGCCTTTTTGGCGTCGAGTTTCGTCCCGCCGCGGATCTTGGTCACGTCCGGTTCCCGATCGATGGGCGGCAGCAGCGTGATGACTTGGGCGAGTTCGTCCGGGGCCAGTTTGTCCGTCGATTGGAGGTACTTTTTCAAAGTGCCCGTGCGATTGTTCTGCACGTCGTCGCGGAGGTAAGCCATCGCCATCTCGCGGGTATTCCAGCATTTCACCGCCGATTTCGCGTCCGGGAACGCGCCGCCTTTGCCCTTGAGCCAGCCGCTGATGGCGAGCGCCAAAAGTTGTTCCGGCTTGCGGGCCATCGCCCGGCCGCCCTTCCTCAGTTTGTCGTCTTCGCTGGCCACGTCGGTGAACAGTTCGACGCGCCCGGTCGAGTCCGGGTGGAGTTCCGCGTAGACCGCTTCGCCGCCTTTCAACAGCGTGGCCATGTCCGCCGCAATCACCCGGCCCGGCACATTCGGGACGACGATCCCGCCGCCCAAAGCGCCGTTGGCGAACTTGCGGGCTTCTCCGGATTCGGCGTCGATGAGTTCCCGCAGCAGCCGCCTCGTCAACTCGTAGCGCGGTTGAACGATCTCGATCTTCGCCTTGAGCTCCGCCATTTTGGCGAGGTCTTTCGCGTCGGCGTTCTTCGGTTGGTAGTCCCCGAGAAATCTGGTCGCGTTGAGGTACTGGCCCGAATTCACCATCGCGTCGAGTTCGCCCAAGATCCACCGCGTTTCGGCGCCGTCGATATCGCCCGATAGCTTGTCGAACTTCTCCGTCGCATCTTTGGACCACGCCCACGGGGCATCCTTTTTGAGCTTCTCCAAATCGGCTTTGGCGGCGCCGAGCCAGCCGATGTCTTTGAGGAACGCCGCGATGGCGATCCGCCGGACCGGGTCGATGAAGCCGAAAACAGAATCGCGCGTCTCGGGGTGAGTGGCCAAGAGTTTGCGGATGGTTTCGCTGCCGAAATCTTTGGTGTCGTAACACTGCCGCCAAGCGTGCGACGTGGACACGACGTAGGTCGTGTGCGGATCCATGTACGAGACGATCTGGTCGATCTTCGTGGCCCCGCCGCCGCGCGGGCCGATTTCCATCGTCCTCCGCCACGCCGAATTGAACTCGGTCACCCGGAGTTCGCCGAGACCGGGGAGTTTTTGGCCGCGAGTGCCAAAAGAGTCTTTGCGATAGGCCGTGAGTTTGTCTTTGGGGACATCTCTCTCGATCTCGGCCCCTTTGCGGGAGTGCGAGCTGAAGAAATAAAACTTCGGCCCGGAATCGATGACGTCGAACGCCGCGAGGCTCGGGAATGAAAATTGGCCGCCGCCCAAGTCCGGGACGGCCTCGCGCTCTTTGAACGCCCGGCCGCGCAGAGTGAAGCCGTCGCGCATGATGACGGCTTCGTCGGCGGGCGTCGAACCCGCGCACAGGACCAACAGGCCCAAGGCGGCTATCCGGGTGCGCATCATCGGGTCGACCTCCGCTCGCGTTCCGCGAAATCCAATTCCCCAACATATATTGTTCCCGGTTCCGAACTCCGGTCAAGCCTTCTGTTGCAACTCGGCCATTCGGGTGGAACAATATCAGTGGCGAATCGGGGGACACCCCACTCAACGGCCCGCCCCGAAAAGCGTTGGAGAAACTCCCGTGCCCGTCCGATTCCGCTGCGACACCTGCAACGGCAAGCTCAGCATTGCCACCCGTAAAATCGGCATGCCCGTCGAGTGCCCGCGCTGCAACGAGAGCATGCTCGTGCCGAGCGCCTCGCAGATCGGCGAAGAGTTGACCGAACTGCTGCTGTCCGTCGGCGGTGCCCGACGCGAAGCGGTCGGAACGCGCGCGCCGATCCCGCGGCCGGGTCGATCGTTGGAAGAGATGCCGTTGTTCGAGCGCGACGACATCGACGAGATGCTCGAACCGCTCGGGAAAGAAGCCGCGCCCTTGCCGCTACCCGAACCGGTCGCGGCGAAGATCGATCCCTCGGCCCACCGCGACGAC
Source organism: Fimbriiglobus sp. (assembly GCA_043727575.1). Classification (GTDB taxonomy): domain Bacteria; phylum Planctomycetota; class Planctomycetia; order Gemmatales; family Gemmataceae; genus JALHQU01. The sequence continues at coordinate 6,110 of JAYSYN010000008.1, forward strand.
ATCGTGATTTCTCGGACCCGGGCGACGGTCTTCGCGGTCGCAGTCTTCGCGCTAGTCGGCTTGGCCTTTGGGCTAGGGTACATCGTCCGCGGCTACGCCGTGACCGGCCCGTCGTGAACCGTCACCCGAACCGGATGAGCAAATCGCCGCCGTCGACTTGGGTGCCCGGTTTCACGACCACCTCGGCGACGGTGCCGCCGAACTCGGCGTAAATCGTCGATTGCATTTTCATCGCTTCGAGCATCGCCAGTTTCTGCCCCGCCGCGACGTCCTCGCCCGACTTCACCATGATGGCGACGATCGCGCCGGGCATCGGCGCGGCGACGTGCTTCGGGTTGCCCGCCTCGGCCTTCAACCGCGTCGCGGCGATGGCTCCGAGCGTCCGGTCCACCACCACCACTTCGCGCGGCTGCCCGTTGAGTTCGAAGAAGACGCTGCGCTTGCCCTCGGCCAACGGTTCGCCCACGGTGAAGAACTTGATGATGAGCGTCTTGCCCGGCTCGATCTCGACGCTGATTTCGTCGCCTTTCTGCAACCCGTAAAAGAACAACGGCGTCGGCAGCACGCTGACGTCGGAGAACTTCGCGAGGTGTTCAGCGAACTTGGTGTAGACCTCGGGATAAAGCAAGTACGCCACAACATCGCGATCCGTCGGCACGCGGTTCAACTTCGGTTGTAGCGTCGTGCGCGCGGCTTCGAAATCCGCCGGCGGAAGTGTCGCCCCGGGGCGGTCCGTCAGCGGAACGCGGCCGCGAAGAATTCGTTTCTGGAGGTCGGGTGGGAAGCCACCGGGCGGCTGGCCGAGCTTGCCTTCGAAGAATTCGATCACCGACTCCGGGAAGGCGATCTCGCGGGCCGGGTTCTTCACGTCGGCCGGCGTCAGGTTGTTCGCGAGCATGAACAACGTGAGGTCGCCGACGACTTTCGACGTCGGCGTGACCTTCACGATGTCGCCGAACAATTGATTCACCTCGGCGTATTTCCGGCCGACTTCGTGCCAGCGATCACCGAGCCCGAGCGACTTCGCCTGCACGTACAAGTTGGCGTACTGCCCGCCCGGCATCTCGTGTTGATAGACCTCCGCCGAACTCGAAAGCTGCCCCGTCTCGAAGGGGGAATAGAAGCCGCGGACTTCTTCCCAGTACCGGGCGGTATCTTGGAGGGCGTCGAAATCGAGACCGGTATCGCGTGCACCGAATCGCATCGTTTCGACGAGGGCATTCAAACTCGGCTGCGCCGTGATTCCGGCCAGCGGGGCGAAGGCGCAATCGACGATGTCCACGTCCTCCTCGGCCGCCATGAGGTACGACGCCAGTTGCCCACCGGCGGTGTCGTGCGTGTGGAAGTGGATCGGGATGTCGATTTCTTGCCGCAGGGCGCGCACGAGCTTCTTCGCGGCGTACGGCTTCAACAGACCGGCCATGTCTTTGATGGCGAGCATGTGCGTGCCGTGCTTCACGAGGTCCTTGGCGAGATCGACGAAATACTTCAGCGTGAACTTATCGCGGCGGTCGTCGAGGATGTCGCCGCTGTAGCAGATGGCCGCTTCGCAAATCGCGTCGGTCTTGCGCACGGCGTCGATGGCGAGCTTCAAGTTCGGCAACCAGTTGTTCGCGTCGAAGATGCGGAAGATGTCCATCCCCGCGTCGGCCGCTTCCTTCACGAACGAGTAGACGACGTTGTCCGGGTAGTTCGTGTACCCGACGGCGCTCGCCGATCGGAGCAACATCTGGAAGAGGATGTTCGGGATGCGCTCGCGGAGCTTCGTCAGGCGGTCCCACGGGTCTTCTTTGAGGAAGCGCATCGACGTGTCGAAGGTCGCCCCGCCCCAGTTTTCCAAGGAGAATAAGCCCGCATGCACCCGGGCGTAGCGCGGCGCGATCTTCAGCATGTC
>JAYSYN010000009.1:0-23944 GCA_043727575.1 Fimbriiglobus sp.
TACAGCGTTCAAGTTGCGATTCTGTGGATGGATATCAAACTTAAACGCTGTAATGGCTCTCATAATTCGATCTCCCGGAGTTTTTCAACACCCTGCTAGAGACCACCGGTGAAGTGCGCTCTCAGACGCGTTGTTGAGAGTATTTTTGCTCAACCGATTCGATGGCCCGGTTGGCCGAGCGGCGTACCATGCCGACGATTGTCCAGCCGCTGAGCATGCCCAAGCCGTAGGCAACCCCCGCGATCATGGCCAAGCTGCTGGTCTTTTCCCATTCCCAGAAGCGGATTGTGGCGGCTTCTTGGTTGTAGTAGGCAAATGCCCCGACGGCGGCCGCGAAGAGGGCGAGGAATAGAAAGCAGATCGTCCGCATGGCGAAGCTCCGAAAAGGGTCGTAAATCGAACGCGGAGTTCGGTGCAAGCGCCGTGCCAACTCCGGCACTCAACTTGCTCATTCTCATCCGGTACCAGCCCTCTCGGAATTGATTATGCTCACCGCTCGTCAAATCGCCGACGCCGTTCAAACCGCCCGCCGCGAAGCGTGGGACAAAAACGATCCGACCACGGCCATCGTGGCCACCGAGACTCTCGGGGCCAACGATATCGCGGTCGTCCAGCGGCTCGTGACCGAGGCGGGTTACACCGGGGACGACTACGAATCGGTGGTCGATCACGTCTCGCAGTTGTTGGTCGGCAAAGTCCAAGCCCTCGACGACAATATGCCCGCGACCGGCGGCGATTGAATCAACTCATGCCGGTATTCGGCTGGGGAGTTGTCCCGGCCTCGTGGCCCTGCGCGGCGGCGGCTTGGAGTTTGACTTTCACATCGCGGTAGTCCCCGACGACGATGTGCCGGGATCCGTCGGGGCACGACACGATGGCGTTACAGTCGCCGGGACCGGGCGCCACGGCCGTTTGCGGGTCGGCTTCCACGACGATGATGACGCCCGGCCGTTCGGCGTCTTCGAATTGAACTTGCGCGGGCATGGTGGTGTCCTCGTCGAGGGAAAACCAGACGACTCCGGTGATGCAAGTTCAATACCGGCTCATTCCGGCAGGGGCGGCTTCTCGACCGCCACCGTAATGCCGGACGAGAATTCGACATCGCGGTTCAGCGCCCGGACTCCGAGGCGGGCTTCGAGGAGCATTGCCACCGACGCGGCCAGCAGACAGATGACCCCGATCACGGCGAGGGCGATCGCGGCGTCCGGTGGGATGTGCTCGTTAAGGACATTGAGCGCGATGCCGAGGCTCGCGCCGACGAACGTACCGAAGGCGACGTACAGCAGCGTGATCGCGGTGAGGATGATGTTGCCGCGCCGCTGCTGGAGTCGGATCATACCGCGGGTGTGTTCGAGCCGGACGCCGGGATGGCTGTAGTTGCCGACGCCGCGGACGAGTTGATCGCATTGGTCGGTGAGGACGCGCAGCCGGTCCACGACCCGAGCCAAGCGGTTGTTGGCCGAGAGCAACAGCGAGCCCGTCGCGGTCATGAACAGCGCCGGCGACAGCATCGCCGAAAGGACGGAATCGGGCGTCGGCATCAGTCGTCGGCTTTCTTCTTCGGGGCGGCGCGCTTCTTCGGAGCCGGCTTGGCCAAGGCCGTCGATTCCTCCGCAACCGGGGCGGCGGGTGTCCCGGCCACGTGCGGAGCCCATCCCTTCGCGATATTCTCGGCGAGCAAATCGGCCCAGAGCGCGTCGATCTGATCGCGCGAGTTCGACACGCGGATGTCCCGTTCCAACGGCGTCTTGCGGTTCGGGCTGAAGTCGGTGAAGTGGATCACGTACGCCGGGAAGTCGTCGGCGTCGGCCCGCTTGTTCGTCTCCCAAAGCACGAACTTCCGCACCATCGTCGCGCCTTTTAACACCTTCGTGTAGACCTCGCGTTTCAGCACGGCGCTCGGTCTCAAACTCGCGCCCCCGGCGTCGCGCTCGGTGTCTGGCACTTCGACCAAGTCCGTAATTTGCTTGATGCGAAGGTCGGTCGCGTTCACCTGTTTATCGTCCCGCCGGCGGACGAACTGAGGCGAGATCAGCTTCACCAACGGCATGCGCCGGACGATCTTGTATTGCTTCGCGGCGCCGTCGTAGTTCAGCACCATGGTCGTCACGCTGCCCTGCGTCTTTTGCGCCAGCAAATCGAGGACGCTGATCTCGAGGATCGTCTCCGGGCGCACCATGTGGTACGCGACTTGGTCGTTCACTTCGACGTATTCGCTGGCGACGACGTCGTCTTTCAAGTCGGCGTAGAACGCCCGACGCTCATCTTCGGTGAAGCCCCCGCCGACGTGGCCGAGCACTTGGAACATCCCGTCGGGCCGCATGACTGCCAGTAGCAGATCGTGGATCATACCGTGGCGGTCGTCCTCGGGCGATTCGGTGAACCCGATGACGACGCAATCGAGGTTGTGCCGCGGCTTGACCTTGTACGAACCCCCCTCGCTCCGGACGACGACCCCCTCGGCCCCGGATTTGATCCAGGTTTTGAACTGCTTGGTGATCTCGCCGCCGTCCTTCAGCCAGTGCGTTTCCGGCGGGATCACCCGCGCGCCGTCCGGGAAGAATTGTTCGAGCTTGGCCCACAGATCGCGGATGCCGGTGAACTTGTAAGGGGCGCCGTCCAGTTCGATGATGTCGAACGGCCCGAAGCGCAAATCGTCGAGTTCGGCTTTGCTCGCCGGTTGACGGGCGATCCGGGTCACGTCGTACACGCGGCCGCGCTCGCCGTTGGCTTTGTGGTAGTAGAGTTCCCCGGCGATCAGCGCCCGTTTGACGCCCGCCGCCTTCAACTTCTCCGCGGCTTCTTTCTGGCAGGCCAGCCCCACGCGCACGGTGCCGCCGGGGTTGACGTGGAAGGCTTCGCCATCGGCGTAGACCAGCACGCTGAATTCGCCGTCGATCTTGAAGCTGACGTGGTAATCGCCGGGGCCGAATTTCTTTTTGACCTCCTCGCCGTCGATCGCGCGGAGCTGCGACGCGGTGGCGCGTTTGTATTCCTGCGCCTTGGTAATCAGCGTCGGATCGGTGACGGCGTTGGCCGCGCCGACGGCGTACCCGGCGAGTTTGGTTTCGAGGCGTTCTTTGCGGAGCAGGCTCATGATGCGGTCACCTCCGTCGATTCCTTCGGGGTTTCCGGGGCTTTGAGTTCCATATTCGACAGATGCAACAGCAGCAAATACTTGGCCCCTTGCGTCCGGCCTTCGAGAAAGCCGGTATAGGCCGTGGCCCCGTGGCGCAGGATGAGTCGCTGATTCGCCTTCGGCCCGGCGCCCAGCACCAGCAGGCTTTGCTTGGCTTCGAGTTCTTGGGCGATGTCGAACAAGAAGTCGTAGGTCAGGCCGTTGATGTGCTTCAGTTGAAGCTGGCTGGCGAACACGAACTTCTTGCACACCTCGGCCTTCGCCATCAACCGGCCGCTCCAAAGCAGCGGGACCTCCGGGCTGACGTTGGGCTTCGGCCGCTCCTTCGGCCGGCGGGTTTTCTCGGTGCCGTCCGGGTTCCGCACGATCTCGACCTGCTTGACGCCGTAGACGACCTGCCGATCCGAGTTCACGAACACCCGGCTGGTCTCGCTCAGCATCCGCCCCACCGATTCGAGGTCAATTTCCGGATCGCCCGCGATCAATTCCTCGGCGACTTGTTCCGGCGTGCCGTGCCGTTGCAAAAGCGCCGCGAAATCGCGGTCGAGCGTCCCCTTCAACAGCTTCGTCGATTTGGCCCGGCGCTCGTCGGAATCGACCCACTGGATGCGCAGCGACACCCGCACGCTCTCGGCGGCCACGGCGGCATCCCGCTTCTTGCTGTTCGTGATGGCGATCTGCGGCATAAAAGTCTCCCGTCGGGCGGGTTCCGATGTGACTCCACCCGACCGACATGATTCACATCGCGCTGAAATCGAGGATGTCATCGTCGTCGCCCAGCGGTTCATCGGCGTCGGCCACGGCGGGGGCGGCTTCTTCTAGGCCGATGAATTCCGCGTCGGTGCGGGCGCCGACGCACAAAAACGAATTGCCGTCCGCGCCTTGCAGCAGGAAACCGGCAGAAGCTTCCAAGCCGCCGCGGTAACTGAAGGGGAAGGAAAAGATCGTCCCCGATGCGAGGGCTTCTTGTAGCGGGTCGCTGGTTTCGTCCGGGGTCAGGTGGTAGAGCGCGTGGATGTTGTGCGATAGGTATTCGTCGAGGGTCGCGGTCGCTTCCAAGGTCACGGGTTGGTCGAAGGTCGACTTCACCGGTACGAGCGGGTTCTTCTCCAAATCGACGGCTTTCAGCTCGGCCTTCTTGCGCCACAGGCCGTCTTCGGTGAGGTAGGCCAGTGCCGTACCCCCTTTGCCGACGATGGAATGCCCGTCCGAAATGAGGGTCGCCAACTCGCACGGCTTGCCCGCGTCATCGACGACTTCGACGTCCGAGTATCCGTAGAGTTTGTCCCGGTCGACCTTCGCGAGGTCGAGGTTTACGGTTTCGCCTCGGTAGATCACGGTCAGCGGCTTGGCCACGGGCGGACACCTCTGGGTCGGTGAAGTGATCGTATGCGCAGCGCCGCGAACGGACATGGATCGATCCGCTCTTGGGGCGATGCCCCAGGCTGAGAACTGCCGGCCCGTTGGGCTGAAGAGGGGTAACATGATCGGGTGCCCGATCCGTTGATCCATCCCCCGGTTCCCATGCCCGAACGCATTCTCTTCATCACCGGGAAGCTCGCGGAGCCGGCGCTCCAGCGGACGCTCGCGTCTCTCGCCCCGAAAGTCGGCTTCGAGTACGACGTCGCCGTGATGCCGATCACCGTCGCGGCGCTGCTGACGACGCCCTGGATCGCCAAGCGGTTGCAAGTGCCCGACGGGGCCGACCGCATTGTGCTGCCGGGGTTGTGCAAAGGGGACGTCGCGGCGATCCAAGCGATCACGGCGGTGCCGGCGGAACTCGGGCCGAAGGATCTGCGCGACCTGCCCGAGTTCTTCGGCCAACGCAGCGGCCCGCCCGAAGGATACGGCCTCCACGACATCGAGATTGTCGCCGAGATCAACCACGCTCCGCAGAAGTCGCTCGCTGAGATCGTCCGCATCGCGCGGCACTACCGCGACTCCGGCGCCGATGTCATCGACCTCGGTTGCGATCCCGGGTCGGCTTGGCCCGGTGTCGGCGAGGCGGTGCGGGAACTAAAATCGCAGGGCTTCCGCGTTTCCATCGACAGTTTCGACATCATCGAAGTGCGGGCCGCGCTCGAAGCCGGAGCGGAGTTGATCCTGAGCATCAGCGGGGTCAACCTCGCGGAATCGCGGCGGATGCTGCGCGACTTTCCGCACGTCGAAGTCGTGGCGATCCCGGATACCCCCGACGATCTGGAGAGCCTTTGGCGCACCGTGGAAGCTCTGCAATCCGACGGCGTGAAGCACCGGCTCGACCCGATCATCGAGCCCATCGGCTTCGGATTCGCCGCGAGTCTGGGCCGCTACCTCGAGACGCGCCGGCGGTACCCGGACGCCGAAATGATGATGGGCATCGGCAACCTCACGGAACTCACGGACACCGACACGGCCGGTGTGAACGTGCTGCTCGCGGGCTTCTGCCAGGAGCTCGGCATCCGCAGCGTGCTGGCCACCGAAGTCATCAACTGGGGCCGCAGCGCCGTGAAGGAATTCGCCCTCGCCCGGCGCTTGGTGCATTACGCCGTCACGCACAAAACGCTACCGAAGCGGTTGGAACCCGACCTCGTAATGCTCCGCGATCCGAAACTGAGCGAACTCGGCGACGCGGCCTTAACGGAACTCGCGGAGCGCATCACCGACCGCAACTACCGCCTCTTCGCCGAGCGCGGCGAACTGCACATCCTCAACGGCGACCTCTATCTGCGCGGCACCGACCCCTTCGAATTGTTCGCCGAGATGCTACAACGCGATCCGAAACTCGACCCGAGCCACAGCTTTTACTTGGGTTACGAATTCGCCAAGGCCGTCACCGCGCTGACGCTGGGGAAGCAATACACGCAAGACACCGCCCTGCGCTGGGGATTTCTGACGGTATCGGAGGCGACGCGGGGATGAGTAAATGCCCCCGGCACGAACCCGAATACCGTCCTAAGCTTTCCGGCCACTTCGTACCGCCCGGAGAATTTCCGATGTTCCGACCCGCGTTGCTCATTTGTCTGTTGGCATTGCCGGTATGGGCCGCGGATGCCCCGAAACCCGACCCCAAGCCCAAGCCCAAGGAAGCCGGGCGAATCGACCCAAAACAGTTCAAAACGGTCTGCGACACCGCGGACATCATCGTGGTCGGCAAAGCCTACGCCATCTTGACCGCGACGCTCGATTCCGAGCCGCCGACACCGGTCTACACTTCCGCCAAGCTCGAATCGAAGGGGTTGAAGTTTTTGAAAGGGCGCGAAAAGCTCGGTTCCAGAGCGACGACATCCGTGACCGACGCCTTCGACGAACTCGCCCAGCCGGCCGAGACGCTGATGGACAAACCGGTGCTCGCCGCGTTCAAATGGGATGGCAAATCGTTGAAGCTGATGATGCTGAGCGAACTCCACCCGACCGACGCGGCCATGATCGCGGAGAAATACCCCGAGGCGAAGTAATCGGGCACCGACTGTAAACTCGGCCCGCTCACCGGCTATCCTTACTACTCCACCCACTAGTAAGGATCGCCCATGGCCACCAACGCATTCGCCGCCGATTCCGCCTCCAGTCCGCTGGCCCCGCATTCGATCGAGCGTCGGGAACCGCTGGCCACCGACGTCGCCCTCGAAATCCTCTATTGCGGCGTCTGCCACTCCGACCTCCATCAATCTCGCAACGAGTGGAGCGCGTTCAGCCCGACTATCTACCCCTGCGTCCCCGGGCACGAAATTGTCGGCCGCGTGACGAAGGTCGGCAAGGATGTCAAAAAGTTCAAAGCCGGCGACCTCGCCGCCGTCGGCTGCATGGTCGATTCCTGCCGCCAATGTGCCAGCTGCACCCGCGGCCTCGAGCAGTATTGCGAAAAGAACCCCACCTACACGTACAACTCGCCGGACAAAAACTCCGGCGGAGTCACCTTCGGCGGCTACTCCGATTCCATCGTCGTCGACGAAGCCTTCACCCTCAAAGTCCCCGCCAAGCTCGACCTCGCCGCGACCGCCCCGCTGCTGTGCGCGGGCATCACGACCTACTCCCCTCTGCGGCACTGGAAGGTCGGCCCTGGCATGAAGGTCGGCATCGTCGGTCTCGGTGGCCTCGGCCACATGGGGGTCAAGTTCGCGAAGGCCCTCGGTGCCCACGTCGTGCTGTTCACGACGTCGCCGGGCAAGATCGACGATGGCAAGAGACTCGGGGCGCACGAAGTCGTGGTGTCCAAAAACGCCGACGAAATGGCGAAACACCGGGGCAGCTTCGATTTCATTCTCGATTGCGTGTCGGCCGAGCACGACATCAACGCCTACTTGGCCCTGCTCAAACTCGACGGCACGCTGACCCTCGTCGGGGCGCCCGAGCATCCGCTGCCGGTCGCGGCATTCAGCTTGCTCGGGGGCCGCAAGTCGTTCGCCGGCTCCGGCATCGGCGGTATCGCCGAGACCCAAGAAATGCTCGACTTCTGCGCCGAGCACGGCATCGTTTGCGAAATCGAAATGATCCCGATCCAGAAGATCAACGAAGCCTACGATCGCCTCTTGAAAGGGGACGTGAAGTACCGCTTCGTGATCGACATGGCCTCTTTGAAGGCATGAGGGGGAAGTCCGAACTGTGGGGAACCTAATATTCGGACTGTCTGACCGGCGGCGATGTGTCTTCCGACGCAGATTTACCGAAGTGGCCGTTTATCGGAACTCGACAATCGCTCTGCGAGTGGCCCGCGACTTGCCTATTCGGGACACGGTCGTGTAGTTGAACTGGTCGGATCGTTGCGGGACGGTATGGCACACGAGCCCAAGTTCGCAACGGTCGGAAAAGTTCTCCCCGGCCAAGCAGTCCGGGACTCGGTACCCAATAGACCTTCCACAACGGCCGAAACCATCCGACACAACATCGACCCGTATCTTCAAGCGTTTCACACGGCGTTCGAGCCGGAGCTGTCGGCCGCCGTCAGCCGGTACCGCTGGACCGGCAGCGAGCGAGTACTGGACATGCCGTGCGGGAACGGGTTCTACACCGCTCTGTTCGCCCGGCATATGCGGGACGGAATGTTGACGGCGGCCGACCAGTCGGACGAGTGCTTGGCCGATGTCGAACGGCGGGTATCGGGGTTGTCGCGGGGGCCGAGTATCGAGTTCCGCCGCGCGGACGTGTATGCCATGCCATTCGACGCCGCGACTTTCGACTTCGTATGGTGCGCCCAGAGCATGATCAGTTTGACCGACCCTGCAGCGGCGCTGCGAGAAATGCGGCGGGTGTTGCGGCCGGGCGGTCGGGTGGCGGTACTGGAAACGGATGAGTTCCATCACGTTGTTCTGCCGTGGCCGGTGCCGCTGGAATTGTCTCTTCAGCGGGGGGTGCGGGAAGTGTGCAAACGGGATTATGGAGACGAGGCCAAATTCGCCCAGGCGAGGACGCTGCGGTCGACGTTCTTAGCTGCCGGGCTGACACCGGGGCGGAAAAGGACCTTGGTCGCCGACCGCTCAGCCCCGTTCGGTACGCCCGAAAGCGAGTTTTTGCGGGAGCACTTCCGGTACATGCGGAAACGGATCGTGCCCGAACTGACAACATCCGAGCAAGACGAGTTTGATCGGTTCACCGACCGGTCTTGTCCGGACAGCCTCCTCAACCGCCCGGACGCGGAAATGACCGTTCTGGCCTCGATTCATCACGCACGCGCGTGAGGGTCTCTCCGCGAACGAGCGGGATTGAGGAACGGGGTAGGCATCGCCTCTCGTTGGGCGTTTATCAGCGATTGCACGCGTTGTCAAAGTGTGGAACATAACAGGCGGGCGCTACGGCGGACGGGCGGAGGTACCCGGAGCCGGTCGGGACGTTCCCACCATCCGGGTCGATCCAGCGCGGGATGGTCCGGACGGCCGATCGCCAGACCGCGGACCAAATCAGCGAGCGGCGTCTCCACGGGCGGATCGGTCCGCACATCGAATAGACCCGCTTCGTACCGCCCGGCCGGGACCGTCACGAGCGAGCCCCAGTCGAACGACCGTCGCACGGCCCGCATGGCCAGCACGACCGCCCGGCACTGGGTCAATAAGCAGCGAACGAAAGTCCGGTCGTCGCGGCCGTGCGGGTACCAGTGCCCGTACAACCCGGCAAACCGCGCGGTGGTCAACGGCTCGTTCACCGGCGCATACGCATCGACCCATGGGAACCGTTCGGCGACGGCGGCGAACGCGGCCAGTCCATCGGCGAATGCGGGGTCGACTAAAGACGTATGGGGCGGACCGCTGCCGTGGTGGACCAGCCCGATGATCGGGCGAATTCCGAGATCTCGCAGCCGACTCAAGCAGTCATCTGTGCGGTCCCACTCGGTCGGGTCAGCCGCGTGCCTTTCCCAAAGCACCGGGTAACGCACGGCCCGGACGCCGAGCCCGGCGAGCCGGTCGATGTCCTCGGGGCGACGGTCGTGCCTAGTCCACACCAATTGGTCGAAGTACCGATCGCCGACCCGGTTCACAGTGCATTCGACGCCCGACCATATTTCGGGCCGGGCCGGGTCAAGATCCACGCGCATTCCGACCCCCCTGTGCTACCTACAGCGTCAGGTCGCGACCGCCCCGCATTGGAGGGACCGGTAGGCATGCCGCCCCGTGCGGCCGCCGCAACGCGGGCAGGTCGGGAAGTACTCCCGCTCCACGACCGCCTCGTGTCCGCACCGCCGTGCGACTCGGACCGGTACCGCTAGGCCGCACCTTTCGCAGTCGTGCAGCGGCTCCGCTTCGTTGTCCCGGAGATACACCTCGACCAATTTGTCGGGCAGGCAATCGGGTAACGAACAGCGATCGGTTTCGAGGAGCGACAGCCACGTCCGGAGACCGCGGCCCCCGCAGCGTGGGTTTGTGAGAAGTCCGGATGCGAACGCGATACCTCGTCGGCGTCGCCGCGAGCAACTGGTCGAGCGGATCCGCGAGGGATGTGGGAGCTTCGTTGAGAATCATGTCGATCTCGATAAATGTGTTGCGGTTCGGGAATCCGTCGCCGGGCGTTCGGGCACGCTGGAAACGGACTGACCCCGTGGCGTGGGTCCGTCCGAGGGGTCGAACCGCGTGGCGACGGATACGCGAACGGCATGTCTACTTGGTTCGCCGCCCAAATCGGGTCGCTCGCGTCGAACATGCCGACCTTCACGCAGTCGTCGATGCACCGCTGGATCAGGGCTTCCCCGTCGCACGGGAGCGGTTTGAGCGGCCCGTAGGTGATCTCGCAGGTGATGCCGAACCCGCCCGCCGGATTGCAGTGCGGGCTGGCGTTCCCCTGCACGAAGATGCGGTGGAAAACCGTCTCCTCGGGATAGTAGATCCAATGTTTCTCGGTCAGGTCCGGTCGCTCGACCCCGATGTTCACGCACCGTACCGACGTGTGCCGCAATCCCGACGCGGCCTCCCGTATCGAGGCCGGCACCTCGTCGCCCATCGCCCGGATTAGCGATGGCAATGGCATCGTGCTGATGAGACGTTCGTACGCCACAACCGAGCCGTCCGAGAACGTCGCGGTGCGGCGGGACGGGGAAACGGCCGGGACGCGGGTATTCAGCAAGAGCCGATCTTTAACGAAGGGCAGAAACCCGTTCATCAGCGCTTGGAACCCGCCCCGCAAGGGGTAACCGAAACGGGCGTTCGGGCCCATCGGCTTCGGCTTCTGAGTAAGAGCGCCTTCGATCATCTCGCCGAGGTCCGGCATCGGCACACGCCCGCCCCGCCAACTCGTTTACATCGTGTCGAGCGGGACTGCCCAGATCTTCCGGTTGTACGGGATGGCGAAGTGCTTCGCGATGCCGGCGCCCCACACTTTGTTAATGAACTCCTCGAAGTTGCGCGGCTCGCCCGATGCCGCGACAACGGAGTGCCCGTTCCTCGAGACGAGCGGGGCGGTATTCTCGGCGATCCCGTCCCCGCAGCAATCGGACACGCCCGCATCCTTCGGGTCGGCGGTCCCGAGTAGCGAGCAGGCGGGGTCGGTCTTGGCCATACCGTTTTTCGCGGACCCATTCGCATGCGATTTCCCGTCGGCGTTGAAACGCGGGGTACTGTTCGGCGCCGGCGTCGGGTCGGGCTTCTTCGTCAAACTTCCGAATCGGGCCTCGACCGCCCCGACGATACACTCTTTGATCACGTCCGCCGGCAACCCGTACAGAGACCCTTGAAACGGATACCGGGTGTACGCGTCGCCGGGCCGCGGGTAGCCCTCGCGATCTCGGCCATGGGGAATTTCGGGGTGCGATCGGCGAACAACAGTCCGTTCGCCTCTTGATAGGTGTCGGCGAACTGGGTGTAACAGAACCCCGACAGCACGGGCAACGAACGGACTAGGGCCAACAGACGGGCGTACCGGTCGGCGAAGTCGGCGGCCGACGCGGCCCGGCTGTATCCCCAAGTTTGGTCCGCCGGGGAGTATGCGATTCCCCCGAACTCGGTCAGCATGACCGGGTGATCCGGGTGCGAAAGGGAGTCGCCGAGGATGAGCATGCGGCCGCCCGGCCGCTCCTTCCGGAAGAGCCGCGAAGTCGCTTCCTCGGCCCCGTACCGGCGGGCGATCTCGGCTAGCCGGTCGTCGTAGTCGTGGATGCCGATGACGTCGGTGGCAACGCTCTCCCAGCCGTCGTTGCCGACCACCGGGCGGGTCGGGTCGAGGGTCTTGGTCAGGTGGTACATGGCCTGAACGTAGTGCCGCTGGGCCGGGCTGTCGGGCAGATCGGGTACCCCCCACGACTCATTGAAAGGAACCCACGCGACCACGCAGGGATGGGAGCGATCGCGGGCGATCACATCCGCCCACTCGCGGGTCATACGTTCGACCGACGCGCTCGTGAACTGATACGCGCTGGGCATCTCCTCCCATACCAACAACCCGGAGACGTCGGCCCAGTACAAGTATCGCGGATCCTCGATCTTCTGGTGCTTCCGCACCCCGTTGAACCCCATCGCCTTCGCCAACTCCACATCGCGCCGCAGGGCCATCTCATCGGGGGCGGTCAGCCCGGATTCCGGCCAGTAGCCTTGATCGAGGACCAATCGCAGGGCGAGCGGCCGGCCGTTCAACACGAATCGATCGCCCTGCACCGCGATGGACCGCAATGCGGTATAGCTCCACATTTCATCGATCACCGCCCCGTCGGCGTCGAGGAGCTGCAGGTGGGCTTGGATCAGGGTCGGCCGCTCGGGGCTCCACAGCAACTCGTTCCGGTAATCGTCGATGCCGGGGTCCGACAGGGCGATACGGCGATGGACCTCGCCGGCGACGACGCGATACGTGTCGTCGGCCAAGAGAAGCGGGGCGGCGGTCAGCACGACCCGCAACCGCAGGCTGGCCGGCGGGCCGTTCGGATCGGTGAGGACGCACGCTTCCATCCCGACTTCCCAGCGGTCGAGGGTCGGGGTCCACCGGAGGCGGCCGATCCGCGTGCCGGGAACCCGCTCGAGCCAGACGGTTTGCCAGATGCCGGTAGTCCGCGGATACCAAATGGAGTGCGGATTGAGCTGCCAGTCTTGCATGCCGCGAGGTTTGGCCAATTCGTGCGGGTCGTCCCCGGCCCGGACCACGACCTCGAGTTCCCCTGCGGCGGCCTCCTCCGTGACGTCGGCGGTGAACGGGGTGTACCCGCCCTCGTGCCGGGCGACGAGGTGGCCGTTCGCCCAAACGCTCGCCTCGTAATCCACCGCCCCGAAGTGAAGGTGGAGACGCTCGCCGGCCAGAGCCTGCGCTTGGGGAATGACCAGTCGGTACCAGCAGGCTTTGTAAAATCCGGTATCGGAGATCCCGCTGGCCTTTATCTCGGGGGCGAATGGGACGCGGATCGTGCGTTCCCACACCACTTGCCGAGGGGTGACCCAACGGGCGTCCGGGTCGGTGGCAAATTGCCATTCGCCGTCCGGCGCCGTCCACTCTTTGCGGCGGAGTTGGGGCCGGGGGTGGCTCGGACGGTTGCCCTCGGGCATCCGGTTTTATCTCGATAAAGCCGGCTCGCCGATAGATACCTTTATAAAGCTGTCTTCTCACACCGACAATCTCCCACAGTCGCCATTAGTCGCCATTGCGAGTTTTCTTATCTTTTCACTCGCCGTACTGAACGGATAGAACCCGTTTGACCCGGGAGATCGGGCCGTGTGAACCGAAAAGGATGTGGTTGGTCAATTGGGTGAAGAAGCTCCCCGAGAGGAACACTCCTCGTGACAATACGCGCGTCAGTTTGTTCATTTCCAGTTCGATCTTCGGTTCGTGCGACCCGACTCACAAAGCCGGGTGATCGTGTTCGCATTACCGACTGCAAATTCATGTGCGGATCACTTGGCGCTCTGGTACATTGACCGCCGAATCGAATACCCCTCTGCAAGAAGGCGACACTCATGTCTTCGTGGAAGCTCGTCACCAATTGGGGTAGTCTCCGCAGCGGGACCGCCGATGCTCCGGATTCCGCATTTCATGCGGGGCACCTGAACGACGTCTTGCGGCTGAACGTGCCCCCGTACTTTCCCACGCTGGTCGCTTCGGATACCAGCGGAGTCTGGGTCGCGAATGAACAAGGCGGGCTGGCTTTGCCGCTGAGTACTCAGTGGGATGCGACGCACTTGAATTGTTTGGCCGCGGGAATCTTGAGCGAACTCCACGTCTATGCGGCGGGCGACGCGCTGTATGAGACCGACACGACCGCGCCGGCGCCGTTGTTCAAGTGGCGAAAGATTCCGATTCAGACCGACGGCGAACATCCCTTGAACCCGGGGGTCATCTACCGGGTGGTCGTGGTCCGCGAACGGCGAAAAATCGTGCTCGCCTGCGAGCGGGGCATCTTCTGGGCCACGATTCCCCCGGCCGGAGGACCGTACACGTTCAAAAAGGTGCCGATCCTACCGGGGCTGAGGTACAGCGGTCTGGTCGAAGGAGCGCAGACGCAAATCGTGGCCGGGGCGTGGGGGTCGGACCTCGGGGCTCACTTCGGCATTTTTGTCGGGGACTGGACCGGCCCCGGCGGCGACCTGACATTCACCCGGGCGACCATCACGGGGCGGATCAATCAGCGGATGATGCTCCGGACCGAGATCGCCGCCTGCGCCGGCGATCGGACCCAGCTGTACGCCGTCTGCGGCGGAGGCGGTGGGTTGACCCCGAAACTCGACGCCGCCGGCAACCCGGTCCTCGACGGCTATGGCGACGTGGTCTGGGACGGCGACGAGCTGATTTACCGGGTCCTCCGTTCGGGAGATGGCGGGATGTCGTGGAAGGTCACCGGGGACACCGTGGTCGGCTCGACCGAGAAGTTGTTCGGAGGCCCGAAGGATTTGCTCGGGCATACGCAAGGCGGATACAACCTCTGCGTCGGCGTCTCGCCCTTCGATCGGGACTTGGTCGCCATCGGCGTCGGCGGTGCCGCCGTCTCCAAGGACGGCGGCAAGAAATGGTCGGTCTTCGGCGCTTCCGATCATCTGCATGCCGACATCCATGCGACCGTCTTCGATCCGTTCGACCCGGCCCGCGCCGCCTCAGTTCGTTTTTGATCTTGGAGAAGACCTGTTCGAGGGTTTGAAGTCGGGGCTGTAGGGCGGCGGGTGGAGCACCCGGGCGTCGCGCTCGCGCACCGCTTCGGCCACGCCCTTGACCTTGTGCGTCTGGAGGTTGCCCATGACGAGGATGTCCCCGGGGCGCAGGTGCGGTGCGAGTTCCTGCCGGACGTATTTCAGGGACAGCGCGACGTCGAGGGCGCCGTCGACGACCATCGGGGCGAAGAGCCCGCCGAGGCGGCGACGAAGGTGGTGGTCTTCCAGTGCCCGAACGGCGCGGCGTAGTCCACCCGCTCGTGCGACGGCCCCCATCCGCACCGCCGCGTCATGGCGGTGGTGCCGAAGGTTTCGTCGAGGAAAACGAGGCGGCGCGGGTCGAGTCCGGCCGCGGCGACCTTCCACTCCGCGCGGGCGGCGGCGACGTCGGGCCGATGCTGTTCGGCCGCGCGGATCGCTTTTTTGAGGGTGATCTTCAGGTCTTGCAGGGCGTACCAGAGATTGGAAACGGAGACGCCCAGCGCCAGGTCGCGCTCGAGGTCTTCGAGCGTGGTGCCCGGCTTGGCCCGGATTTGGGCCCGGATGCGTTCGCCCTCGCGCTCCGCGAGCGAACCCCGCGTGTTGGCGCAGGACTTGGGTTCGAGCGGCCGGCCCGGCGCGTGCCAGGCCTTGATGGATCGGACCCAGGCCGAGCGGGCCCCGAGCACCTCGGCGATCTCGCCGCTTGTGTACCCTTCGCCGGTCAGGGCGACGACGCGGTGGCGGTACTCGGCGGGGAACGCTTTCATCGGTGGAACCTCCGGGGGTGCCCGCCGGCTGTACCCCGCGCTCAGAATGGGCGCAAGACCGAAAGAGAAAATGCTCTAATCGTACTTCCCATCGCCGAAGCTGACGAAAATCGAAGCCGCCCGGGGGCTGCGTCTAAGCCGATCACATGTGGAACTTCAGGAAGCATTTCGAGGGTCGATTTCGGCTTGCCGGATCGGGTGGCTACCCGTCGGAACCGCTCCAACTTGACGAAGAGTCGCCTGAGGCAGTTGTGCTTCACACTCCTCCGCTTGATATCAGCGTCAGCGTGAAGAAATCGAAATTTTAATGTCATCAGATGTGATGATGAAGACGTTATTGATGCGCAAGATCAATTTTGGCTTGAATGGTAGCTTCTCTAAAAGGCCAGGCCATTTTGTAATGATCACTGCATGATCTAAATTGTCAATATGTTTAATTGATCCAGGAATTGACCGTTCGGATTGAGATCGTATTAGGACGGTGTGGCACTCGGTGTTCCCTTCAAACTCCTGAATGCCCTCCGCATGATACCCCGAATCCGCTATCAAATCAAAAGCCATTTGCATCTCTTGGTCGGCGAACTTGGAACTTTCATAGGGAATTTTTGATTTGATAGAAAACAGATAGCAAGAGTAGCTCAGGGCTGAGAACGACAAGATTACAAGCCAGAACGTTGGCCTTAGGAGGGCAGCCAGTATGCGTTTGGGGAACATGTATTAGTTCCGACTCGGTGTTTTATCGCCAGGCGTTAAAGCTTGATTTCGAGCATAAGGCTGATCGATCTCCCAATGTGGTTGGTCGCCGATTGGCGAGTTATCTAGAACCGTGCCTTCAGCTTTAGTCAGAGTTTTAATCAGCTTGCCATCCTCCCCCACCGTGATGGTCCATTCCACGATGTACTCCGCCTTATAATTCGGCGCTCCAAGTATGATTACCGCACCAACCCCACCGCCCTTCACGCCTCCACGCTTAGGTCCAGTTTTGGCCGCCTCGCCGACTGCGCCTATTGCGGGAGCCGCACCAGCAATGGCTGCCTGCTTGGCGACGCCTTTTGAGATCTCGAACTTTGCAGTAATCACAAGGGCTCTGCCACCATTCGTGTACTTTTCTTCAATCTTAGGATCAGGAGTTGTATCTGGTTTTAGAGAGTTTCTCCAGAAAGTTTCTTCGACTTGTTTTTGCTTTTCGATAGTACCCTTGATCTCAGGGCGCAACACCCCACCCTCGGTCTTTACCACTTGAAGATCAATAACCACACCTTCTGCTGCCACGCGGTAGCCACGCTTTGGATCCCAGGTTCGCCCGGGTGGACCATTCATACTCACCCACCATTCTAGGTCGTGTGTCGAATCTGTAAGTGGATCGTGGAGACCACTCGGATCACTTCCCACGAGTGGCTCGTTATGTTCAGTCCGAAATAGATTGACATCTCCGCCCGCGTAGCGAATCGGATCCATCGTGGCCCAACGACCGAGCGTTGGCGAGTAATCCCGGTTGCGGAAGTGCACCAGACCGCTCGTTGAATCCAGCCGGCCCCCTTGATGCAAGTACTGCCAGACATAAGCACTGCTGCCCAGAACGGTCCAACTCGCGTTCATCACCGTCGGCGCGCCGTAAGTATCGTATGCGTACCGCTCGACCGCGCTGCCAATCGTGTTCACGAGCGCCGTCACATTGAAGTTCGCATCGTGGGTCGGATAAAGCCGCTCGTCCAAGGTCCCGTTGCCGTCGGTATCGCGGTCCCGGGCGATCATCGCATCGACGTACACCGGACTCCAGACGTAGCTCACCGTGGTCACCCCGGCGACCCGCTCCTCCAGGATCTGCCAATTGGCAGAGTAGTACAAATCCGTTGTCGCACTCGAGGCCGTCTCCGAGACCCGGCGATTCATGCCGTCGTAGCCGTAGGTCTTGAGCGTCGTTCCGCCGCTGTTTTTCACGGCCACGAGCCGGTTCCAGGCGTCGTAGACGAACAGCTTGCCGGTCTCGTCGCCGGTCATGTTGCCGTTGGCGTCGTAGGTCGGGGTCGTCGCCCCACTGATGCCCGTGATTTCGTTCTGCTTGTTGGCCGTGTAGGTCTGCGTGCCGCCGTTGGTCGTGACGCCATCCCGGTTGCCGAGGGCGTCGTAATCGAAGCTCTGCGTCCGGGTGCCGCCGCCGCGGTTGAACGACGCCACCTGGTTCAGCCCATCGTAGGTGTAAACCTCGTTCAGTGCCGAGTTCAGCGCGTTCGTTTTCGTGAGCCGGTTGCCGTCGCGGTCGTAGGTGTATGTGAACCGGTCCTTGTCGGTGCTACCGCTCCGCCAGCGCTGATCGACGATTCGTCCGAAGCGATCCAAGCCCGTGTACTGGTCGCCCGCATCGCCGACACTTTCGCCACTGAGCTTCACGTAGCTCAGATCGACGCCGGTTTGGGGATGCGCGCGAACCACGACGGTACTCAAGCCCAAGTAGGAATAACTTTCCAGCGTGACGCCGCTGTCCGTGATCGAGCTCAGACGCGAGATATTGCTGTCCAGGCCGCTCGCGTAGTTGTACCCGACCACCCGACCGTTCGGGTAAGTCATGCTCGTCAACCGACTGCGGTTATTGGAATCGAGCGTCGAGTACCCATACTGCACCTTCGGCGAAGTGGAAGTGTTGACGGCGCCGCCGTGGGCCTGATATTCGGCGGTCAACTGGCCGAGACCGTTGTAACTGCGCTGCACCTGATTCACAACGCTACCACCCGTCGCCGCACTGTAGCTCGTCAATAGGTAGGCGTTCCCCTGCGAGTCGTACGCCGTCTCGATCCGCCGCACGGCGCCGTCCACGCCCGAGCCGAGCGTCGTCACCGCGTCGCTCACGACCCGGCCCAGCACATCGTAGCTCAGCGTGTGCGTGCTGCCGTTACGATCACTGCTGGTCAGGACTTGCCCGAGGGCGTTGACCGTCAACGTCTCCTGCTGCCCGGACGAACTCGACCCCGTCGTCGGATCGGGCCACTTGGTCGCCCCGACGGTGTCGTTCGAATACAGATTCCCGGAACTGCCGACACCGTAGACCCACTCGGTCGTCTGCCCGCCCCCGCCGGTGAGCTTCGCCGTCAGGCTCGTCATCCCGGCCGCGCTGTAGGTGTACTCCGTCGTCTTGTCGTCGAGGTCGCTCACCGTCCCATCGACGTAGTTCTCGATGGTCTTGACCGTGCGGCCCAACAGGTCGTAGGTCGTGCGACTCTCGATCCCGCGCGGATCGACCGTCTTCCACTGCCGCCCGGCCGCGTCGTAGACCACGCCGCTCACGAGCACCGTGTCCGACCGGCTCGGCACCGAACCGGGCCGCGTGTAGGCACTGGCCCCGTTGGTGCCGACATCGACCGCATCGGTCAACCGGTTGAGCTTGTCGTAGTAGGCCGCCGAATAGCTCACCCGCGCGCTCACCCCCGTCGACGGCGTGCCCAACGCCCCGGTGCCTGTGGCGTCGTGGAAGCGTTCGCGGCTCACCGCCAGGAGGACGTTGCCGTCGGCGTCGTAGGTCAGCTCCGACTGCGACAGCACCGTGTCGCCGGTGACGTTGCCCGCATCGCTCCAGGTCGAATCGCCGCCGCCGTCGGTGACAAACATCGTCGTGGCCCGACCGAGCGCATCGTAGGCGGTCTTCTGGACGAGCCCGCCCGGCGAACTCGTCTTGAGCGTCAGCCCGCGGATGTCGAACCAGATTTGCGACGTGAGGGCGGAGGTGCTCACCGAACCGGTCGACGGATCGACGGAATAGGTCTCGGTTTTGTAGGCCCGGCCGAGTTCGTCGTGGCTCGCCACGGTCTTGCCCCGCAGTAGCGACGCCGTGGGCCGATCGGGCACACCGTCGCCCCCGGCATCGACAATCGCCACGGCGTCGCCGTCGTAGACTTCGTTCGAGACCGCTTCGTCGAGGTTGTCGTACTCGGTGTAGGTGAGCGGCCGGTTGACCGACGTGCTCTCGCTGGTTTCCACGCCCGACTTCGTGGCCACGACCCGGTCGCGCCAGTCGTAGAAGGCCTGGCTCACCCGGTTCGCGGCCCCGCCGCCGGGGAATTCGGTGACTTTCGTGGCGTTGGAGTCGCCGACCCCGCCGCCGTCGTACTCGACTTCGGACACCTTGACCATGTTCGTGCCGGTGAGGTTGGTCGTACTCCAGACGCCGGTCGTCGGCGTGTCATCGGTGCCGACCCAGGTGCTCACGGCGCGGTCGAGGGCGTCGTATTCGGTGCGATCAATCGTCCCCGCCGCCGAGACCGCCCGACTCGCCCGGCCCCGGTTGTCGTAGGCGGCTTGCTCGCGGTAAAAGTTTGTGTTCTGGGTGCCGATGTTGGCCGCGGTCGAATAGGTCACCCCGGTGAGGTCGTAGTAGCTATCGGCGGTGGTCGTCTGCCCGGCGGCGTTGCGGTAGCCGCGGCTCAGGCTCTGGATACTCGCGACCGACTCCGTCCCGGTCGGTCGGCCGCCGCTCACCGTCGGCGTCGCCGCCATCGTCAGGACTTCGGTGTAGCCTTTGGCGAGGTCGACTCGGACCACCTTCGTCGGCCCGGTCGGGAGATTGGTCGAGGTGTTCCAGCCCGCGTAGACCCGGGCTTCGTGATTCGCGTCGTTGAAGACGGCGTAGGTGATGAGCCCGAGCGGATCGACGCTCTTGGTCGTGCGGCCGAGACTATCGACCTCGAAGGTGCTGATGAGGTGCATACCCGATGCGCTCCAGCCGCTCGGCAGATTGGCGAACTCCGAGGTGTTGGCCGTGTTGACATCGGCGATCGACTTGACGACCGCGCCCGTCTGGGCATCGTAGGCCACGTAGCTCAAGACCCCGGCGGCATCCTTCGACCAGATCGGCCGGCCGAGGCTGTCGAAGACCACCGAGTCGCTCGCGGCCGTGCCCGGCCCGTTCTGTCCCGAGGTCACCGTGGGCAAGGTCGTCGTCACGGACGCCGCTTGCTGGGTCGTCCCTTGCCAGGTGTAGGCGGCCGTCGTCGTTTCGGCGCCGGTGCCGTCGTCGTTGCGATATTGCGTTTGACTGGCGATGCGGTAGGTCGTGGCCCCGGCGGCTGTGCGGGCAATGTAGAGCGTCCCGGACTGGGGGACGGCGGTTCCCGTTTCGCCCTTTTGGATCGAGATCGCTTTCACGTAACCCGCGACATCCCCGGTCGTGGAACTCGTGGCCGTCGTGCTGGACCCGTAGGTGGTGGTGAGGATCAGCCCGTCCGAATCGCGCAGATAAGTCGCGTTCGACCCGCTGCCGTAACCCACCAAGTCGGTGAGCGATTCGCTGTAGCCGCTCACCGCGCTCGGCGCGGCCCGCAGAATCACCCGGCCGACCGAATCGTAGCGCGTGTAACTGAGCCAGACGCGGCCCCCCGATCCGGCTTCGGTCGTGACGTTCAACAGCGATTGGCCGTTGGCGTTGGCGTAGGCCGTGGAGACCGTGCCGTCTTCGGTGGTCTCGGTGACCCGGGAGACCCAGTCGTTGATCCCCGTGCCCGGGCTCGCGTTCGCCCCGTAAGTGAACGTGGACGTGCCGAAGCCCCCCGCCGTCGCCGAATCGCCCGCCCCCGCGGTCACCGATTTCGTGACCCGCTTCGTGGTCGGGCTGTACTCGAAGGCCCGGTCGGCGTAGGCCGCGACTTGGGAGTCCGTCAGGGCCGACAAGGCCGTCCCGGAATAGGCCGCTTTGAGCCGGGCCGTCGACTCGGCCCCGAGGTGGAATCGCAAGCCCCCGGCGTAGCCGGTCGCGGCCCCGCTCGCGTAGTAGCGGTTGTACGTCTCTTCGAGCACGTTGCTGCCGGCGTCGGCCAGGCTCGTGCCCACCAGCACCGGTTCGGTCACGCCGCTCACCGAGGCGTAGGTGAACGTGGCCACCCGCACCGTCGCCCAGGCGCCGCCGCCGAGCTGGCGCCGCCGGGTCAAGGTCGTCAGCTCGCCGCCGCCGTCGTAGACCGAGACGAGGCTTTCCACGGCGCCACTGGCCGAGTCGGTCATCTGCACTTCGGTCGGCCGTCCGGCCGCGTCCCAACTCACGACCGATTGGACGTTGCCGGCCGCGTCGACGCGGCTCTTCAAGCGCCCGCCCCGACCGGCCGGGGTACCGAAGCCGAAGTCGTAGAAGACCAGTGTCGAACCGGCCCCGTCGCGGAGTTCGAACTCGCCGGTCCCGCTGTTCTGCACCAACCCGGCCGGGCTGCCGAACAGGGCCGCGTAGCTCCCGCCCGAAACGTATTGGAACCAGAGCGCCGACCCGGCCGCGTCGATCACCGCCGCGTAGGCGCCGCTGTTGAGCAGGACCAACCGGGTGGCGCCGCTGCGGACCGCCCCGTCGCCCACTTGGACCAAGCCGTCCGCGTACCCGCCCGCGTTCGTCCACGACACGGCCCCGCCCGACCCGGCGGCCACGCTCGACGCGATCCCCCCGCCGAGCCCGCCGAAGAGCGAGACGCGCACACTCCCGTCGTCGGCCGCGCCCCCCGTTTGGGCGGGGGAGCCCGGATCGCCGCCGCCCGGCACCGGTGCGAGGGGGCTCCCGCCCCCGGTGGGCGCGGGGCGGATGTAGGGCGGGGCATTCGCCCCGTCGTTATCCGCGATCGACAGGCTCGCCGCGCTCCCGGTGACCGTGTAGCCGCTCCCGCTCGCGAGCGCCACCGTCACCGTTTCGTCGCCTTCGACCAGGGTGTCGTCCACGGGGTCGACGTACAGGTAGGCGAGCGACTGGCCGCTCGCGATCGTCACCGAACCGCCGAACGTCCCCAAAGACGCGTAGTCGGTCCCGTTCGTGGCCGTCCCGCCCGGGGCACCGTAGTTCACGGTCACGCTCGCCCCGGTGTCGCTGCGGTGGACCACGAACCAACCCGACGCCGGCCCTTGTTCGGAGGCGTTCGAGCCCCCCGTCTCCGATCCGCCGGTGATCCAAACGGTCGAGAGCGGCGGCGGGGGCGGGGGGGCGAGCACCACTTCGACCTCCGGGTCGTTGCTGGCCCCCACGTAGAGACCGCCGACATAGGCCGAACCGAACGGCGTGTACGGGCTCATCGGCGTCGCCAACTCGGTCCACGTCGCCCCGCTGAAGACTTTGATCGTCCCGGCGACCCCGGAGCCGGTCCCGACGACGATGTCGGCGCGGGCGTCGTTGTTCACGTAGGCCAGCGCCACCCGCACGCCCGCGGTCATCGCGGACCCGAAGGGGCTGAAATCGCCGACCAAAGTCCCCGACACCCCGTTGAAGACGCGGACTTGCGAACCCCGGCCCGCCCCGAGCCCGACCACCAGATCCGCATGGCCATCGCCGGTCACGTCCCCGGCCAAGAAGTCCGCACCCACATCCACGCCGTTGGTCCAGGAGGGATCAAAGGCGTAAAAGCTACCGAGCGCTCCGGCGATCGGCTGCCCGGTCGTCAAGTCGAAGATCTTGACGTGCGGACCGGCCCCGGCGCCCGCCCCGACCACCAGGTCGGCTTTGCCGTCGCCCGTGAAGTCGGCCGCGGCGATGGTGGCCCCGCCCGCAAACTCGGGGGCGAAGGCGTAAAAGGAGGCCAGCGTTTCCGCCGTCCGGCCGCTGAACACTTTGACGTGCGGCCCCGCCCCGGCCCCGGCCGAGGTGATGAGGTCGGCCCAGCCGTCGCCATCGACATCGCCGCTGGCGACGTAGACGCCGCCGGTGAACCCGGAATCGTAGGCGAAGAAACTACCCAGCGCCCCCGCGATCAAATCGCCAGTGACGCCGTCGTAGATTTTGATGTGCGGGCCCGCCCCCGGCCCGGCCGCGGCGATCAGGTCGGGGATGCCGTCGTGGTTGACGTCCCCCGCCGTCACCCGGACGCCGCCGGTGAAGCCGCTCTCGAACGGTTGCCGCTCGAAGACGAGGGCGCCGGTTTCGGCGTTGTAAGCCCGCACGAGCGGCGGAGCCCCGGTGGCCGCTCCGACGAAAATGAAAGGGAGCGGCAAGGGCCGACCGTCTGGGGTGACGCGATCTTCGAGGGTTTCGAGCGTGAACCGAGACGGCTTCCAACCGATGGGAGATTTCCGCGCGGCCCCGGAGCGACGGCCGAGACCCAACTTGGTCAAGCGCGCGGACCAGTCGTCGAACAGGAAGTCCCAGAGTCGGCTCAAGTTGGCGAATCGAGACCGTCGCATCGAGTGCCCCCGCGGAATGGGCGCCGGGCCATCCCCGGACGCATCGCGATTCGAATCGACACAAACTCCGCACGCGACCGACGACCCCGCTGGTCGCGGGAGCGAAGCGACGAACGGATGTTGGGGACGACGATGGTGAGCCGAGGGAGGAATAGACGATTCCCCGCAGGCTCTCGGAAATGGGCGTTTCCGATTCGACCGAGGCAAACACTACAAACTCGGGGAGGCTCGGTCGAAGACTCACTCCCCCGAGTGTTGGGAGGAGTGTAAGGGTCCGGCAGGGCGCCTGTCAATGGACGTCGCCGAAAGGGTAGACCTCTCGATTTTGCCACGGGCCATCTGGTAGGCTTCACTTCCCATACCCGACACCCGGAGGCACGGATGCCCACCATCAGTTTCCAGTA
>JAYSYN010000010.1:0-7979 GCA_043727575.1 Fimbriiglobus sp.
GTCGGTCAACGGCAGCTTTCCCGCCGGCCCGCGCACGGTCGAGGTCAGGGCGTACACGGATTCGTCGGCGGTCTCGACGAGTTCATCGAAGGGGGTCATGGCGAATCTCGCGGCACGGGTGGTCATTGTGCGAATTGAAAACGGGATGTGCCAGAGACGCGGATGGAGTCCAAATCCGACGAGCCGGTAGTGTCTCAGTTTGAAATCCGGAATCTTCCCGGCCCGGTTGCCCCGGTTCCCAGCATCGGGTAATCTTACCCTATGGCCAAATCACCGAAGAAGACACCGAAGCTCCGCGAAGACGCCAGCACAATGGCGTTCCGCATCGTCGCCGAAGCTACGGGGCAAGCTCCGAAGACGCCAGACCCCGATGCGGGGAAGGATGCGGCGGCAGTGGCATTGGGCCGTAAGGGTGGGGCAAAAGGCGGAAAGGCGCGGGCGGCAAAAATGTCTAAGTATGAGCGTGTGGAAAGCGCGAAAAAGGCCATTGCGGCACGGTGGAAAAAGGATTCTTGAAGAAAAACCCACTGTTCAATGTTACAAATAGCCATCGCGCAAACCCCTATGATTCATAGGGGTTTTTTGTTTTATTTCACAGAAATTCTGCTCGAATGAGTGGACAAGAACCAACATGAAGTGCGTACTGCGCTTGCTTGTCGCGCGGAAGGTGGATAAGCTTTCAAAAGACAATTCCCCCGGAGCAGCTCTCGCTAAAGAAAGCTCCGAGGGAACTGTGGTTTGGACCTGAAGCTGAATTGGATCAGCAGCGCTCTCGCGAAGTCGCAGGTTGTGGGTTCAACTCCCACCAGGTCCATTACGTACCCGCCTTACGGCGTGTGCGTGTTTGCATGTTAACGTACACGCTATAAACGTCAAGGTAAATCCCCATGTCTCTCAGCACGTTTAGCCGTTCACGCGCAGCAATGCAGACCATTGAAGAAGTCGCAGCATTGATCGAAGATGCCTGCAAAAAAGCTTCTGTGGCTATGGCTGACATTCCGGAACCGCTACGATCTCAGGGGTTGGCAGAACTTGTTGAAAGTGTCCAAAAGTGGTTACTACCGTTCAAGGCGACAGGGCCACTGGCAGTAGTCCCCGTAGTCCCCGTGGTCGCGGTTCAAGGGGAGGAATCGCCTCAAGTGGACGACCGTAACCTTCCACCACCGACGGAAGCTCTGCTCAAGGTGCTCCGCGACAACCCGAACGGTCTCACTCTGAGGCAGGTTGTTTCCGGTCTGGATGGGAAATTCAGCACTACATCTCCTGAACCACAGAATGTGCTTTATACGGCAATCAAGCGACTCAGGCTCAAAAAGGTGATCGTGGAAAGGCGCGGCCTGCTAAGTTTGGCGCCCGAACAAAGAACGCTGGAGGTTCGTGCCGAGCAACCCACCGGTCAATTCACTACAGGCACCACGCTTCATCGCGTCAGGGACTTCTTCACAGCCAACGGGAATACCCCCGCAACGGTTGAAGCGATCTCCGTCGCAACGGATGTTCCTGAGGCGTCACTCAGACACCTATTCAACACGCGATACCCTCACCACTTTGTGTCGGAAAAAATCCACGGCAACCTCAACCTATGGAGGGCAAAACCTGAGGCAATTGCATCAGACAACGAAGGCGGATGACCGCACATTGTGTACACAAAAACAGCAAACACAGATGTTGACAATACGCATTCGCTCACGTATAATGTCAGTATGAATAAGCTTACCACTTCCGACCGTGTCGCCATTCTTCGGGCACTCACCGAAGGGTGTTCGATGCGCTCCACTTCCCGGATGGTCGGGGTGTCGATCAACACGGTTACGAAGTTGCTCGTTGAGGCCGGTAAAGCGTGTGCCGAGTTCCAGCACGACGCTTTGCGGAATCTCCCTTGCAAGAAGCTCCAACTTGACGAAATTTGGGCGTTCGTCGCCTGCAAAGACAAGAACATCCCCGAAGCTCGGAAAGGCGAAGCGGGCATCGGGAGCATTTGGACTTGGACGGCTATTTGTGCCGATACCAAGCTCATCCCGTCGTGGCTCGTTGGTTCCCGAGACCTTGAACACGCGAAACTGTTCGTTTCCGATCTTGCGTCCCGGTTGTCTTGCCGCCCGCAAATCACCACAGATGGGTTGAGGGCTTACGTTGAGGCGATGGAAGCCGGCTTCGGTGGCGAAGTGGACTACGCGGTTCTGCACAAGGTCTACGGCGGGGCGAACACCGACGAATCCCGCTACAGCCCCGCCGCGTGTCTCGGATGCGATGCGAAGCCGGTTATCGGCAACCCGGATATGACGCACGCCAGCACGTCTTACGTGGAACGGCAAAACCTCACGATGCGGATGCGGATGCGCCGGTTCACCCGTTTGACCAACGGCTTTTCCAAGAAGCTCGAGAACTTGGAACATATGGTAGCGCTCCACTTTTTCGTCTACAACTTCATCACCCGGCACACGACGCTTCGGATGCCGCCCGCGCTGAAGGCCAAAGTAACCGATCACCTTTGGGATTTCGAGGAACTGGTTGCGATGATCGACCGTGCCGAGTCCGACCGGAAAAAGAAAATAATTTCAAACTGAGACACTACCGACGAGCCGGCCCCGGAGCCTCGGAGTTCCGCAAAATTCGCTTGCCCTGCGCGGCCGATGTCGGTATTCCCCCCGCCGGGACTTGAACCGAAATCGAACCGCAGGAACGGAATCATGCTCCAGCAGCAGACGCGCGCCCGTTGGACCCGGCGCGGACTCGCCCTCGGCCTCGCGGCGGTCGCCACCGCCGCGATGACCGGACGGGCCGTATCGCAGCCCGCCGCGCCGCCCGCGGCCCCGCCCGCCCCGGCCCCGGTCGCGACCATCTACGGCGGCGTCGACATCACGCACGAAGAGTTCGGCAAGTTCCTCATGGACCGCGGCGGGTCCGACAAACTCGAAATCTTCGTGAACAAGAAGATCATTGAAATCGAAGCCAAGCGGTTGAACGTCACGGTGACCGACTTGGAACTCAAAGCGGCCTTCCGCGAAAGCGTCGCCCGCTCCGGCGAAGACGGGGTCGTCATCACCGAGAAGGATTTCATCCGCGTCGTGCTGCCGAAGTTCGGCAAGAACCTGTACGAGTGGATGGAAGACATCGAGCGCCCGCGCTTGATGCTGACGAAGATGTGCCGGGGTAACGTCGTGGTCACCGAAGAAGATTTGAAGCTGCAATTCGAGCGCCGCTACGGGGAGATGCGCCAGGCGCAAATCATCATGTGGCCGCTGGGCGACGATCCGAAAGCGATCGCCAAAATCTGGGATCGCATCCGGAACAACGCCGCCGAGTTCAACAGCGAAGCGCGGCAGCAGGCCAACCCGGGACTCGCCGCCACCGCCGGCGAGATCAAGCCGATCACCCGGCACCTCGCCGCGGACGACAAGAAGGTCGAAGAGGTCGCTTTCCAATTGAAGGAGGGCGAAGTGAGCCAGATCCTCCAGACGCAGCAGGGCTACATGGTGATCAAGCTCAAGAAAATCCTCCCGGCCAACACCGACGCGAAGTTCGCCGACCAGCGCGCCAACCTCGATAAGGTCGCCCGGGAAGCGAAGCTCCAAGAGGAGATCCCGAAATTCTTCGCCAAGCTCCGCGCGGCCGCGAACCCGCAGCTCAAGTACGCCGGCCCGGTCGAATGGAAGCAAGCGGGCAACTTCCTCGACGGCCTGCCGAACGTCATCCAAGAAGCCGGGGCGAAGAACCCGGTGGTGCCGACGCCGGGCAAATGAGCCGGTTCGCGGCAATCGATGGCCAGCGTCGGCGGGGCGGCATATATTTCCACCTTGGAACACATGTGCCGACCGAGGAGATAGCATGGCCGAGGGGCGAGTCGAACCATCCGCGGTGCCGGTCCGCAAGGACTACCAGTGGACGGAAATCTTCAAGAGTTTCCAGGTCGCCCTCGACCCGCGGAAATTGCTCGTGGCCGCGGCCGGCATCCTCGTGATGTCGTTCGGGTGGTACTTGCTCTCGACCGTATTTTACTACGCCGAACCGCTGCGCGAGAGCGAAGCGTACAGCAACAAGTCGATGGAAAAGAAGGTCGATAAACCGAAGACCGACAAGCCCGACGAAGTCGAAGTTTATTACAAAGTCGCGGCGCAGTCGCAGTTCGACCGCGACCACAAACAGTGGGCCACGCTGCACGCGCTCGCCGGTAAGGGCGGCAAGATCCGGACGCTGCCCTGGGACGAATTCCGCGGCGAAAACCCGTTCCTCTTCGCGACCAAGCTCGCCGATGCCCCGTCGTCCGTCTGGGGCGAAGCCGTCCGCACCTACGTCCTGTCGCAAATTCCCGTCCTCGTCGAACCGCTCTACAAACTCTTTCTGATCGTCACGAAGATCATCGATCCGGACGCCAGCACCCAGACGCGGTTCTATTTGCTGCTCTGCTTGCTGTGGAGTTTCGCCGTCTGGGCGTTCTTCGGCGGCATCATCACCCGCATCGCGGCCGTGCAGTTCGGCGGCAAAGAGCGCATCAGTTTGAAGCAAGCGTTCCGGTTCGTCGCGAACCGCTACCTCTCGTATCTGCTGTCGCCGTTGGTCCCGCTGATCATCATCGCGGTCATCGTCTTCATCATGTCGCTCTACGGGGCGGTCGCGCTGATCCCGATCCTCGGCGACATCGTCCTGTTCGGCATCGGCTTCCCGCTGATCATCCTCGGCGGCATCGTCATCGCCATCTTGCTCATCGGTCTCGTCGGCTACCCGATGATGTACACGACCATCAGCACCGAAGGCTCGGACACCTTCGACGCCCTCAGCCGCAGCTACAATTACGTCTTTCAAGCTCCGTGGCAGTACCTCTGGTACTCCATCGTCGCCGTCGTCTACGGCGCTGCCGTGACCTTCTTGGTCATCGTCGTCGGTTGCCTCATGGTCTACCTCGGCAAGTGGGCCGTCAGCCAACCGTCGTCGGCGATGGCGACCTCGCGCAAGCCGGACTTCCTGTTCGTCTACAGTCCGAAGTCGCTCGGCTGGCAGGAACTCATGCTGAAGGGCAGCCCGGCCGAAGTGGAGCCGGGGTTCGTCGTCGATGAGAAAGCCAACACCGTCCGCAAAGATTACGTGCCGTCGAACCCGCAAGCCGACAAGGCCTACCGCGACGACATGACGTGGTGGAACGAAGCCGGCGCCGGCATGGTCACCTTCTGGATGGTGCTCGTCTTCCTGCTGATGATCGGCTTCAGCTACAGCTACTTCTGGTCGGCCTCGACCATGATCTACCTGCTGATGCGCAAGAAAGTCGACGAAGTCGAACTCGACGAAGTCTACATCGAAGAGCAACCGGCCCCGGCGCTGGCCCCGCCACCGGCGCCGCCGGTTTCGACCGGCCCGGTCGGTTCGGTATCCCTGCCGACGGTGACGGCGCCGGAGTATCCGCTCTCCAAGTTGACGCCGCCGGCCCCGGCCGTTTCGCCCGCGGAAGAAGCCCCGCAGCCACCGGTGCCGCCGATGATTCCCCCGGTCCCACCGATGAGTCCGCCGGCGGTATAATATTTTCGAACGCGAGTTCGGGAGAGAGCTATGACCATCGATGCGATGATGAATGAGATCGGAAAGCTCGATTCCGAGTCTCGGCTCGAACTAGCTTGGAAGCTCTGGGACACTTTGGATGTCGTCGATGTCCCCACGGATCTGAGCGCGGCGCAGAAGGCGGATCTCGCCCGCCGAATCGGCGAAATGGACGCGAATCGGGATGACGTGGTGAGTCATGACGAACTCATCGCCCACGTTCGGGGCCGGCGATGAAATTTCCGCTGGTCTACAAATCGGAAGCGAATGCCGATATCGCGGAGATTTACGACTATTACGAGAATCAGCGCGAAGGTCTCGGCGAGGACTTTTTGGCGGAATTGACTGCGGTCAAAAACCGCGTTGCATCCCTTCCCCGAGTGAATCGTATCCTTTGGGGTTCGACCCGCCGCGCACTCTTCGGCCGCTTTCCTTATGGGTACTTTTACCGCGTGATGACGGATCGCATCGAAGTCATCGCGATCTATCACCATAGCCGCGATCCTTCGGGCTGGAAAAGTCGCGTTTAGATCACAGGTCTTCGCGCTCCGAACTCCGCATGTTGGGTACACGATGCCCCGCCCGATCCTGCTCTTCACCGGACCCTTCGCCGACCTTCCGCTCGATACCCTCGCGGCCAAGGTCGGCGACTGGGGTTACCAGGGCGTCGAACTCTGCTGCTGGGGCGACCACCTGGAAGTGCAGCGGGGCTTGTCCGACGAGTCCTACGCCGCCGGCCGGCTGGACCTACTGGCGCGGTACGACCTGCACGCCCCGGTGGTGGCCGCGCACAAGGTCGGGCAGGCGGTGTGCGACGCCATCGACGACCGCCACCAGGGGCTGCTGCCCGATTACGTCTGGGGCGACGGCACCCCGGCGAAGGTGCGGCAGCGGGCGACCGAGGAGATGGTGGCGACGTTCCGGCTGGCGGAAAAACTGGGCGCGGGCGTCGTCAGCGGGTTCACCGGCTCGCCCATCTGGAGCTACGTCGGCGGCTACCCGGCCCCGAAGCCGGGGGTCATCGCCGACGCGCTGAAGCAGTTCGCCAAGCAGTGGACGCCGATCCTCGACGCCGCCCGCGACTGCGGCGTGCGGTTCGCTTGCGAGGTGCATCCCGGCCAGCTCGCCTACGACCTGTACTCGTCCGAAGTCGTCCTCGACGCGCTGAACGGCCGCGAGGAGTTCGGCTTCACCTTCGACCCCAGTCACTTCCTCTGGCAGGGGGTGGAGGCGGCCGAGTTCCTCCGCCGGTTCGCGGACCGCATCTACCACGTCCACATCAAGGACGCCGTGCTGAACCTGACCGGCCGGACGGGAGTGCTGGCCGGGTACTGGCCGAGCGGCGACCCGCGCCGCGGCTGGCAGTTCCGCTCGCCCGGCCGCGGCGGGGTGGATTGGGACGGCATCCTGCGGGTGCTGAACGAGATCGGGTACGACGGCCCGCTGTCGGTAGACTGGCACGACGCCGGCCTGGACCGCGACTTCGGCGCGGCCGACGCGCTCCAGTTCCTCAAGCGGCTCGACTTCGACCCGCCGGCCAGGGGGCCGCAGTTGTTCCGGGGGTGAGTAAGTCCGTCTCGCCGAGACGGACGAGCCGCAAACCGAGGCGAACCGATGGCCGCGAACATCTACGTCTATTGCCCTTCTGGGGAGGAGGGACTGTACCGTGGCAAACTCGAAGCCGAGTTGGAAGACTTCTTCGGCACCTCGGCGGAACTGTGCGGAGGTGGTGGTGGTGGCGCGAAAGGCTTCAACATCGATTTCGAATTGGTCGATGGCGAAGACCTTGAGGCGTGGGTCGAGCGGTTGAAGTCGTTCCTGTCGAACATCGGCGTCCGCCCCAGTACGTTCTTCACGGTACACCCAGACGACTGGGAACCGGGAATGCCTTGGCGGCGTGTGGAGGTGTTCGGTGAGGACCGCTGGCTGAAAGAGCAACAGACGTAGTGTCCTGTTCGGCGTGCTGCTCCCCGAGTCGAGTATGTATCTGGTACAATTGGCGGACGGGTACGACCGCGTCTTCGGCGGGTGCCGATTGTTCGCCGAAGGGCCGGAAACCGAAACGGACAAGGAGACGGATGATGAACCGTGAGACACCGCCCAGGACATCGACGGTCGCGGCCTCCGGTTGCAAGCCGGCAGTCACGCACCTCCGGGTTTGGGCCGCGAGCACCATTCCCGACCTGGCCAAGAAGTACGCGCACGCCCGACGGCTTCACTCGTCGTGGCGGCCGCTGACACGCCCCGTACTGCCGAAGCCGCCCGAAGGTAACCCGCCCTCGAACTCCTGAACCGCCCATGCCGTTCCCCTCGAAAGCCGCCGTGGACGACCTGAAGCGGACGTGGACCGACAAGCGGGTCCGCGTCACCGCCGCCGCGCGGCCGGACTTGGCCCGGTTCGCCGGCCGTGTCGGGCGGGTGGTGACGGTCAACTACTCCGGCCGGGCGGT
>JAYSYN010000011.1:0-7974 GCA_043727575.1 Fimbriiglobus sp.
CCGCCGCGGAAGGTCGGGTCGTAGGCGAAGAAACTGCGGATCTCGGCGCCGGTGAGGCCGTCGAACACCTTGACGTGCGGCCCGGCCCCGGCCCCGGCCGCAACGATGATGTCCGGCGTGCCGTCGCCGTTGACGTCCCCGGTGGCGGTTTCGA
Organism: Fimbriiglobus sp.; assembly: GCA_043727575.1. Lineage (GTDB taxonomy): Bacteria > Planctomycetota > Planctomycetia > Gemmatales > Gemmataceae > JALHQU01. The sequence continues at coordinate 155 of JAYSYN010000011.1, forward strand.
CCCCGCCGAGGAAGGTGGCATCGAACGCGAGGAAGCGGTTGATTTCGACGCCGGTGCGGTAGTTGAACACGCGGACGACCGGCGAGAAGCCGGCCCCGGCGCCGGCGGCGAGGTACACCGGCTTGACCGAAGTCGCGTTGGTGACGCCGAAGGTCGGCGTCGTGTTGGCGGCGAAGGTCGGCGGGCCGACGAGCGGGTTGCCGGTCGGGGCGACCGCCCCGAGGAGCGTCGAGCCGAGGAACGCTTCTTTCGACGGGTCGCGGCCCGGCGGCGGCGAAGTCGGCCTCTCGAAGACTTTGCCGAAGTTCAGGGGCCCGGGCGCGGCGAAGTTCAGCCCGATGCCGCCGAAGGTCGTGTTGCTCGAGAGCTGAATCGGTAGTCCCGGCGCCGCGTTTTGGGACGCGAAATCGGTGAGGCCCGCGGGCGTGTTCGTCTGCACCAGCGAGTAGCTGCCCGGCGGCAGTCGGAAGAAATCGTACCGGCCGTTGGCGTCGGTGATGATGCTCAAACCGCTCGGGGCCTGAGAAGCATTCAACGCGTTGGCGATCGGCGTGCCGGCGAAGGCGGTGCCGCTGATGCTCACGAGGGCGTTCGGCACCGGGGCTTCGCCCGGGTCGTAGATGCCGTTGCGGTTGGTGTCGATCCAGACGTACCCGAACAGGTTCACGCTCTGAACTTCGCCGAAGTTGTTATTGATCGACGACACCCCGGCGGGAACCGGGATCGAGGTCAGGATGTCGTTGAAGGCATTGTTGCCGCCGGTGCTGCCGACGGTGTCGAGGCCGTCGTAGAAGCCGAGCGGTTGCGTCTCGGCGACGCGGTAGTTCCCCGGCGTCAGGTTGCGGAATTGGTAGAAGCCGTCGGACGCGGTGAACGCCGTGGCCACGGGGACCACGCCGTTGGGCCCTTCGAAGTAGAGGACGACTTTCGTCCCGGCGATCCCGGTTTCGCCGAGCTGCGGGCTGCGGATCCCGTTGACGTCCGGGTCGCGGTAGACGTACCCCGACAACGACCCGGGCAAGAGCCGTTCGCCGAAGTTGTTATTCGGCGACGTCAGCCCCGCCGTGAGGGTGATGGTGTCGATGAGGTCGTTGACGATGCTCGTGCCGCCACCGGGGGTACCGGGGGTATCCCGGCCGTCCGTGTAGGCGGTCGGCTGCGTTTCCCGGACGCGGTACGTGCCGGGGCGGAGGTTCGCGAAGTTGTAGAAGCCGCCGCCGGTTGTGGTGAGGGTTTGCGGGGTGATCACGCCGAGGTCGTTGGTGCCCGTGAGGACGACGGTGACGCCGCCGATCGGCGATTCGCCCGCATCGAATACGCCGTCGTTGTCGGCGTCGAGGTAGACGAAACCATTCAGCGAAGCGGGCAGCAACTCGCCGAAATTGTTTTCGATCGAGTTGTCGTTGGGAGCCAAGACGACACCCGAGAGCACGTCGTTGACGGCGTTGCTGCCCCCGGTCGATCCGGCGGTATCTTTGCCGTCCAAGAAGCCGGCCGGCTGCGTTTCGGTGACGGTGTACGTCCCCGGCAACAGCGCGGTGAACTGGTAGAAGCCGGCGGAGTCCGTCGTGACGGTCTGCGGGGTGATGGCGTTGCCGTTGACCGTCCCAGTCAGAACCACTGTCGTCGGCGTGATGCCGGTTTCGCCTTGGCCCAACTGGCGGATGCCGTCGTTGTTGGCGTCGCGGTAGACGAAGCCCGAGAGTTGGGCGAGTTGGCGTTCGCCGAAGTTGTTGTTCGGCGAGGTCAGCCCCGGGGTCAGGGCGATCGCCGAGATGACATCGTTGACCGCGGCGCTCCCGCCGCCCGGGGTGCCCGCGGTGTCTTTGCCGTCCACGAAGCCGGCGGGTTGCGTCTCGGTGACGGTGTAAGTGCCGGGACGCAAGCCGGTGAAGCTATAGAAGCCGGCGTTGGAGGTGGTGAGCGTCTGCGGGGCGATGGCGCCGAGGTCGTTGGTCCCCGTGAGCACGACGGTGGTGCCGGGGATCGGCGTTTCGGTGTTTTGGAACACGCCGTCGTCGTTGGCATCGATGTAGACGAAGCCGTTGAGTGCGGCCGGGAGCAATTCGCCGAAGTTGTTGTTGATCGATGCCGTCGAATCCGGGAGGACGATGGCGGCGATTTGGTCGTTGGTGACCGTGCCGCCCAAACTGCCGGCGGTATCTTTGCCGTCGAGGTACGCGGAGGGTTGGGTTTCGTTCACCGTGTAGGTACCGGCTTGGAGGCCGGTGAACTGGTAGAAGCCGGTACTGTCGGTGGTCGTCGTCCGGCTGACGGCGACGTTGCCAAAGGTCGTGGTACCTGTGAGAACGACGGTCGTACTTTGGATGCCGGGTTCGTTCGGCGGGCCCGCGCGGTTGCCGTCGTTGCTGAGGTCGTAGTACACGAAGCCCGACAGCGACGACGCCGCGAGGGGGCGTTCGCCGAAGTTGTTGTTCGGCGAAGTCAATCCTTGGGTCAGCGTGATCGCGGCGATCACGTCGTTGGTGGTGGCGTTACCGCCGCCGGGGGTGCCGGGGGTATCTTTGCCGTCGGCGAAAGCGGCGGGTTGCGTTTCGGTGACGGTGTAGGTCCCGGGTCGCAAGCCGGTGAAGCTGTAGAACCCGGTGCCGCTGGTGGTCAGCGTCAGCGCGGTGACGGCGCCGAGGTCGTTGGTCCCGGTCAGGACGACGGTGGTTCCGGGGATCGGCGTTTCGGTGTTCTGGAAAATCCCGTCGTCGTTGGCATCGATGTAGACGAAGCCGTTGAGCGCGGCCGGGAGCAGTTCGCCGAAGTTATTGTTCTGCGAGTTGCCGCTGGCGGGGACCACGATTCCCGAGAGGACATCGTTGACGGCGTTGCTGCCGCCGAGGGTCCCGGCGGTGTCTTTGCCATCGAGGTACGGCGCCGGCTGGGTTTCGGTGACGGTGTAGGTCCCGGCGATCAGCCCGGTGAACTGGTAGAAACCGCTGCCGTCGGTCGTGGTCGTGCGCGGCGAAATCGGGCTGTTGTTGCCGTCGACGCCCGTGAGCACGACGGTCACGCCGCTGATGCTCGGTTCGCCTTGGCCGGTTTCGTACAGGCCGTTGTTGTTGTTGTCTTGGTAGACGAAACCGGAGAGTTGGGCATTGTTCGGCGGGCGGAAGCCGGCGTCGAACGTGTGGTCGCTCTGGCCCGCGGCCAGTGCCGGCACGGTGAATTCGGCGCGGTTCGTATTGGCGTTCAACACGAAGTCGCTGTCGCGCGTATCTTCGGTGTTGGCGGTGATGTCGTTGGTCGTGACGCTCAGGCCGGCGAGCGGCCCTTGGACGACCGGGATGGCGATGACGTAGGTGCCGGTCTGCTCCAAATTGAGGCCGAACTTTTTGTTGGCGGTCGAAGTGCCGGCGTTCGACGAGAAGTAATATTCGCCGTTGGCGTCGGTGGTGGCGGTCGCCAGCGCCGAGCCGTTGAAGTTCAAAATGACTTGCACGCCGGTGATACCGCTTTCCCCGGCGTCTTGGCGGCCGTTGGCGTTGACGTCGTTGAAGACGCGGTTGCCGATCTCGCGGCCCTGGGGCGGCAACACGACGAGGAGGTCGCCCAGCCCGGTGGCTTTGCCGAAGGTGCCCGGGGTGGTGTCGTCGTAAATCTGGTACGACTTCGAGAGTTGGCCGTTGGCATCGGAGTACCAGCGGATCCCGGCGGTCTTGGTGACTCCGAAGCGGATCGGGTCGAAGACGGTGGAGATGGTATCGGGGAATCCGGGGGCGTTCGCGACGGCGCCGGAGGAGACTTCGGTGTGCGTCCCGAAATTGTAATCGTCTTGGTAGAAGAATTCGCCGCCGCCCGGCCCGGCGTTGTCGTTGAAGCCGCCGGTCGTGTTGCCGCCGGCCGTGGCGTTGCTTTCGAGCGTCCAAGTGTTGTTATTGTTGTTGGTCGCTTTGAGCAGTTCGCCGGCGCTGATGCCCAAGTAAAGCTGGGTGTTGACGTTCGAGTTGTAAGTGGGGTCGCCGGGGTTCGAAGGCACTTGGTTGCCGAGTTGGTCCCCGGCGCGGTCGCGTATAGCGATGTTCAAATTGCCCGTCGCGTCGAACGACAACCCGCTGAGGATCGGCTGCGGGTACTTGACGGCGTTGTTCGTGTTCGTGTTGAAGGCCGGGTTGACGTTGCCGAAGGTGGACCGCCACGCTTTGAAGGTGTCGCTGCCGCCGTAGCTGGTGGCGCGGTTGTAATTCAAAGCGAACCCGTCGACGGCGTTGCTCTCGTTGACGACCGAGCGGGTGCTCCAAGCCTGCGTCGCGGGGTTGTACGTGTAGACGTACCCGCGGAGTTGGCTGTCGACGCCGGTACTTTCGGCCGAGTTCACCATGCCGACGTACACGAGGCCGTTGTGGTATTCGACGGCGAACGGGCGCAAGTCGCCCCGGTTGATGCCGGTCGTATCCCCGGTGGCGTTGCCCGGCACGGGGATCAGGATCGAGGTCACCGCTCCGGCGCTGCCATTGGCGTTCACTTGGATCGTGTAGAGCCGGCGGTTCGCCAAGTTCATCACGTAGACTTCGGTGTTGGCATCGTTGATGGCCAAACCGCCGAGGGACGTTTTGCCGACCGCATCCCAGCCGATGTCGCCGCTGTCGCGGAAGTAGTCGTTGTTGTCCGTGTAGCCCGAGCGGAAATTGCCGCCGACGGCCGCGGTGCCGAGGTCGACCCACAAACTGGCGGTGGTGCCGGTGGTGCCCATCGTGTAGATGGCGCCCGGGCCGTTCGGGCCGTAGCCGACGTGCTTTTTGGTGAACGACGATGCCAGAATCGTTTGGGTTTTCGTGTTCTCGGCCAGGCCCCACGTGGCGCCGACGAATCTCGCTTCGACGGCGAGCGCGTGCGCGGTCGGGGCGGAGGCGGCCGGGTTGGTGCTGCTGGTTTGGTCGGTCGTCCCCGCCGAGTACGGGAAACTGATAATGGTGGCCGTCGTGCTGTAGTCGTTGAAACCGAGCGGGCCGCCGTTGTTGCCACCGTGCGGCAAAGTCCCGGTTTGATCGCCGATGAAATATTGATTCGTGACGATTTGCGGATTGTCGGAGTAGCCGCCCGATTGGCTCAGCGACAAATTGCGATTGGCGCTGTTGCCGCCGGGTACGAATTGGACGGTGGTCGAACTGCCGACGGGGGGCGGCGCGGCGTTCGCGCCTTGGGGCCCCGCGTAGTAAGTGTTGGGGATGTTGGTGAATTCGAGGCGGTAGGCCCCCGTGCCGGTCGCGGCCAGCGTATACGTGCCGTTGGCCGCAGTCGTGGCCGAGCCGCTCGCGACGTTTTGCGAGTCGTACGCGGTGACGAGCACGCCTCCGACACCGATATCGGTCTGGCGGTTGTACGTCCCGGAGCCGTCGTTCGGCAGAGCGCCGGTGGTATCGAGTAGGCCATTCGAGTTGTAGTCGACGAAGACTTGACCGGTGATTTGGCCGGCGGGGACGAGGCGATCTTCGAGTTGGAGGAGATCGAGCTTATTCGCACCTTCGGCGGGCCGGGCTTTGGCGATTTTGCGGGACGCGGATTTGGAATGCGGAGCTTTCGGAGGCAGTTCGGGAAGGAGAGACGGCATCGGGAACCTCGCGGGAGCCAAAGGAGCGAATTTTCAGAGCGGATGAGTTCACGTCGCCGGCGAATAATCGCACCGGGGGCGAATAGCACTTCACTGTAACAGTTTCTTCGGTCGAAGAAACCGGGGGAACTGCACTTCGCGGTAACTTCTTACCCAAGTTGACCATTCGTCGGACACCACGATCCGCACCACACTTATGGGGCTCAATCGACTCAATATCGGCGCATCCGAAAGTTAACATAGGCGGACTGGGGTGATTATCCCTCATCCGCATCCGGGTCGCGGCAATCCGAACGGTTTGAGCGGCGCGAACCTAGAGGCCCGGCCGGATGGGGTCGATAGCAAGGCGTGTCCGGATGGATCCGGCCCCGTGTGTTGGGTCGAAGGTGCCGAAAAATTTGCCTTCCCCACTCCCCGACTCCTGGAGGAGACCGAATGTTGACGCGATTCTTGGGCGGCCTCGTCGCCGTCCTCGGCACCGTCGGGGCGCTCCACGCGCAAGCCCCGAATGCCCCGTTCCGAACGAAGCCCGCTTTCGTCCCGTCGAAATCGGCCAAGCCGACGTCCGACGTCCAACAAACCGTCGCGGAAGCGATCAAAGCGGATACGCCCGCCCCCGCCAAGACGCTGCCCCCGGTGGCGGCCCCGATGGCGACCAGTAATCTCCCCGAAGGCAGCGCCTGCGCCGCCGACGTCGCCGCGGCCTGCGGCGACACCTGCGCCAGCGCCTGCGATTGCCTCTGCGGTCCCGCCGGCCGATTCTGGATCGGCGCCGAGTACCTGTATTGGACTACCAAAGGCAACAATTACCCGGTGCTCGCCACCGGCGCCCTCCCGGGCACGCCCCGCGGCGTCGCAGGGACGCTCGGCAATGCCGGCACCTCGAGTTTGATCGACGGCCGCAACGTGAACAGCGATTGGCGCAGCGGGTTCCGCCTCTACGGCGGGATGTGGCTCGACGAGTGCCAGCGGTTCGGAATCGAAGGGAACTTCTTTTTCCTCGGCAATAGCAACCAGCACGATGCCGCCGGATCGGACGGCACGAACATCGTCACGCGGCCGTTCACGAACAACGTCCGCCGCAACGCCGACGGGACGTTCGGCCAAGTCCCCCCGTACCAAGACACGCAATTGGTGTCGTTCCCGAACATCCTCCGCGGGACCATCACCGCCGATTCGCAATCCGAACTCATCGGCGGCGGCGCGAACTTCGTCCGCAACCTCGCCTGCTCCCCGTGCGGCCGGCTCGACGCCCTGCTCGGCTACCGCTACATCGGCCTCAACGACACACTGACGATCCGCGAAGACCTCACCGGCCTCCCCGGCTCGCAATTCCCCGGTTACCGCTTCCAAGTCGAAGACCGCTTCCGCACCGAGAACCACTTCCACGGGGGTGTGGTCGGCCTCGCTTACGAACGCCGCTTCAGCCACTTCTTCTTCGGACTGCGGTCGACCGTGGCCCTCGGCGTGAATCACTCGGTCGTCGATATCAGCGGTTCGACGACGATCACCGATCCGGCCGGCAACAGCACCAAGTACGCCGGTGGCCTCTTGACGCAGCCGTCGAACATCGGCCGGTACACCCACGACAGCTTCGCGGTGGTACCGGAAATCGGCGGGAAGCTCGGCGTCCAAGTGACCGATCACTTGCGGATTTTCGCCGGCTACAACTTCCTGTACATGAGCAACGTCACGCGGCCGGGCGACATCATCGACACCCGCGTGAACAGCAGCCAGATCCCGCCGCGGGCCAATCAGACCGGCGAGTTGTTTCCCAAGTACACCCATGGCTCCAGCGACTTCTGGTCGCACGGCGTCATGCTCGGCATGGAACTCCGCTACTGATCGAAACGGACGATTCGCGAACGGCCGGGGGCTTTCCCCCGGCCGTTCGGCGTTTCAGTAATCGGACTTGCGACGATGCTTCCGGCGGAGGGGCGGGAAGAGTTGCCCGCCGACCCAGCCGGCGAGGGTGACGGTGGCGGCAACCCCGGAGCCGAGCACGAGGGCGCTTTGGAACGCGGAGTCCCGCGTTTGGAATTTATCGAGGAGGAATTCGAGCGCGGGGAAACTGTCGGGCGGTTGGTGGGTGAAGGCGCCGCCGACGGCGAACGCGGAGAGAATCCCGGCGATCGCCCCGTGCCGCAGGCCGGTGCCCGTACCGGCCCCCGCGATCAAACTGGCCAGAACGACGCCGATCAACGCGATTTGAAAATCGACCAACGGCACGGCCGCCGACCCGCCGAGATTGACGATTCCG
>JAYSYN010000012.1:0-23873 GCA_043727575.1 Fimbriiglobus sp.
ACTGGAAACTGATGGTGGGCATCCGTGCCTCCGGGTGTCGGGTATGGGAAGTGAAGCCTACCAGATGGCCCGTGGCAAAATCGAGAGGTCTACCCTTCCAACAGTCCTGTTTGACAGGCGCACCAGAATCCGCTACACTGTTGCCATAGTCGTGGCGAGCGGATCGGCCGAGCGAATGACAGCCTGCTATCCCGGAAGGGATTGGGCCGGTCGTCATTCTGCCTAACTCTTCGCCGTTGCAGCAGAATCGGTGTCACTGGGAAATCGACGGAATCGGGTCCGGACACTCCGGCCCCGATTCCGCTGAACGCCTCATTCGGCGACGCAAAGGGCGGCTGCAAACTCCCGCTTCATCCCTCGGGCAGGACGTACTTGCGGGGCAGCGAATAATACACTTCGCAGCGTTGGCCCCAGAGCCCGGGGGCTGTGAGCTTTTTTTCGTTCCGAAGTTCTGCGCGGACTTCGTTGGTGATACGATATTCCCAAATCCTTCCTTCTCTGGGAGTTTTACCATGGGCCTACCGAATCCTTTCTCACACTTCCACCCCAAGAAGCTGCAGCCAGTCTTCGGGGGGGATTTCAACGCTTGGGAGCCGATGTCGCATTACGCCAAGACTGAAGAGAGAGGAGATGTCAGTTGGGTGGGAGGCGATCTGCCCGCCATCGGTACGAAAACCGTCGTTCCGCCGACGAAACCCCTGCACGTCCTATTCGGCGATTTCTTCAATCACCTCTGGAAGAGGGCCGAAAAGCCCACGGGCCCCCAGAGGAATTTCCTCGCGCAAACCCGTGTGGCGACTACGCCGCAAAGACCGTATTTCCCGGCGGTCGCAGCGACGCAGACGCCGGCCTTCGACATGTTGCCTGCGAATGCGACACAACACTTGGCCGGCATGGCCTCCGACTGGGAAATCCACAAGAATTTGGAGCGGTTCTCCGGGTACGCCTTCCGCGGCGACAGTCGCGATCCGGTCGCCCTGAAGGCGGCGGACGGGTTCTGTCCGCCATCGACACGCAACGACGATGGATACATCAAGGGTGCCGTCTACGAGCAATTTTGCAGTTATATGCAGCGGCGCTTCGGCAAGGATTTGAAAGCCGCGATCACGGCCGATCAGTTCCTGGCTCTCGTCCGCAGCACCGCCCCTGCGCCGGCCGACAAAGATACGTTCGTCTTTTACACGACTTGGCGGGCGATCGTGAAGTCGGAGCAGTTCCATTTGGGCCGCATGCTCGCGGAGGAAACGCTCAAGGGCTACATCTCGACGACGAGGGCGGTCACCGTCGCCAAGGGCTTTGCCTGCAAACGCGAATCCAAGGCCGGCTGGGTCTACTGCGTCGCTGTGCCCAGCGGGATCGTGGTGCCTTCGAAAAACGCGTCGCAATGGACCAAGATCTTCGGCGAGCAGGAAATCGCCATGGCGGGGGAGATCCCTTGGCACGGCTTCGCCGCCGCCCGCGCCGTCAAGCACGGCATGTTCGAGGGCAACATTTTCATCCGCAACAACTTCGAAAAGATCGATCCCGAGGCGTTCAAGAAGATTTGCAAATTGATGAGCGGAGAGAAGCAAGAGGGCTCTCCCCCTTGAAAGGCCTCTGTTACCCGTGCCGACGCGGCACCATCGAAAGGGATTGCCGGCTCGCCATGTTCTCAATGATCAACCTTCCGGCATGACATACTTGCGCAGCAGCGAATAGTAGGCTTCGCAGAGTTGGCCCCAGAGGCCGGGGTCGGTGGGCATCATCACTTTGAGCGGTTGGAACGCCACAAGAACCGATGGGCGATTGCGGCTTCGAATGCGCGGCGGTATAATATTCTGTCATGAAGCCGATCGTATACATCGAGACGACGGTGCCGAGTTAGGGATCGCGCCAAAATAAACTACCGGATTGCCATTGAAATCGGGCCGAGGTGTTTCATCCGAGGGATGATCGAAGCGTGCGGGCGTTCCGTTGCGTTCAAACCGATGCGTCGAGCACGTCGCGGACTTTCGCCGCCAACTCGGGGGGCGAGAAGGGCTTCTGCAAGAAGTTCACCCCTTGTTCCGAGAGGCCGTGCCGGATGACGGCGTCGTCGGTGTGACCCGAGACGAACAGAACGCGGATACCGGGGAATCGTCGCAAGATTTGTTCGGCGACCTCCGGGCCGCCGAGGCCGGGCATCACGACGTCGGTGATCAAGAGATCGATCTCCCCCGTGAGCGACCCCGCCAGCGCGATGGCTTCGTGCCCGTCAACGACGTCGAGCACGGTGTAGCCGCACGCGGCCAAGACGTGCCGCGTGAGCGCCCGCACGCCGTCTTCGTCTTCCACCAACAGGATGGTTTCGGTCCCGCGGGATGGGGGTTGGAGGACGGATTTCTTTGGTTTCTCGGCGGGTGCTCCTTCGGCGCGGGGCAGGTAGATCTGGAACGTCGTGCCGGAACCGACCGCCGAGAGCACGTCCAAATGCCCGGCCGATTGGCGGACGATGCCGTAGACCGTGGCCAAGCCCAAGCCGGTTCCCTGGCCGGGTCCTTTGGTGGTGAAGAACGGCTCGAAGATCTTCGCTTTCACCTCGGGCGACATGCCCGTACCCGTATCGGAAATCGCGAGGAGCACATACGGACCCGGCGCGAGCGGCGTCAACTTCCCGGCGATCATCGCACCGAGTTGTTCCAGCAGTTGCTCGGCTTGCGGAATCGCCTGCGGTCGCGGCGGCTCGAACCACGGGAAGGCCCTCAGATCCGTCTCGTTCGTCATCACCGACGAAGGCCCCGGGTTCGACGTCGCCGGCTTGCCCGACCCGACCGACCCCGAGTATTTGTGCCGACCGTCCGGCCGCGGGTTGCTGTTGATGCGGGCCTTCATGGACGAAGTCCGGTACAACCCGGTGGGCAACCGCGTGGCGCTCGTCAAGCGCCGCGACCGGGCCGAAGAACCCGCGGAAGCGAGCGCCTGAGCGGGACTGCGTTCAAGTCGGAATCGGAAGCGCCTTCTGCAACGGACAGTCCACTCCGGCCGCTTCGCCCCGGCGATAGCGGGCCAACAATTCTTTCGACCGTTGCGCCAGCATCCGGCGAACCTCGCGGCGTTGGCCCTTCACCCGCGGGATCGCCAGCGAATCGTACCCGGTCGTTCGGTGCCGCATCCAGGCGATGACCGCGGCCTCGGCCCGCTGTTCGACGGGGATGCGTTGCGTCCGCGCCACCGTGCCGCTCCCCACCGGCGTGGCGTGATCGGTCACGGCGCGGGCCAACCGGTCGGCGAGTTCGGCATGGCCGGGGTGGAAGTTCAGGAACGCCACGACCGCCCCGTGGAAATCCTCCACGTACTCGGCTTGGGCCTTCTCGCGCCGCCGGGCATCGGCTTCCTTCTTCTTGGCGAACCCCTCGGTGCTTCGTTCGGCATCGAGGTCGGCGCGGATCCGTTCGACGGTCGCCGCCGGTGTCCAAATCCCCCGCGAGAAGACCTTGCGGCCCTTCTTTTCGGCGACGACCCAATGGTCGCCGGCGGCCTTGGCACGCCGGGTCAGTGCGGCGTCGCCGGGCGGGAGCAAAATCCAACCGGCGGGCGCGGTCAGCACGCGGCCATCGGTGGCTCGAACGGTGTCCGGCGTCGGGCCGGGCGAGAAGGTGTCGCTCATTCCCGGCCGATCGCTTTTTGCAGTGGGTTTCGCTCGCTCGCGGGTCCGTACACGACATACGCCGCCGCGCCGACGAGGGCGATGTGCAACACGACGACGCACCAGAAGGCGATCAAGAACGCCGGTTTCTTCGTCTTGTGGCGGAGCCGCCGCTGCGCCAGCCACCCGCCGGGCCAGCCGCCCGAGAGTGCCAGAATCTGCAGGGTGAGTTCCGGCACGCGGCGACCGCCGTGGCCGGCCCGTCCCTTGTCCAGACCGTAGGCCGCGAAGCAGACGACGCTCATTGCGAACACGAGGATCGAGTAGATTGCGAGCGCGTAGAACATGAATCGGCCAAGACCTCGGCGGTGACGTTGCGGGCGACGATCCCGGATGGTCGCCCCATCTAAATAGGCTTCCGATTGCGAGTGGCCACCCGTCGGGTCCGAGTGTTGTGTCCAGCGGGAAGTCGCACACCCTCGCGTAGACTCAAGACCAAAACGCTGGACTCAAGACCAAAACGCTGGACTCAAGACCAAAACGCTGGACTCAAGACCAAAACGCTGGACTCAAGACCAAAACGCTGGACTCGGCGATTTTTGGAAGTTTTCGTAGGTCATGCTCCGCATGGCGGGCTTCCCGCGGCCGATCCAGCTCCATTCCTTCCCGGTGTCATGCGGAGCATGACCTACGAAATTGGGCCATGCCAAGGAAACTCCGAGAATCCTTGCGACACCCTTAAAAGCCGAAGGCGCTGGGCGAACTTTTCGTCCGCTCTGCTATGATGCATTGGCCATTGCAAATCCCCCAATGTCGCGAGCACGTGGAGGGGGCGCGGCGGGGGTCGGGAACACAGCATGAACCCGAGCGGCGGACCATTGTCGGAACCGGACCCCTACGCCTTCCTCGCCGGGGGCGGCGAGATGGGCCGCTTGATCCGGTCGATGGATTGGTCGGGGACGGCGCTGGGCCCCGTCGAGTCGTGGCCGCAAAGCCTGCGCACGACCGTCAACATCTGCCTCGCTTCGGACCTGCCCATCTGCGTCATCTGGGGTCCGGGTCTCGTCCAAATCTACAACGACGGCTACCGGATCATTTGCGGCGACAAGCATCCCCGGTCGATGGGGCAGAACTTCCCGGAGTGCTGGATCGAGGCGTGGCCGGTCATCGGCGCGGCGCACGACTCGGCCCTGGCGGGCGACACGGCCTTCCTGGAAACCCAGCACATTTACCTCGAGCGGTACGGGTACGTGGAGGAGTGCTTCTTCACGTTTTCGTTCAGCCCCATCCGGGACGAGGCCGGGCGGGTCGGCGGCCTCTTTCACCCCGTCATTGAGATGACCACCAAGATGCTCAGCGAGCGGCGGACCCGCACGCTCCGCGACGTGGCCGCCCGGACCGCGAAGGCGAAGACGGTCGAGGAAGCCTGCACGCTCGCGATCCGGGCGATGGCCGACTACGACCTCGACCTCCCGTTCGCCTCGATCTACCTCTTCGACGAAGGCGGCGCGGCGCGGCCGGTCGCCGCCGCGGGCCTGCGGGTCGAGTCCGAGTCCGCCGCATCGGAGACTTGGCCGCTGGCCGAGGTTTTCCGCACGGGTCGGGCCGTCGTCATCGAGAACGCGGACGGGCGGTTCGGCCCGTCCCTGTGCGGACCGTATGCGGAAGCGCCGCGCGCCGCGCTCGCCCTGCCGCTGACCCGTCCGGGTTGCGAGCGTCCGGTCGGGGTCCTCCTCGCCGGGGTGAGCGGTCGGCTGAAGCTGGACCCGGCTTACCGCGATTTCTACGACCTGATCGCCTCCGGCGTGTCCACCGTCGTCGCCAGCTCTCGGGCGTACGAGGAAGAGCGGCGGCGGGCCGAGGCACTCGCCGAATTGGACCGGGCCAAGACCGCTTTTTTCAACAACGTCAGCCACGAATTCCGCACGCCCCTCACCCTGATGCTCGGCCCGGTCGAGGACCTGCTGACCCGCGACCGCGCGGATCTGTCCCCCGCCGTCGCCGGTCAACTCGAAGTCGTGAACCGCAACGGATTGCGGCTGCTGAGGCTGGTCAACTCCCTGCTCGATTTTTCCCGCATCGAGGCGGGGCGGGTCCGGGCCGTCTACCGGCCGACCGACCTCGCCGCCTTCACCGCCGAACTCGCCAGCGTCTTCCGTTCGGCGTGCGAGCGGGCCGGGCTGCGGCTGACGGTCGATTGCCCGCCGCTGCGGGAGCCGGTGTACGTGGACCGGGAGATGTGGGAGAAAGTCGTCCTCAACTTGCTGTCCAACGCCTTCAAGTTCACTTTCGAGGGCGAGATCGCCGTCGCGCTGCGAATTGGCGAGCCGGGGGTGTTAGCCCCCGGAGTTTCCGCCGTCGAACTGACGGTCCGGGACACCGGCACGGGCGTCCCCGCCGCCGGGATGCCGAGGCTGTTCGAGCGGTTCCACCGGGTCGAAAACGCCAAGGGTCGGATCCACGAGGGGAGCGGGATCGGGCTGGCGCTGGTTCAAGAGCTGGTCAAACTCCACGGCGGCTCCATCGCCGCCGAGAGCGTCGTCGGGACGGGGACGACGTTCACCGTCTCGGTTCCGCTCGGGTCGATCCACCTGCCGCCCGACCAGATCGGGCCGGGACACGAGACCACTCCGGCGGGGACGTGGGCGATGCCCTACGTCGAAGAGGCGCTGCGGTGGCTCCCCGCCGAAATTCGGAGTGCGGAATTCGGAGTGCGGAGTGAAGACGAAAACACCGGTTCGGATCTCGGTTTTCATTCCGCGCTCCGCACTCCTCACTCCGCACTTCCGCGGGTGCTGGTGGCCGACGACAACGCCGACATGCGGGAGTACGTCGCCCGCCTCCTGGCCGAGCATTACCGAATCCAGACCGTGCCGGATGGCGAGGCGGCCCTGGCGGCGGCGCGGGACCAGCCCCCGGACCTGATCCTGACGGACGTGATGATGCCCCGGCTCGACGGCTTCGGACTGTTGCTGGCGCTGCGGGCCGACCCCCGGACGAGCGGCGTGCCGGTCATCATGCTGTCGGCGCGTGCCGGGGAAGAGAGCCGGGTCGAAGGTATGGAGGCCGGGGCCGACGACTACTTGATCAAGCCGTTCGGTGCCAGGGAGTTGCTGGCCCGCGTGGGGGCGCACCTGCAAATGGCGAAGATGCGGCGGGAGGCGAACGAGTCGATCCGGGCCAGCGAGGAGCGGTTCCGGGCGCTCGTGAGTGCCACGTCGGACGTGGTCTACCGGGTGAGTGCGGACTGGACCGAGATGCGCCACCTGCGCGGGCGGGAGTTCATCGCCGACACTCACGAGCCGAGCCGCAGTTGGCTGGAGAAATACATCCACCCGGACGACCGGCCGCTCGTGTTGGAGACCATCCATGCCGCCATCCGGGCCAAGGGCGTGTTCGAGCTGGAACACCGGGTCGTGCGCGTCGATGGGACGCTGGGGTGGACGTTCTCCCGGGCGATTCCGCTGCTCGACGGCGACGGCGAGATCGTGGAATGGTTCGGTGCGGCCAGCGACGTGACCAACCGGAAGCGGGCCGAGGAGACGCTGCGGAAGAGCGAAGCCCGCTACCGCAGTGTGGCCGACAGCGCGCCGAACATGCTCTGGGTCACGGACGCCACGGGGATGTGCGTTTACCTCAGCCGGCGGTGGTACGAGTTCACGGGCCGAACGCCGGAGCAAGACTTGGGCTTCGGTTGGCAGGAGACCGTCCATCCCGACGACCGGCCGCACGCCGGCGCCACGCTGTTCGCCGCCACCGAGCAACGCATCCCGTTCAGCCTCGATCACCGCCTGCGGCGCGGGGACGGCGAGTACCGCTGGGTCGTGGATGCGGGAGTGCCCCGGTTCGACGCCGCCGGGCAATTCCAAGGTCACATCGGGGCCGTCACCGACGTTCACGAACGCCGCCTGGCCGAGGACGCGCTGGCCGAGGCGCACCGGTTCCTCCAGTTGTCCATCGACGCCCTCTCCAGCCACATCGCCATCTTGGACGAGAACGGGATCATCCTCGCCGTCAACGACGCGTGGCGCCGGTTCGCGGACGAAAACCAATTCGTCGCCCACAACCACGGGGTCGGGTCGAATTACGTCGAAGCGTGCGAGCCGAATCCGGAAGGGCTCATCGCGGCCGGGACCGTCACCTCCGGCTTGGGCGACGTCCTCCGGGGGCGGACGGCCAACTTCGAGGTGGAGTACCACTGCCATTCGCCGTCCGAGGAACGCTGGTTCATCATGCGGGTCTCGCGGTTCAAGTCGCCGGGGCCGGTGCGGGTGGTCGTGTCCCACGAAAACGTGACCGTGCGGCGGAAGGCCGAAGAGAAATTGAAAGTCGCCGACCGCCGCAAGGACGAGTTCCTGGCGACGTTGGCCCACGAACTCCGCAACCCGCTCGCCCCGATCCGCAACGGACTTCAGATCATCCGGCTGGCCGGGGCCGACGGGACGATCGAGCAAGCCCGGATCATGATGGACCGGCAACTGACGCAGATGGTCCGGTTGGTGGACGACCTGCTCGACGTGAGCCGGGTGACGACCGGCAAGCTGGGGCTCCGCAAGGAACGGGTCGAACTGAAGACCGTGATCGACACCGCCGTCGAGACGAGCCTCCCGATGATCGAGCAGGCGGGCCACGAGTTCACCCTCAAAATTCCGGGCGAGCCGATCTTCGTGGACGGCGACCCGACCCGGCTGGCCCAGGTCGTGTCCAACTTGCTCAACAACTCGGCGAAGTACACGCACCGCGGCGGACGCATCCGGTTGACGGTCGAACTGGCGAGCCGGGCGGCGTCAGCCCCCGGAGCCGACGTCGTGGTGTCGGTCGCGGACGACGGCATCGGCATCCCGCCGGATATGCTCGAAACGGTCTTCGGGATGTTCGCCCAAGTGGACCGGACGCTGGAGAAGACGACCGGGGGACTGGGGATCGGGCTCTCGCTGGTCAAAGGGTTGGTGGAGATGCACGGCGGGACCATCGAGGCCCGCAGCGAAGGCGAGGGCCGGGGGAGCGCGTTCGTGGTCCGGCTGCCGCTCGCCACGCCCGAGGCGCGGGAATCGACCCCCGCCGCCGGCGAGGTCCGACGGGTCGAGCCGTCCGGTTCCCGCCGGATCCTCGTCGTGGACGACAACGTCGACTCGGCGGACTCGCTGGCCCAATTGCTTGAACTGCTGGGCAACGAAGTCCGGACCGCCCACGACGGGATCGCGGGGGTCGGCGCGGCCGGGACGTTCCGGCCCGACGTGGTGCTGATGGACATCGGCATGCCGAAGATGAACGGCTACGAAGCCTGCCGCCACATCCGCGGGCAGGCGTGGGGCCGGGAGATGGTTTTGGTGGCGCTGACGGGGTGGGGCCAAGACGACGACCGCCGGAAGACATCCGATGCCGGGTTCGACCACCACTTGGTCAAGCCGGTGGAAACGGCCACCCTGATGAAGCTGCTGACGACGATGGAGCCGGCGACGGCCTGACGATCGAAGTAACACTTACTTTTGAAGATCGAGAAACGGGCTCGCGGTCACCAATTCCGGATATCCGCCCCATTCGACGGCAGGCGATGGATTTCGATCCGCCCGACCATGCCGTTCAATATCGCGGAAAAATTCGTTGGCTTCCGATTGAGCAGGCTTTACCATCTTTAGCGACGACACGCGAACACCGACCCCGAACCCTGAGGCGACTATGCGTTTCTTAATCGTGTGTATCGCATTGATCCTTCTCGGGGGCCGACTGCCCGCGCAAGATTCGGTTTGGCAGAGCTACTACGACGCCGGTTACAAAGCGTTCGAAGAGAAGAAGTGGGACGATGCCGCCAAGTTCTACAAACTGGCCGTGAAAGAGGGCGACAAGCAAAGCTTGACGAACGTGTCGATGGCCGCGGCCGTGCAAAATACCGCCGCGGCCCTCTCTAACGCGGCCAAATACGAGGAAGCTCTACCATTCGCCGTCCGCTCGGCCGAAATGTACCGCGATCTCGTCAAAGGATATACCGACGACAAGATCCGCTCCTCGAAACTACTCGCCACCTGCTACGCCCAAACCAAGAAGCACGAGCAGGCGATTCCGTTTTACGAATGGACCATCACCGCCATCGAAGAATCCGGCTTGCAAGCCGACATGCTCCCATTCTTGAATTACAGCCTCGGGATGAGCCAGTCGGACACCGGCGAACTGAAGGGGGCGGAACAATCGCTGCGCAAGTCCCGCAAGCTCTACGCCGCCAAAGATAAACTGTCGGATGAAGGGGACTGCCTCTACGCGCTCGGGACTTTGGAAGTGAAACGCAAAGACGATGCGGCCGCCCTCGACTGGTTCGAGGAGGCGGCCACGGCATTCGCCAAAGTCGCCAAGGACGAAAAGAACGGCATCCATTGGCTGGTCAACAGCTACGAGCAGATGATCGCCATCCGCGTCGGGCAAAAGAAACCGGTCGAAGTCGCCAGGCTCCGGAAGAAACTCGATGGCGCGTTGGGTGAGTTGGGTCCATCCGGCCGCAAAGCGCTGGCCAAGTGCCGGTATGACAACGCGGGGGCGGAGCGCGAGGCCGGCAAACTCACCGAAGCCGAGGGATCGATCCGAGCCGCGATCGAGCTGTACGACCGGATCGCGGAAGAGAGCGAATACCACGCCTATTCGTACGTGTTGCTCGGACAACTCTTGGCCCAAGGCAAAAAAACCGAACCCGCACGGAGAGCGTTCGCCGACGCCGTTCGCATCGCCGCGGAATTCAAGATTCCGAACACCGCTCCGGCGGAATGGATTCACAACCGCTTCGGCGATTTCGAATACGGGGTCAAAGATTACCTGCTCGCTCGGGAACAATACGAACTCGCCCTCGCCCTCGCGGAGAAAAAGCCGGCCAAAGACGGCGCGAATCTCATCGGGCCTCTCGCCGATTTGATTCCCACTTACGGGGAACTGAAGCTTTGGAAGGAAGCGGTGAGCGCGGGGGAACGGCAGATCGAACTGGTCGAGAAAGCCAAGGGGGACGATACGGTCGATCTCATCAGCCCGCTCCAACAACTCGCATGGGTGCGCGAGCAAATGCAAGAGACGCCCGCCGCGGAGAAGCTGTTGAAACGGGCCTTGGCCATCCGCGAGAAGACCGGCAAACCGGGCGACGCGGCCGTCTTCGCCAGCGTCCGGCGCTTGGCCGGACTCTACCAACGGGACAAGCGGCCGGAAGCCGCGGAGAGTTTGTATCGCACGACGGTAGTCGATTGGGAAAAGAAGCTCGGTGCCGACAGCGTGGCCTTGACCACGGCGCTGAGCGGCCTCGCGTCGTTCTTGGCCGACACCGGCAAGCACGATGAAGCCGAGAAACTCTACCGCCGGGCGGTCGCCAATTCCGAGAAAGCCAACGGCGGCGAACACCGCTCCGTGGCCGAGGCTCTGGATGTGTTAGCGTTGTTTTTGCACAACTTGGGCCGCCAAAGCGAAGCTGAGCCCTTGTACAAACGGACGCTGAAAATATTCGAGACAACAGACGGCGCGCGGTCGAAAGCGGTCGCGGCGACCGTCGACGGTTTGGCGTGGATTTGCATCCGACAGAGCCGCATCGACGACGGCTTGCCCCTCGCCAAACGGGCGCTCTCCATCGCCGAAGAGATCGGGGATAGCCCGCTCTCCATGGCGAAGAAATACAACACGCTCGGCGTGCTCTTGAAAAATCTCCAGCGCTACGACGAGGCCGAACCGCTCTTGAAGAAAGCTTTGAAACTGTACGAATCGAACGAGACCGAAAAAAACAATACGGGGACGGCCGTGGCCTTGCACAACCTCGGGCTACTCTTCTCCGAAACGGACAGACCCGAAGAAGCCGAAGCGTTTTATCGCCGCGCGATCTATATGAAAGAGAAAGTCGGCATCGATACGGTCGAAGATATCAACACCAAATTGAATCGCGCCGGAAATCTGGCCCGTTCGCATTCCGCTCTCGCTTCGCTCCTCAGCGGATTGGGCATCAAAAAAGAAGCCGAGGACGAAGCCAAAAAAGCACTCGAGATCCGGGAGAAACACCTCGGATCCGAATTCACCGAGGTGATCGATAGCCTGATCCAACTCGGCAATTTGGCCGCGGCTCGGGGCAATTACTCCGAACGCGAAGCGCTGTACACCCGCGCCGCCGCTCTCCGGAAAAAACTCTACGCCACCGACGGCGATATCAAATTGGCCAGCAACCATGCGGAAGCGGCCGTTCTCCACCGCTACCATGGTCGCTTGGACGATGCGGACACGGCGATGCGCAAAGCCCTGGCCATGTATACCAAGCATTTCGATGGTAACCCGGATCAACTCGTCGGTTCGTGGCAACACATGGCCGCGTTCTTAGCCGGTCAAGCCAAGTACGAAGAGGCTCACAAACTACTAGCCAAGGTCCTTGCCTACTACGAAAAATCGTTCACCGGCACGTGCGACCACGCCAGTGCCATGCTCGCTATGGCCAACTACGAACTCTCCGTGGGCGACTTCTCGAGCGCGGCCAAGCGAGAGGCGGCGGCGGCGAAGATTTACATCGCGGTCTACGGGGCCGAAAGCCGCGCCTTGCGATCCTTGAAGAACCGCGCGGCCGAGGCGGATATCCGCGCCGGCAACTATTCCTCGGCGCGGGATAAATTTGAAAAACTCCTCGCCGACGCCGAAAAAGACGACCCGAAATCCCCGGCAACGCTCTCCGCGATATCCGATTCTGCCGAACTCGACATTCTAGAAGGGAAGTATTCCGAAGCGTTGGCAAAAATCGACACCGCGCTCGCTTTGGCCGAGAAGTTCCACGGGAAGGATGTGTACTTTCAGGGCGATCTCCTGAGCACACGGAGCGACGCCCTGTTCCGCCACAAGAAGTTCGCCGACGCGGAAGTCGCGGCGAGGTCCGTCCACGAAGCGTACTCGAAACGCTTGGGTGCCGAGCACCCGGCCAGCGCGGGGGCGGCCTTGCAACTCGGGCGCATTCTCGCGGCGGCCGGTAAAACCGCAGATGCTCAAAAATTGATCGCGTCCGCCAAGAAGTTGCGGGACGCTCTTTACCCCAAAGGCCATCCCGCCCATTCCATCACCAAACAAATCGAGGCGGAATTAGCGTTGGCTCTCGGCCGCGCCGAAGAATCGGTCGAATTGTATTCGCAGTCGCTCAAGCTGCGCGATGAGAAATACCCCGCCGATCACCCCGAAACGAAGGCGCTACTCGGGGATTATTTGAAAGCCTTGGAGAAAGCGGGAACTTCGGGAGACGTGAAAACGATCCGGGCTCGATTGGGCGGCGGGAAGTGACTTGGGGCTGGAAAACGAAAAAGCGGGATACGAGAGTCGAACTCGTTTCACAGCCTTGGGAAGGCTGGGCACGACCGGTATACCAATCCCGCAGCAGGGGAAATCATACCGCGTCGGCCCGCGCCGACAAGTTCACTTCTTCTCCGGGGCCGCGAGGAACTTCGCGAACCCGGCCGATTCGGTGACCGCTTCTTTCGCCTCGTCGGAATCCTTGGCCACGAGGTACATCACTGCACTCTGACTTTCGATCAGCTTCAAGGCCTTCGCCGGTTCTATCACGCTGGCGACTTTCGTCAAAGCGTCGGCCTGCCAACCCTTGGGGGCGATGACGGTCGCGCTGCGCCGACCGGTGAGGCCGAGGCCGGTTTTCGGGTCGAGCAGGTGCGAGTAGCGGACGCCGTCGATCTCGACGTGCTGGAACAAATCGCCGGATGTCGAAACCGATTGATTCGCGAGCTTCAACTTGCGGGCCGGTCGATCCTTCGTGATCGGGGCGATCTCGACGTCCCAACCGTCTTTGTCCGGTGGGGCGTCGCCGACGGTGATGTCGCCGCTGGCCGCGATCAGCGCCCGCGGGCAACCCTGCTCTTTCAAAACTTCCAAGGCCTTGTCGGCGGCGTATCCTTTGCCGATCCCGCCGAGGTCGAGACGCATCTTCGCCTTGGCCAATGTCACCGTGCTCGCGTTCGCGTCGAGCATCATCAGCTTGAATCCGACGAGTTCCTTTGCGGCGGCGAGATATTGGGCGGCGGGTTTTTCCTTCACCTTACGGGCGACCCGCCACAGTTTGACGAGCTGACCGACGGTGATGTCGAAGGCGCCGTCCGAAGCCGAGGAGACTGCGTGGGCTTTTTTGAGCACGTCGAACAGGTCGCTCGAAACGCGGATCGGTTTCCCCGGATCGGCGTCGTTCGCCGCGAAGACCTTCATCAACTCCGACTTGGGGTTGTAGTCGCTCATCACCAGTTCGAGTTCCGCGATGCGGGCGAACGCGGCCTTGCTGGCCTTTTCCGCCGTCGGTTTGTCCGGGGCAAACAGGACGATCCGCCACTCGGTGCCCATGTGGATCGCGCGGAATTCGTGCCGCGCGGGTGAATCGGCACAGTTTGAAGACCGATCCGCATCGAGTTGGATTCGAAGCGCAGGCATGAGTTGAACATCGCTTCGCCCCAACGGGCCCGCCTTATACAGCCCAGGGCGGAAGCCCTGGGTTTGCCGTGTCGTTGCTTCCGCCCCGAAGGGGCCGACCCCTTCGGGGTGGGGGTCATCGGTGTCCGCAACCCAGGGCTTCCGCCCTGGGCTGTATAAGGCGGCCCCGTTGGGGCGAAGAACGGCGCACCACGGGCTGGATAAGGAGGCCCCGTCGGGGAGAAAAGGGTCGGGCCATTCGGTGCCCATGTGAACCGCGCGGAATTCGTGCCGCGCGGGCGGATCTCCGGCGTGCAATGCCGCGGCGAATCCGATAATATGAAGGAATGCGAGGATGCTTCGCACGCGATCTCCCCTCTGTAGGTTCCGCCCGATGACCGGACGCTTTTCACTCTCGATTCTACCGCTGTTGATCTCGGTCGGCGCGCTCGGCTTCGCCGGGGCCGGCGACGATGGCATCCCGCCGGTGCCGCCCGAACCGAAGGTCGCCGCGAAAGTCGACCTGCCGGCCAAGCCTTTTTCCGAGAGCATCGAAGAAGAAATCAAAATCCCGGACGACAAAGACCCGGACAAGTTCACTTTGCAGAAACTGAAGACGACCTTCGAAATGGTCTATATCCCGGCCGGCGAATTCGCGATGGGCAGCCCCGCCGCCGAGAAGGACCGCAAGGAGAACGAAGGGCCCCAGCACAAGGTGAAGGTCAACGCCTTTTGGCTGGCCAAGGTCGAAACGACGTGGGACCTGTACGACCTCTGGTATCGCAGCAAAGACCTGCCGCGCCGGGACGAAGCCGACGGCGAATTCGAAGCCAAGAACAACGACAAGAAGCTCGGGGCCGACGCCATCACCCGGCCGACCAACCCGTACGTCGACGACACCTACGGCCACGGTCGGGTCGGCAAGCCGGCCGTTTGCATGAGCCATCACGCGGCGATGGTCTTCTGCCACTGGCTGCGGTTGAAAACCAAGCGCGGCTACCGCCTGCCGACGGAAGCGGAGTGGGAATACGCCTGCCGGGCCGGAACGACCGGGATGTATAGCTTCGACGAATCCAAAGAGAAACTCGCCGACTACGCCTGGTATCTCGGCAACTCGCCGATCGAAGACAAACCCGACGGCACGACGCACGAAGTCGGCAAGAAAAAGGCCAATGCCTTCGGTTTGTACGACATGCACGGCAACGTCGCGGAGTGGTGCCTCGATCAATACGATCCCAAGGCTTACGGCGAGTTCGCCAAGAAAGACTCGACGGTCGGCGCGTTCACCAAACCGACCGACAAAAAATGGAGCCACGTCGTCCGCGGCGGCTCGTGGCTCGACGGCCCCGAGAAACTGCGCTCGGCGTACCGCTGGCCGTCCGAGGTCGAGTGGATGCGGAAAGATCCGCAGTTCCCGCGCAGTGTCTGGTGGCTCACCGAAATGGATATGATCGGCTTCCGCGTCGCGCTGCCGGTCGAAGAGTACCCCGAGTTGGTCGGCCTCAAACCGGCGGTCCCGAAGAAGGGCCGTTAGTTTGTTCCCCTTTCCTGTTCCCGTTCCGAGGTCTTCTCCCATGTCCGAGTCGAACCGTCGCGATTTCGTCAAAGGCACCGCCGCCGTCACGGCCACGGCCGCCGTGGCGAACCTGTTCCCCGCCTTCGCGGCCGGGAACGAAGTCATCAAAGTCGGCCTCATCGGCTGCGGCGGCCGGGGCAGCGATGCCATCGGCAACTGCATCCAAGCCGATAAAAGCGTGAAGTTCTGGGCCGCCGGGGACGTGTTCCTCGACAAAGCCAAGGCGACCGTCGCCGCGTACCAAGACAGCGCGAAAGATCGCACCGAAGTCGGCGATCGCGTGTTCGGCGGGCTCGACGCCGTCGATCAAGTTTTGGCCAGCGGCGTCGACCTCGTGATCCTCGCGGCCCCGCCCGGCTTCCGCCCGCCGCACCTCGAAGCCGCCATCAAAGCCGGCAAGCACATCTTCTGCGAGAAGCCCGTCGGCGTGGACGGGCCCGGGATCAAGAAAGCCCTCGGCCTCGTCGAAGAAGCGAAGAAGAAGAACCTCGCCATCGTCGCGGGTACGCAGCGCCGCCACGAAATCGGCTACCTCAAGACGATGGAAAAGATCCACGGCGGGGCCATCGGCGACATCGTCTCGGCGCGCTGCTCGTGGAACGGTTCGGAGCCGTGGTTCAAGACCCGCAAACCGGGCCAGTCGGACGTCGAGTACCAACTCATGAACTGGTACCACTTCGTCTGGCTGTGCGGGGATCACATCGTCGAGCAGCACGTCCACAACCTCGACGTCATCAACTGGGCCATGAAAGGCCACCCGCTGAAAGCCGTGGGATACGGTGGCCGCATCACGCGCCGCCCGGGCACACCGGCCGCCGTCGGGCACATCTACGACCTCTTCTCGATCGAGTACGAGTACGCCGGCGGTGTGCCGATGCACAGTTACTGCTCGCACGTGCAAGGCACCACGCAGGACGTCTCCGAGACGATCTACGGCACCAAGGGTCACAGCCGGGTTAGCTCGTACCAGATCGGCAAAGAGACGATCCACAAGAAGGATCGCAACGAACTGTCGCCGTACGTGCAAGAGCACATCGACCTGATTCAAAGCATCAAGGCCGGTAAGCCGCTCAACGAGCTGCAAGCCGTGGCCGAGAGCACGCTGACGGCCGTCCTCGGCCGCATGGCCGTTTATAGCGGCAAGGTCGTGACTTGGGACGACGCGCTGAATAGCACCGTCGACACGATGCCGAAGGATCTGGATTTGAAGGCCGCGCTGGCGGTCCCCGCCGTCGCCGTGCCGGGCAAGTACAAGGTGTAATGGCCGGCTGATTCGGGATCGGCCGGCGCCGGCCGATCCCCTCGGAGAACCGCGATGCCGACGCAAGTTTTATCGGAAGTCGAAGTGGAGAAGCCGGACGGCTACCCGTTCCACATCGGCACGCGGCTCGTGAACCACCGCGATGCCGAAGGCAAGATCGTCGGCCACCACTACGAACCGCTGACCGAGGCCGACTACCTCCACCCGCAAGAGGAGGATTGGTTCGTGTCTTCGAATCGCCACGCCGTCGCGCTCCGCACCTTGGCCAACGCGCTGACCTTGACCGTGCGCGACCGGCCAGGACGCCGCGTATTCGCCGAGCACCGCGTCGACTGGCAACGCCTCGGCATCGAACCGCACGGCCCGGACGCGGTCGTGTTCGACAACATGCACGACCCGTACGACGACCTCTCGGGCACACTGCCCGTCGGAGATTTCGGGGCCGAGATCGTCGCCCTGTTCGAAGTCACTTCGGCGAGCACCCGCCACATCGACTTCGGGGACAAGTCCGACGAATTCCTCGAACTCGGCATCCCGTATTTCATCGTAATCGATGCCGCCGCGCCGAATGGCATTCCGATTGTGATCGGGTTCCGGTACGTTCGGGGCGTCTACCGCGAAATGCGATCCGATCCGAAACTCGGCGTTCTCGTGCCCCCGCTCAAGCTGTCGTTCCGCTGGGACCGCGACCGCTTGGTCGTCGCCGATGAAGACGGGATCGACATCCCGGAATTCGAGGAACTGACGACACGCGCCGAGGCGGAAAAGGCCCGCGCCGAAGCGGAAAAGGCCCGCGCCGAGGCGGAAAAGGCCAGGGCGGATGCCCTGGCCCGGGAAGTCGCGGAACTCAAAGTGCGGTTGAATGGGCAGCCATAGCGATCAACGCCCCGTCGGTTGCGTTAGGTTTATCGCGGTGTCCAGTCTCCTCTGCGGAGGGCAGGACTATGTCGATATGCCAGTGGATTTCAAATCAGATCTGCGAATACGCCATGGTGATCGGTGATCGGTTTGCCCATTGACGTCGGTATCGGCCATGTACCCACCGGCGGTGTTCCTGTTTGAATTGAGCTGCGGGAAATGCAGATGTGGTCGATCGCGGCTTTCTCCGTTTGCGGGACATTCCCTGGCGTCAGACACTGGAGATCTTGGGACGCAAGCACTTCGCTCAATGTCCGCTCGGGTTTTCTTCCGTACGAGGGCTTGTATGTAAAGTGAACGTTGAAGTCGCCGGCGACGACGAAATCACATGGCGCCCCAGCCGTTCTTAGAAGATTCCATCCTATCGCTTGATCATTCAATGCCGCACAATACCCGTCGGTCGCCGGCCAGAGCGTGTCGCTACTACCCCACGGAAGAACAGTACCCACAACGACGAGATCCCGATGGTCAGGAAGATGGATGCGACAACTCGCCATTCGATCCGGTTGATGCGTGACAGTTTGCGGTGTCGATGCCAATGTCGACTTAGCCCAGATGCTAACCCAACAGCGTTTGATCGCATTGGCACTGTACAACAAGTCGTTGGCACCAAACGTCTGGGCCACGAGTCGATACCCCTCAGCCGGGGCATAATCGATCCACGTCTCGGTCAAGACCCACACATCGGCATCGACATCCGCCATGGCTTTACGAAATGCACTATCACGTTCGGGGTTGCGGTTCTTGAGCGATTCTAAGTTCCAAGTCGCGATTCTCATGTTGGGCGATACTCCGTCGAATTGCCAAACCGGCGGGTTGCGCCCCGCCGGCGTTCGATTCATAGCCCCAACACCTTGTCCATCTTGTCTGCGACGCTCTTCAAAAACTTCTCGTCGCCGCCGCCGACTTCGGCCGTGGCCCAGCCGGTGTACTTGATCTCGGCGAGAGCCTTCAGCACTTCGGGCCAGTCTTCGGTCCCTTCGCCGATGTCCACCCAGCCGCTCTTCTTCGCTTTGAACTGGTCGTTGTTGAAGCCCTTGAAGTCGAACTTTAACATCCGCTTGCCGAGCTTGCGGATCCACTCGGCGGGCTGCACGCCGTACTTCACCATGTTCGACACGTCGAAATACGCTCCGACGGTCTCGGTCTTGAATTGATCGACGTACTCGACCAGCTGCTCCGGCTTCGTGAGGAAGTCGTTCCAGACGACTTCGATGGCGATTTTCACTCTGGCCTTCTCCGCGGCGGGGATCGCCTTCTTAACTTCCGCGGTCGAACGCTCCCAGCATTGGTCGTAGTTCACATCTTTGTTCACGACGCCCGGCACCAATAGCACGGTGTCCGCGCCGACCGTCTTCGCGTCGGCGATGGCACCGAGCAGCGCCTTCAAACCCTTCGCGCGGATCTTTTCGGTGGAACTGCTCAGCGTGTCGGCCCAGTGGACACTGTCGATGACGCCGTGGACGAGGATGCCCGTCTCCTTCGTGGCGGCGACGATCTCGTCTAGCTTCAGTCCGCCGGGGCTGTTGATCTCGACGCCCAGAAAGCCGAGCTTCTTGATGGCGTTGAACTTATCCGTCGGCGTCCCTTTCACGCCGATCATGTCGTACTTCAGGGCCTTCTTCAGCTTGGGGGCCTTCGGTTTGTCTTCGGCGAGAAGCAGCGGGGCGGCCGTGATGGCGGCGCTGGTGGCGAGGAATTCGCGGCGATTCATGGTTTGGCCTAATGTAGGACAGGCCTCCAGGCCTGTCCGAAATGGAGAGGGGATACGGACAGGCCTGGAGGCCTGTCCTACAAAATGCGGTTTACAAGAACTTCGTGCGGCCCGGCTGCGGCGTCGCCGGCACCGGGTTCGCACCCCAAGCGAATTCCTTCGGCTGCAGATCCTGCTTCGAATTCAAGATGTCCTTCCACGTCACCTTCTTGCCGGTGTACGCCGCTTCGCGGCCCATAATGCCCATCAGCGTGCTGAGCGCCGAGGCTTCCCCGTCGTTGATGACCTCGCCCGCTCGGATCGCGGCGAACAACTCGTCGTGTTCGGTCTGGTACATGTCCTTGTTTTTCTTCGGGTCGGCCTTCCAAATACCCGCCTCGCCGTTGGTGCTGTGCGCCATGATCTGGGCGCTGCCCTTGGTGCCGATGACGTGGTCGGCCACTTCGCTGTGGCACCCGGTCACTTGCCGGCATTGGCTGAAGACCTTCGCCCCGCTTGCGTACTCGTACACCACCGTGAAGTGGTCCCAGATGTTTCCGAACTTCTTTTCGGTGCGCGTCTGCCGGCCGCCCATGCCTTGGGCCGAAATGGGCAGTTCGCCGTTCATCACCCAAGCGGCTTTATCGATGCTGTGGATGTGCTGCTCGATCATGAAGTCGCCCGACAGCCAGGTGAAGTAGTACCAGTTGCGGAGTTGGTACTCCATCTCGGACCACTTCGGTTCGTCGCCGCGGAACCAGAGGTCGCCGGTCAGGTAGGTCGTATGGATCGCTTGCACCGCGCCGATGGCCCCGCCGTGGATGCGCTTGACCGTCTCGCGCTTGCTCGGCTCGTAGCGGTAACAGAACCCCGAAACGAGATTTAGCTTTTTCTCCTTGGCTTTCTTCACACTGGCCAACACGCTGCGAATGCCGGTCGGGTCCGTGGCGTGCGGCTTCTCCATGAAGATGTGCTTGCCCTTTTCCACGGCGTAGGCGAGGTGCAGCGGGCGGAAGCCGGGCGTCGACACGAGCAACACCACGTCGACATCGGTGTCGATGAGTTGTTTGTAGCCGTCGAACCCGGAGAACTGCCGCTCAATCGGCACGTCGATTTGCGCGGCGTATTCCGACTCTTTGAGTTCCGCGAGTTTCTTCGTGATCCGATCCGGGAAGACGTCGCACAGCGCGACGAGCTTGGTGTTCTTGTCTGCCGCGAGGGCGTTGATGGCCGCGGCACCGCCGCGCCCGCCGCAACCGACGAGACCGACTTTGAGGAGGTTATTCCCGGACGCGTGGAGGGCGGGGGTGTTCAGCAACACCCCGCCGGCCGTGGCCGCGGCGCCGGTTTGCAAGAAGGATCGACGGGATGGGCGGGGCATGGGCGGAACTCCGTTGCAGGGGAGAAGTCGTGGGAAGAGTTTACCCCGAACCGACCGCAATGGAAAGCGGGGGAATCGCTCCGCCGCGGAAGGTCCCAATCGGTGGCGAAAGCGACCGCGGCCGGCGAATCCCGAATGCCCCCGCCGCGAACGCACTCGGACTTCACCCGGCCCGGGCCATCGCTTCGAGCAGGCGGTATTCCTTGACATCGACGAAGTCGATGATCTCGAAATTCTCAATCACGTCGGTGAAGACCATGCGGGTGCCCGAGTGGGAAATCGAGATGTGGCCCGGCTTCATCACGGTGAAGGTACGACCATCCTTCAGTTCGACTTGGAAAGGCTGGAACGGTTCGTGGAAATACAGCCTGCGGAAGTCTTGCGCGTCCACGGTGTCTCCTCACCCTAGGTTCGTCACCAGCAGCAGGTCAATGAGGTGGGCGGATCCGTTGAGACCTTGCACAAGAACCATTCTACCCAGCTCCGGTATGATCACGAACTCCGGCGAGCGAACCGGAATGGACCCGCCCCCGGCCAGGTGGATGATGAACGGTCGGAACGGAACCCGTTTGACGGTCTTTCGCAGAAAATCGGGCGACATCGATCTATCCTCCCCCACGCTCGGAAGCCGCGGCTTCGGCACGTGGCGATTCTACTAACCCCGTTGCTTTCGCCCGCCAGCGCAGCACCGGCTCTTTGGCGGCTTTGACCTCGTCCGGCCGGCTGATGACGTGGGTGTGCGGGGCGGTCCGGAGCAACTCCGGGTCTTCCGCCGCGATTGCCAACAGCGCTTCGGCGAAGGCGTCGAGGGTTTCTTTGCTCTCGGTTTCGGTCGGCTCGAACATCAACGCTTCGGACACGACCATCGGGAAGTAGACCGTCGGGGCGTGGAAGCCGTAATCGAGCAAGCGCTTGCAGACGTCCATCGCCCGCACCTTCTTCGTGCGCAGCAGCGTGCGGGCGCTCGCCACGAACTCGTGCATGCACGGCCCGGCGTGCGGCACGTCGTACGTATCCTTCACGAGAGCGCGCAGATAGTTCGCATTCAGCACCGCGTGCTCGCTGACGCCTTTCAACCCGTCCGGCCCGAGCGTGCGGATGTAGCAGTAACCGCGGAACAGAATGCCGATGGTCCCGAAGAAACTGCGGACGCGGCCGATGGACTTGGGCAAGTCGGCGTCGGTCGTGAGACGGTAGCCGTCGCCTGCGCGCATCACACCGCCGACCGGCAAATACGGGGCGAGGAAGTCGCGCACCGCGATGGGTCCGCTGCCGGGGCCGCCGCCACCGTGGGGGCCGGTGAACGTTTTGTGAACGTTGTAGTGCTGCATGTCGGCGCCGAAGTCGCCGGGCCGGGTGATGCCGAGGATGGCGTTCATGTTCGCGCCGTCCAAGTAGACGAGCGCCCCCTGCGCATGCAGCAGTTCCGTGATCTCTTGGATTTGCGTTTCGAACAGTCCGAGCGTGTTCGGGTTGGTGATCATGAAAACGGCCGTGTCCGATCCGAGCTTCGACTTCAAATCTTCGATGTCGACGAGCCCATTCGCGCCGCTCTTGATGGTGATCGTGTCGAACCCGGCGAGCGCGGCCGAGGCGGGGTTGGTGCCGTGGGCGCTGTCGGGGACGAGCACCTTGGTGCGATGGCCTTCGCCTTTGTCGTGGAAGTAGGCGTGCGCCACGAAGAGCGCCGTGAGTTCGCCCTGGGCCCCGGCGGCCGGTTGCAAGCTGACGGCGGGCAGACCGGAGATGTCCGCGAGGTACTGCTGCATCTCGGAGAGGAGTTCGAGCATCCCCTGCACGGTGTCGTCGTCTTGCAGCGGGTGCAGGTTGGCGAATCCGGGAAACCCGGCGATCCGCTCGTGCCGCTTCGGGTTGTACTTCATGGTGCACGAACCCAACGGATAGAAGTTGGTGTCGATGCTCATGTTCCGCGCGGACAAATTCGTGAAGTGGCGGATCAGGTCGATCTCGCCGATCTCGGGCAGGGGCGGAGCCGCATTCGCCAAGTGCTCCTTCGGGATCAGTTTGTCGAGGGGCGCGGCGTCAGGCACATCGCACTTCGGCAGCCGGTGGCAGCGCCGACCGGACTTGGACAGTTCGAAGATCAGACCGGTGGATTGCGTGTTGTTCATGGAATCATCTTGTTCAAGTATTTGAAAGTATAAAATTCAAAATCTGGGGGCGACGCCCTTACTACTTTTTCTTGATTGCTACCGACTCCGTCAAGTGCCGATTACCATGTTCAGACAGCCTCCAATAATTGCCCTTTTCATCGTATTCGATTATGTAAAGCGCGAGTAGTTGTATCATGATCATATTTGAGCTATCACTCGACAATTGATAGCTACCAGATTTTTGAGTTTTACCCACCCACGCCGGCTTGCGTTCCCACAAATGGGTGGCCAACAGTTTTTTAGCCCCTTCCAACTGATACTCCGTGGTCCAAGACACAAGTTTGGGGGCTAAGAATTTGAGAATTTCGTCCCATGTTGTTTGTATGCTTTGTGCACCCTTCCGCACAACTTTCCATCCAGTTTTACCAAGTCTAGGATACTTAGTCAGTACATTGAAATTGATTGTCAAAACAACCTTGTCGCTGCCGCTTGACAAGGCTTTGATCTTCCCAACCGCTTTATCAACATAGGAATCCAGCTGATCGTTCAGCTCCTGTATTTGCTTATGCAAATTCAACAATTCTTCAGGGTTGTTATAAGTGGGTATTTGATCCGCTTTTACCCAGCCAATAGCGGGATGCTGCTTAATTAATTGAGTGATGCTTCTGCTTACTTTGGCTCCCAAATCCGCTGGAGCCGCCCAATATTTTACGAGGCGCGATTGGACCGCAGCTCGGAATTCACGCAGCTTCTTTCGATTTCTCTCGTCTTGTTCGGAGTTTGCAGAAGAAATTATTGAGGGATCCTCGTGCAAGAAACCTATCACCGGCTTGCCAACTTCAACAGCATATCTATATTCCATTTCTGTATAACTGAGCCCGCTTTCTTTGGAGGTCGAACCGTACCGTCCACCGATTATTACTATGTAATA
>JAYSYN010000013.1:0-23751 GCA_043727575.1 Fimbriiglobus sp.
TACTGGAAACTGATGGTGGGCATCCGTGCCTCCGGGTGTCGGGTATGGGAAGTGAAGCCTACCAGATGGCCCGTGGCAAAATCGAGAGGTCTACCCCCCCCGACAACCGTCTTGCTCAATCCGTGGCATATGATGTATCATTGTTGCGGTTGTGCTCGGTATGCGGACGGCCGCGATTCCCCGGTCCGAGGTTTCTCAGTGCCCCCGACTCCCCCCGGCGACTCCGAACGCTCGCGGTTCAATCGGCAAATCGACGAAGCGTTTTCGGACGCCTCCAAACTCGCCGGGTCCACCTTGGCCCCGACCGATTTCTACGAGCAGTTTCTCACGCGGACCCTCGGCGGCATCAACGCACCGGCCGGGGCCGTCTGGCTGCGGACGCCCCAAGGCTTTCTCCAAGTCGCCTGCCAAGTGAACCTCGAGAAGGTCGGCCTCGACGACAAACGGGGCGGTCGGCAGTGCCACAACGAAGTGCTGCGGCAAGTCTTCCAAGTGTCGCCGGCGCGGCCGATCCTGCTCGAACCGCAAGCGCGGCTGACGGGCGGCAGCGCCGAACCGGGCGCGGCCCCCGCGGCCAACCTCACCGATTACTACGCCCTGTTCGCCCCGATCGTCGGGACCGATAAGCAATCGCTCGGGCTGCTCGAAGTCTTTCAAGAATCGAACCACGAGCCGAAGCTGTATCAGACGTACCTCCAGTACACGCTGCAAATGGCGGGGTACGCCTCGCAGTACCACTCGTTCACGGGCAACCGCAACAACGCGAGTACCGAGAAAGTCTTCGCCCAAGTCGAAGCGTTCGCGCGCTTGATCCACGGGACGCTGAACCCGACCGAGTGCGCTTACCACGTCGCCAACGAAGGCCGGCGGTTGATCGAGTGCGACCGGCTCTGCGTCGGCGTCCGGCACGGCGGCGGCGTCACGGTCGAAGCCGTATCGGGAGCGGACGTCGTCGAAAAGGCCAGCACGCACGTCCGCCGGATGCGCCGGCTGTTCGACGCCGTGTTGAAGTTCAACGACAAACTGGTCTTCTCCGGGACCCGCGACGACGCGCTGCCGCCGGATGTGCTCAAAGCCCTCGACGAATACTTGGCCGAGAGTCAGCCGAAACTGTTGGTTGTGCAGCCGATCCGCGACGACCGGGAGAAGAACGACGAGAAGCCGGCGCGCTCGGTGCTGCTGGTCGAATGCTTCAACCCGCCCGAAGACACCGGCCCGATGATCCAACGGCTCGAAGTCGTCGGCAAGCACGCGGCCCCGGCCCTGTACAACGCCGCGGAACTCAAGCGGATCCCGTTCAAATTCCTCTGGTGGCCGGTCGTCAAACTGCAAGATGGATTGGGCGGGAAGACAAAGTTCTACACGGCCCTCGGTGCCGCCGCGGCGATCCTGCTGGCGATCGCGATGGTGCTGGTGCCGTACCCCCACAAGATGGACGCCAAAGGCGTGTTCATGCCCGAGCAGGTGAAGAACGTCTACGCCCCGCACGAGGGGGAGATCCTCGAGATACTCGTGAAACCGGGGGAGATGATCGAACCGGGCAAGCCGACCGTGCGATTGTACAGCAACGAACTCCGCGAGCGTCAAGGCAAACTCGAAACGGATAAAGCCACGGCCCAGAATACGATCATCCTGATGACCGAAGCGCTGAAAGGGCCGGAAGCCAACCGCTTCCAGGGGATCGAGAAACTCGCCCAAGCCGAGGGGACCTTCCGCAGTTCGACCGACATGCTGGCCGACATGATCCGCTCGAACAACCTCATCGAAAACGAGCGCGGTCACTTCCGCGCTTTGGCGCCGAAAAGCGACTTGATCCGCGGTGTCGACCCCGGACCGCTGATGGTGCTCAGCGACGACAACCGCAGCACGATGACGCGCAAAACCGTCCGCTCGAACGAACCGCTGCTGAAACTCGGCGCGACCAAAGGCCCGTGGCGCGGCGAAATTCGGATTCCGCAAGCCAACATCGGCCACGTGATGCGGGCCTTCAAAACGGACGGCCTGCACGAAGTCGACACGGTGCCGAACCCGCAGAATCCGCAGATGACGATCGACAAAAAGTACCTCCCCGTGGACGTCCTCTTCGCGGGCAGCCCGGACACCAACTACAAGGGCAAGCTGTACGAATCGGACGTCTCGCAGGAAGCGGTGCCGAACAAAGACGACCACAACGAATCGGCCCCGGTCGTGATGGCGTACATCAAGGTCGATCTCGAAAACCTCTCCGAACAGGAGCGGGCGGTCCTCTTCGTCGCGGGGCAGGAACTCCACGTCAAGATCCGCTGCGGCAACCGCGCCCTCGGCTACTCCCTCTTCCACGGGGTCTGGGAGTGGTTCTACGAGAAGGTGATTTTCTTCTTTTAGTCCACGGACGGATGACGAAGGACGAATCGCGATGACCAAGGATGGCCCGCAACCAACCCCGGCCGAATCCACGGGACGGCCAACCCACTACGCACCGCCCGCACCGCGGGCCACACCTCACTCCGAGGATCGATCCATGTTCCGCTTCCGCCGCCTTGCGCCGGCCCTTTTGCTGGGCGCACTCGCCATTTCCGTCTCCGCCTGCGGCAAGTCCGACGGCAAACCCAAACCGACCGGCGGCGACGCCGCGGCCAAAGCCGAGATCGGCCCCGACTTGTTCGCGAAGTCGCCGATGCCCATCGCGGCGGCGCGCGACACGGCCGCGGAACCGATCATCGCCCCGCAAGGGGTCATCCAATTCGATCAGAAGATCCAAGTGCCCGCGGAAGTCGACGGCCGCATCGAGATCATCGGCACCCCGCTGCCCATGGGCACCGCCTTCGACCCCGCCGACCCGACCATCATCCGGCACCCGCGTGACCAGACGATGCTTTTCCGCAAGCTGCAGGACACGTCGCCCATCGCCGTTGGGCAGATGCTCGTCCGCATCGACGAAAGCCAGATTTTGATCCAGCGCGAAGCGAACGTGACCTCGCTCACGGCGTTCGATAAGGCGATCGAGTATTCGAAGGTGGTCGTGGAAAAAGCCCAACAAGTGGTCACTCTGCAAGAACCGCTAACGAAGACCAATTCGGTGTCGCCCGTCGAGTTCGCCAACACCGTCGCCGCGCTGGCGCGGGCCCAAGAGAGCATGGCCACTTCGCTCAAAGAGCGGGCCAAGATCGCGGGGGAAGTCGACATCGCCACCAGTCGGCTCCAGCAATACGGCGTGAAAAGCCCCGTCGACGGCCGCATATTGAAGCTGTTGAAGAACCCCGGCGAATTCGTGAAAGCCGGCGAACCGATTATGGAAATCCAAGCGACCTCGCGATTCCGCGTCGAAGCCAAGATCGACCGCGAAGTCGCCGACCGCCTCCGCGCCGGCATGAAAGCCGTCGTCGAACCGATCCGCCCCTACGGTCCGGAACCGTACACCGCCCGCCATCGCCAAGAGGTGACCGGCGTCGCTTTCACCGCGCACAAAGGCCGGCCGATGATCGTCTCGAGTTCGCTCGATTCGACCGTGTTGGTCTGGGATGCCACGGGCAAAGCCAAGCAAAAACAAGTGTTGCAACACCCGTCGGGCGTCGGCGTCAAATGCGTCGCGGCCACCGGGGCCCTCGCCGCGCCGACGCACCTCGTCGCCACCGGCAGCACCGATGGCAAAGTCCGACTCTGGGATCTCGCCAAGCCGGATGCGATCCCCAAAACCCCCCTCGCCGAATTCGAAGAGAGCCACGGTTCCGGCGTGAGCGCGGTCGCCTTCAGCCCGGATGCGAAATACCTCGCCACCGCCGCCGGCCGCGATGTGTTCATCTGGGACGTCATCACGCGGAAGAAGAAATACGCCCTCCCCGTCGAGCACCTCGACGACGTCACATCCCTGCGTTTCACACCGCAGTGCACGCTGGTCACGGTGGCCCGGGATAAAACCGCCCGCATCTACCAAGTCGGCGCCGATGCGGCCGCGCTCGCCCCGAATGGCCTGCTCGATCACCGCTCCGGCTCGGTCGATGTTCTCGGATTGTCGACCGACGGCAGCAAGATGCTTTTCGACCAAGACGCGGGTCGCATGGACATCATCGGCTTGGCCGACAAAAGCACCATCGGTACCCTGCAAAATGGCGGTGGCCTCCGTTTCTCGGGCTTGGCCCTGTTTTCGCCGGACGACAAATACGCCCTGACCGCCGCCGGCGATTCGGACACCAAAGGCGAGATGCAACTCTGGGAACTGCCGAAGTCCGGCTCCGCCGGGCGCGGCTCGGAGCGTCGCCGCCTCGTCACGCCGAGCCGCGCCGGGGTGACCTGCGCCGCGTTCTCGGCGGACGCCACCTTCGATTGGATCGCCGTCGGCACGCAAGCCGGGGGCGTGCATTTCTGGTCGCTGGCGACGGTGGCCAAAGCCGTCGAATGGCAGGGGACGATCGTGGCGATCACGGAAGTCGATTCGCGCTCGTCGCAAATCCGCGTCGAGGTGAACAACCCCGGCGGCATCGTGGCCGATCAATTGCAAGACCGGGGCACGGCGACGATCATCATCGATCCGACGGCCGCGATCCCCGCGAAGCCGGCTCCGGCGCCGGTGGCCGTCCCGCCGAAGTTGAACGTCCCCGGCCTAGGGGCGAAGTTGCCGGAAGGGGAAGTGGTCCAAGTCGGCGCGAACGCCCCCGCGCCGGACGCGACGACGTTCGTCGTCCCCGCGTTGCGGACGCTGCCGAATACCATCGTGCCGCCGTTCAAGTCGAAGTGAATCGAGCCGATTCTCTCCGTTGGAGTTCAACCTTTACGTTGTTTTGTTGCGATTGGGAGTCGGGCCGAGTCTGCGAAGCCCGACAGCAATTCGCAGCCGGCGTCTGTCCTCGCAGACTCGGCCCGACGAAGACTACCTAAAGGTTGAACTCCAACGAAAACCATCCGTCGCGACGCCATCCTTCCATACCCCACTCCGAAATCGAGCGATGGACGATAAGCACTCCAACAAGCCGGCGGAACGTCGCAAGCTCGTCCGGCTGAAGGTCCGCCCCGATCTGCAGCACGTGGAGCAGCGCTACGAAGGCAAGCGCTTCCACGTGGTCAAAGATCCCGTCTGCCTGCGCTATTACCGCTTCAACGCCCAGGAGTATTTCGTCTTCAGCCTGTTCGACGGCGGGCACGCGATGGAGGATGTCCGCAAGAAGTTCGAGGACGAATACCGCCCGCACCGGCTGGAATTCCAAGACTTGGAAGCCTTCGCCCGGCAACTGGTCACGGCCGGGCTCGTCCAGCACGAGCACGCCGGAACGGGCTCGCACCTGTTCCAGCGCCGCGCCAAGCAGCGGAATATGAAGCGGCTGGCGACCTTCACGAACATCCTGTACGTCAAGATCCCGGTCTTCGACCCGGATCGCTTGCTGACGTGGATGTTCCGGTTCCTGTGGTGGATTTTCACGCCGACGTTCTTGACGCTGAGCTTGATGCTCATGTTCGCGGCGCTGTTGCAGGTCGGGCTGCACTTCCAAGCCTTCTACGACAAGATGCCGCAGTACCAAGAGTTCTTCGCGTACCAGACCGTGTTGTACATGTGGATCTCGCTGGGCATCGTGAAGGTCATCCACGAGTTCGGCCACGGCCTGAGTTGCAAAGCATTCAAAGGCGAGTGCCACGAGATGGGCATCCTGCTCATGTGCTTATCGCCGGCGCTTTACGCCAACGTGACCGACGCGTGGACGGTCGCCGACAAATGGAAGCGAATCATCATCAGCTTCGCCGGCATTTACGTCGAACTCGTGATCGCCTCGCTGAGCACGTTCGTCTGGTGGTACACCCCCCACCTGCCGATCGTGAACAACATCGCCATGTGCCTCATGGTACTCTGCAGCGTGAGCACGGTGCTCTTCAACGCGAACCCGCTCATGCGCTTCGACGGCTACTACATGCTGGCGGACTGGCTCGAAATCCCGAACCTCCGGGACCGCGCCAACCGCTACATCAACGGTCTGTTCCTCAAGGTCTGCTTGGGGGTCGACGGGCCTCCCGAACCGTACATGGCCCGCGGCCGCAAGCTGCTGTTCTTTTCGTACGCCGTCGGCAGTTGGATCTACCGCTGGGTCGTGACTTTCGGCGTGATTTGGTTCCTTTCGGACTTCCTCAACCCCAAGCTCAAAGTGCTCAGCCGGATGCTCGCGGTCATGTCGCTGGCGTCGATGTTCGTGATGCCGGCGTACAAAATGATCAAAAGCGTCCGCCAACGTGGAAGGCTCCCCGACATGAAATCCAAACGCTACAAGACCACGCTGGCCGTGTTCGCTGCGCTGCTCGTCGCATTCGTGTTCTTGCCGCTGCCGATCAGCCGCGTCCGCGAAACCGGCCTGATCGCCGTCGACCCGGACTTTTCGAAACCCGTCGGCCTCAGCGAACAAGCGACCCTCGTGGCCGTACTGGTCAAGGAAGGGGAGTACGTGAAGCGGGGCGCCGTGTTGGCCAAGTTCGAGAGCAAAGAATTGAACGATCAACTGGCGAAACTCCGGGCCGAACTCGCCGGGGTCCGGTCGGAAGAAAAACTCTACCGCGAAGAGGCGATCCGGCAGACGGGCCGCAACAAAGAAGACCTCGACAAATCGGCGACGGCCTCCGGCCTCCGGATTGTCGACGGCGAGAAGGCCGTCGGCGAACTGCTCGAGCGGATCGCCCGCATCAGCGAGTTGCGGGCCCCGGCCGACGGCAACGTCATGGGCGTGCCCAAAACCAGCGACATCGGCCGGCTCTATTCGACGAACTTCACCGACGCCCCGCCGCTGATGACGGTGTCCGACCCGAGCCGGCTGATCGTCAAACTGCCGGTGACGCCGATGCAGTATCGGCTGATCAAAGAAGACTTACTCAAGAAGGGGACGCTCGATGTGGCCGTCCACGTGCCGGGGCGGACCGACCGCGTGTACGACGGCAAGGTGTTCCGAGTCCCGGATTTGGACGAGAAGAAAATCCCGCCGCAATTGACCCAGCGCGGCGGCGGGCCGCTGTCGGTGAAACCGGCCGGGGAGAACGGCCAAGAGGCAGTGCCGGTGTCGCAGGTGTTCTTGGTGCAGATCCCGCTGTCCGACACCGACACGAGTGCACGCCCCGGCACGCTGGCGCAGACAAAGGTCTACTGCCAATGGCGCAGCGGAGCGTGGTGGTGCCGTTGGAAACTGGCCGAGGCGCTCG
Organism: Fimbriiglobus sp.; assembly: GCA_043727575.1. Lineage (GTDB taxonomy): Bacteria > Planctomycetota > Planctomycetia > Gemmatales > Gemmataceae > JALHQU01. Next base: position 7,147 of record JAYSYN010000013.1, read on the forward strand.
ATCTGGGGTTATACCAGTAACGAAAATGGATCCGGCGAGCCGGCCAGCGTGAGCTGCCGGATTCTTTTTGCGATTCGGAATCCGGCAGCTCACGCTGGCCGGCTCGCCAAAGCATTTCTCGATTTGTTCACGCCGCCTCGACGATATCGAAACCCTTCCGGTACTCGCGAAAGAGCATGTCGTTGGCCTTGGCCACGTCGGCGCCGGTGAACTTCTCGGTCCTCGGGTCAATGGTCAGCGTGGCACCGAAGTGGCACTTGGTTACCTTCGCGTCCACCTTGTTGTCGGCGAGGTGCTCCTTCATCCGCCCGAACGCTTCGGCGAGCGCGGGTTTGCGGTCGCCGAAAGAGACGTCGCCCAGCGGCATCGGCCGGCCGAGGCGGTAGCTGATGTTACCGAGGTGGCAGAGCGCGGCGCTCAGGTGGCCTTCCTCCACGTCGCAGTTGAGGTCGCTGCTCTTCCCGCTGCGCACGGCCTTCACGAAATTGTCGAAGTGCTGCTGCTCGTTGCCGCCCTTGAATTCTTGCACTTTTTTGCCGTCCGGGTCGTAGGCGATGCCGCTGCTGTAGCTCGGGCAGACCACGTAGCCTTTGTCGCCGAACCAGATGTTGCCGACCTTCGCGCCTTTGTAATCCTTGGTGTCGAGGCCGCGCACTTCGAACAGCATCTGCGCGGTGCCGTAGTCGTAAAGGCTCAGCATCGTGTTGGGCGTCTCGCCGTCGTCGACGTACCCGAAGCGGCCGCCGACGCTCATCACGCTCGTCGGCAGGCCCGGCAGATTCAGGCCCCAGCGGGCTTTGTCCGCTTCGTGGACCCCTTGGTTGCCGTAGTCGCCGTTGCCGTATTCCCACGTCCAATGCCAGTCGTAGTGGAGGCCTTTGCGCTTCACGGGGAGCTTCGCCGCCGGCCCGCACCAGAGGTCGTAGTCCATCGACTTCGGCGGTTCCGTCGGGGCGTCGACCTTGCCGATGCTCTTGCGCGGTTTGTAGCAGGTGCCGTAGGCCAAGCTCACTTTGCCGATCTTGCCGTCGTGGATGTAGGCGATGGCTTCGCGCATGCCGGTGGTGCTGCGGCTTTGGGTTCCGACTTGGCAAACCATCTTGTACTTGCGGGACGCCTGCACCATCAACCGGCCTTCGTGGACGTTGTGCGTGGCCGGTTTTTCGCAATAGACGTGCTTGCCGGCGCGCATGGCCCAGACCGCAGCCAGGGCGTGCCAGTGATTCGGCGTGGCGATGCTGACGACGTCGATGGACTTGTCTTCCATCACCTTGCGGATGTCTTGTTCGAATTTCGGCGTCGACTTCTGCGCTTTTTCCACGGCCGCGATCGCCGGTTTGATCACCGCTTCATCGCAATCGCAGATCGTGACGACTTCGCAGTTGTTCTTCGCGGCGAACCCGTTGATGTGGCTCATCCCCCGGCCGCGCACGCCGATGACGGCGACGCGGAGTTTGTCGTTCGCGCCGCCTTTCTTCGCGGGTTGCGGCTCCTCGGCGGCGGACATCGTCCGAGTGCCGGCGGCTAGGGCGGCGGTGAGGATCGCCGAGCGATCAAGGAATTCGCGGCGTGAGAAGAAATCCATGGGAGAGGCTCCGGTTTGGTGGGGTGGGTGGAGTCTATCGCGGGAGTTCCCCCGGTGCAATCAATTCGCTTCCGGAATGCGGCCGGCCCACCACAAGCCGAGGATCACCGCCCCGAGGATCAACCGATACGCCACGAAGACGCCCATGCTGTACTGTTTTAGGAAGCCGAGCAAAAACGCGATCGACAGGTAGCCCACGAGGGCCGAGACGAGCGTCGCGACGATCAACGGTACCGCTTGATCTTGGGAACTCAAAAGCTCGCGCCGTTCGTCGTAGAGTTCCTTCAAGCCCGCGCCGAGGACGGCGGGGAGGGATAGCAAGAAACTGAACCGCGCCGCGGCCGAGCGGCTCAGCCCCGCGAACAGTCCCGCCGTGATGGTCGTCCCCGAGCGACTCGCGCCGGGCATCAGGGCTAAGCATTGCCACAGGCCGACCCAGAGCGCCTCCCGGAGGGTGATGTCGCGCTCCCCGAGTTCGACCCTCCCCAGATCGAGTTTTCGGCGCGCCGTCCAGACCTCCGAGGCGAGCATGAGCAGCGCGAATAGGATCGCCACAGCCCCCATCGTCGGGATGTCGTAGAAGTGCTTTTTGATCGGCTTCTTCAGCGCAAATCCGACGGCCACCACCGGCAGGGTTCCGAGGACGATCAGCCACGCGAGCTTGCTGTCGGGGCTGGAACCGGGCCTGCCGCGGGGTAGATCGCGCAGCGCGGCGAGGCTCAGACGACCGATGTCTTTGGCGAAGTAGACCAAAACGGCGATCAGTGTGCCGAGTTGAATGACGGTCGTGAAGGCGTCGTTGGGATTTGCGTGCTTCATCCACGTGCGGGCCGCGAGCAGGTGCGCGGTGCTGCTGATCGGCAGGAATTCCGTCAGGCCTTGGATGACCCCGAGCAGGATTGCTTCCTCCAACGGCATGGACGCTGTGGGCTCGGGCATCGTCGATCCTTAAGATTCCGAAAGTACGCCGCACATTCGCAGGATCGTCCCATGACCCCGCGCTCCGCATTCGTTGTAGCAGTCGCCGCGGCCACCGTCGCGCTCGAGGCCGATCCCGCCCGGGCGCACGCCTTGCGGATGACGGTGGCACGGTCCGATGGAACGATCGTCGTGGCCGTGCGCTACGACGGCACCGACCAAGACGGAGGTGCAGTCACCGTGACGATCGCGAACGCGGACAAAGAAGTCGTGGCGACGGGGACGCTCGGCCCCGATGGAACATGGACTACGCCGGCGCCGAGTGCCGGCGCTTATACCGTCGTCGCCGAGGACGACTTCGGCCACCGGGACGAACGGCGCATCGAGATCCCCGAAGACCCCGACGCCGTGCCCGAGCGATGGAACGGGAACGGGCCGTTGCTGTCGAGGCCCGTCGGCATCGTCACCGGCATCGTGGCCATCGCCGCGCTCACCGCGGCGGGTTGGTGGCTCGCCTCGCGGAAGAATCGCCGGTGAACCGCCGGGTCACTTCGTTTTCCCCACCAAAATCAGGGCCGCCGCGGTGTCGTTGCCGAAGGTCTTGTGGTCCTTCATGGTCCAGACGACTTTCTTTTCCTTCGTCACTTCGATCAACTGCGGGTTCTCGGGGCCGGCGTGGCAGTTGCCGATGACGATGTTCCCGTTCGGGAGTACCTGCAAAGTCGTGACCCAAGCGAGCGTGATGCCGGGGAGATCTTTCTGATCGACCTGCCAGACGATCTTCCCCTTCGGATCGACTTCGAGCACGCGGTTGTTGTTGCCGCCGGCGATGAGCGTGTTGCCGTTTTCCAAACGGATCGCCCCGAAGACTTCGACGCCGTGCCCTTCCGGGCCGTGGCCATCGGAGCGCTTGCGGTCGCCGAGGTCGAGCTTGTAGGTCCAAACAATCTTGCCGGCGCCGTCGTATTCGCAGACGCTCCCTTCGCCTTCGTGGCAGACCAAATAATTTCCGCTCGCCAGTTTGCGAACCATCCGGGTATCGCGGTGGGCGTTGGGTTGCTTCACCGTCAGCGGAATCACTTTCGCGATCTTGCCGTCTTTGTCGACCTCCACAATGCGGGTGTTCCCCGACTCGGCGACCATCGTGTTGCCGTCGTCGAGCCGCTGGAAAGCGTGGATCTCGATGCGACCCTTGTAGCCCTCCTTCGGCTTCGCCTCGTACTTCCAGACGATCTCTTTCGTCTTCGGGTCGATCTCGACGACGTTCGTACTCGATGTGTGTGTGAGGATGTTCCCATTGGGTAGCATCTGCAAATCGTGGACGTCGTGTTTGTTTTCCATCTCCCACTCGACTTTGCCGTCGGTGCCGAGGATGGCGATGTGGCCCCGGCCGCGATCCGCCGCGAGGACGCGGTGGGCGACGGGCTCGGCGGCGGGCGCGAAACTCGCCGCGGCGAGTAAGACGGTGCACGGGAGAAAATAGCGGGGCATCGAAACCTTTCGAGTGAGAGAGAGGGACGGGGAAATCGTACGCGTTGGGACCGCGGCGGGGGAGGCCGAAATGGATTTGCGCCCGGCTTGGTTCCGCGCTCCTCCCGGCGCTACCATGTTTGTGTGGGCGTTCAGAATGTTCGACGACTCGGTGCAACGGACGGGGCGGACGCCATGACGGACGACGCGGCTATCCTGGATGCGTTCCAAGGGAACGCCCGGTTGTTCCCGCTGCCCAACCTCGTGCTGTTCCCGCACGTCGATCAGGGCTTGCACATCTTCGAACACCGCTACCGCCAAGTGGCGTCCGACGCGCTCGCGGACGACGGTTTGATCGCACTCGTGCTGCTCCGGCCGGACTGGCACGACGACGACTACGACGGCCGGCCGGCCATCGAGCGCGTCGCGTGTTTGGGCCGCATCGTCGAGCACGAGCGGATGAACGACGGGCGCTACAACCTCGTGATCCGGGGGCTGGCCCGCTTCGCCATCGATGCGGAACGGCCGGACGATGACAAACTGTACCGGTTGGCCACGGGGCGGATTTTGGAATCGGCTGCGCTCACCAATCACGAGCGGCGGGCCGAACTCCGGGGGAACTTGCGGTCGGCCGTCTTGGCGCGGTTCGATCCGCAAGGCCCGGCATTCGAGCATCTCGCGGAGCTATTCGCGAGCGATTCCCCCCTCGACCGCATCTGCGACCAACTCGGTTACGCGCTGCCATTGCCGATTTCGGCGAAGCAGAATTTGCTCGCCGAACCGGACGTCGCCGCTCGCGTCGGCGGGTTGATCGCGGCGCTGCGCCCGCCGACCGGCCGGGAATTCCCGCCCAAATTCAGCGCGAACTGAAGCGGACTCCATGCTCGACGCACTCGGGTCGGTTCGGAAAGCGGAGCCGGGCGGAGACAGTCGCTTTTCGCTCCGCGAAAAGTGGTTCCCGCCAACACTCAGGTTCCGCGAGTCGCGGGCGAGTTCAGCTACTTTTCGCGGAGCGAAGAGCGACTATCTCCGCTCGGCTCGGATGAGTGCCGCGAGTTTCGGGCGAGCAAAATCGCTTTTCGCGCAGCAGTTCCAACCAGGAACACGCTGAGAATAAAGTGATCGTAATCCCCGCTCACCCGATGTTGCCGGAGCGTCTTGAGTCCAGCGAGAAGTCGCACACCCTTGCGTAGACTCAAGGTCAAAACGCTGGACTCAAGGTCAAAACGCTGGACTCAACGCCCGAATGCTTCGCAAACTTGACATTTGCTTGAGTCAAATATTGGGGAACCATCGTCGCGGGTCGACTTTGTAGTAGCCCATTAGCAATTCATACACGTCCGGCGCTTCACCGAACAAATCGTGCGGCCGGCAGTAGAAGGCCTCGCTGGCGTCCGCGAAAAATTCCGTTTCGTCGTCGCCCGCTTGCGCCGAGAAGAATGTCGATCGCCCGCGCCCGAGTTGCCGGCGGTGTTCGGCGAACGCCGCGGTCATCACCTTCGCCCAGCGCTCTTCTTCGGCTTTCGTCGCCAGAGGCGGGGTGCCGTTAATAGTTTCGTCGAGGAAATCGAGTTGGTGGGCGAACTCGTGGATCACCACGTTGTGGCCCGAATCCGGGTCGCGGGATTCCGCGCTGACGTGCTTCCAGCTGAGGATCACCGGGCCCCGATAGACGGCCTGCCCCTCGGCGACCTTTTCCGACAAAAAATCGTCTTCCCAATCGTCTTCGGCCGTCGGCGTCTGGAAATCATCCGGGTAGACGATGATGGAATCGACCCGGGCGAAGTAGTCGTGCTCGACGCCCAGCAGTAGCAGCGATGCGACCGCGGCGATGGTGATTTTGATTTCGTCGGTGAGGTGCAATCCGCCGCAGCCTTCCCAAGTCTTCTCGGCGAAGAAGATCCGCAGGGTATCCCGCAGCTTGGCCCGCTCCGCTTCCGCGAGCAACGGATAATGGCCGACGTTTCGCCGCAGGATCGCGTCCCACCAATCGGGGAACGGCTCCGCGAGGAGTTTTTGACGCCGGCGATTCCGCAAAAACCCGAACATCCCGGTATTCTACGGCTTCGCCCGCCGACAGCGCTCCGAACAGAACTTCACGGTGGGCCAATCGCGGGCCCACTTTTTGCGCCACGCGAACGGCCGACCGCACGCCGCGCAGATCTTGGTCGGCAAATCGGGCTTCGCCGGCGGTTTGTCGCGCACCAATGCACTCCGGAATCGAAAACGGCACGGGGTTCGCCCGTGCCGCTCGCTGGTCATTCCTTGGCGGGTTCTTCTTCTTCTTCCTCGTCGTCGTCATCGTCGAGATCGTCGTCGTCGTCGAGCAGATCATCGTCGAGATCGTCGTCGTCGTCGTCGAGCAGATCGTCGTCGTCGTCGTCGTCGTCCAGATCGTCGTCGGCATCGTCGTCCAGATCGTCGTCGTCATCGTCGTCGTCCAGATCGTCATCGTCGTCGGCGGCGGGGTCTTCTTCCTCGTCCACCGCGGTGGCGAGGTGCGGCCGGCCGTAGGGCCGCGTTTTCTCGGCGTCCCGCCACGGGTCGCGTTCGCCGGAGCCCGGCAGGGCGATCATCGTCATCACTCGTCGCTTCGTCATCGTCAATTCCTTTCCCAACATGGTTCATTTCCGGTGCGCCCTGCGGCCCATCGCAGGCGCCCCACCGGAATTTTGTCTCGATTCATCCGCGCGATTCGGGTCGGGCGAGGCCCGGATCGGCCATTCCGTCCCATACGTTTTCGGCCGGTTTCCGCGGGCCGGATTCGGTCGTCTTCGCCGCGTGCCATTCGGAGGTAGGCGCTTCTTAGTTCCACCCGGAAACGGCGTCAAGCGGAGTGTGAAAAAAATCGGTCGGGTTCGCCGTCGCTAGCATGAATCCGTCTTCGTCCCCCGCCGAGGAATGCGATGCCGTCACCCGAATCCGTTGTCGAGGCCAAACCCGAACGCTTGTTCGACGGTGGCCCGCGCTACTTGGAAACCCCGGCCGATCCGTACGCGGCGGACGCGCCCTACGTCGCGGAGCCGTTCAACGCCGTCACGGCGTCGTTCTTCATCTTCATCGTCCTCGCCTGGGTCTACCGGCTCGCCGGGCGCTATCGGCGTTTCCCGTTCCTCGTCTGTTGCTTACCGATCTTACTCGCCGGCGGCATCGGCGGGACGCTCTACCACGCCTTCCGGACGCGGCTGGCGTATTTCCTGCTCGATGTCATCCCCATTCAACTCCTCGGTTTGGCCGGTTCGATTTACCTCGCCCTCCGCTTGGGACGCCGCTTTGGAAAGGGCCGTGTCCTGTTGATTTCGCTCGCGATACTCGCGGCGTTCGCATTCGTGAACGGGTTACTGCGACTCGTTCCGTCCGACATCCCGACGCTGCGCATCAGCTTGAACTACGCCTCGCTCGCCGCGATCATTTTGATTCCCATCGTCGTCACGCTGATCCGGTCGCGCTTCGCCTACGCCGGGTTCGTCTGGGCCGGCTTGGGCAGTTTCGCCATCGCGCTCTTTTTCCGTTTCGTCGATCCGTACAGCCCGCTGCCGATGGGGACGCATTGGCTCTGGCACACGTTCGGCGCCCTCTGCACGGTCTTTGTCATCGAGTATTTCTACCGCGTCGAGCGCGGGGGCAACTTCGCCGAATCTTCACACCCCTGATCGGGACCGTCTCCTAATTTGGTGGGTACGGACTACCGCCGGAGTTTCCCCTTGCCCCCGCCGTCGTCCGAAACCCGCGAACCGCTGCCCGGGCTCCCGGAGTTGTCGCGGCTCTTCAAGAGTTTGTCGGATCCGCACCGCTTGCGGATCTTGCTGCTTTTGGAACACCGCGGGGAAATGCACGTCACGGCCATCGGCGAATTCCTAGGCCAGTCCCAACCCGCCGTCAGCCACCATCTCTCGCAGTTGAAACACGCTGGGCTCATCGATTGCCGGCGCGAGGGGAAATTCAATTTCTACGTTCTGGCCGAGCGAGGATTGATCCCGCTGTTCGACCGACTATTCGGGGAAGTGCCGTCGTTTAAAATGCAATTGGCCGGGGTCGAAGTCGCGTTCCGGCGGAAATGAGCCGAGTCGCCGAATCGACCGCATTTCCGCACAATGTCCGATCAGTGGCCCCCGTGAGCGGAGAAGCGGCGTGAGTTCGTCCCGGTCGTCGGTCGTCAAAAGCGTTGTCAAATACGTGGCCGCCATCGCCTTGTTGGGGCTCGTCATCGGGCTCAACTGGAGCGGGCTCAAGGATCTCAACTTCCGCGAGATGCAGTTCCAGAACCTCGTCCTCGCCACGGTCCTTTACATCGGCATCATCCTGAGCCAGTACGTCCGCTGGTGGATGCTCGTCCGCGCCCTCGGCTTGCCGTTTCGCCTGCGCGACGCCTTCCGGCTCGGGATGGTCGGCACCTTCTACAACACGTTCCTCCCCGGCTCCATCGGGGGCGACTTCGTCAAAGCCTATTTCATCGCCAAAGATTCGCCCCAACGCAAAGCCGCGGCCGTGGCCACGGTCGTCGCGGATCGCATGCTCGGCCTCTTCGGCCTGCTTCTCTACGGGGCTGCCGTCGGGGGCGGATTCTGGCTCGCCGGCGACGCGAACATCAACCATCCGGACAAAGGTTTCCCGCTGAGGGTCATCATCGTAGTCTGCAGCGTCCTCGCGAGCATCGGAGCGGTCGCGTACCTCGTGATCGCACTGCTATCGGCGCGGGCGAAACATCGCTTCGCCGGTCGGCTGAGTCGGGTGCGGCGGTTCGGGCCGGTGCTATCGGAACTCTGGTTCACGGCGGTGCAGTACGGGGAACGGCCGCGCATTGTACTGCAAGGCGTTGTGATTTCGGCATTCGCGCACACGCTGATGATGCTCTCGTTCGATTGCGCGGCGCACCTCTTCCCGCCCCGCGATCCGAGCCTCATCGCCACGCTGCCGGAGCATTTCGTCATCTTGCCGATCGGCTATATCTTCCAAGCGCTCGTGCCTCTGCCGGGCGGATTGGGGTTCGCGGAACTCAGCTTCGGCGGCTTGTACGAACTGATCGGCCGCGGCGCCGCCGAAGGGGTCGTGGCCCGCTTGTCGCTACGGCTCATCGAGTGGGGCCTCGGGCTCGTTTGTTACATCGCCTACCTGCGGATGAAGGCGGAGCTGCCGAAAGAATCAGCGCCCGACTCGCCGGATTCTTCCTTCCCAAATCCTCACTCGTGAGGTAAACTTTAACGACCTGCCGAATGACCTTCTCCGAAGGGCACCTCGATGTTGCATCGCTGTTTGGTTTTGGCGCTCGCCGGTTGTGGACTTGCTTCGGCGAGCGAAGTCGCCCCGGCCCCGCGGGCGCTGCCCGACCCGCCGATGCCGTTGACCGGATTGTCCCCGAGCAAGATTTTCCCGAACCTTTGCCTGTTGAAATACCCGATCAGCACGACTTCGACCGACTGCCAAAAATACTGCGACCAGGCCCTCGGCTTCTACTATTCGTACGTCTGGATCGAAGCGGCCCGGTCGTTCGAGACCGCACTCAAGCACGACCCCGAGTGCGCTTTCGCGTGGCTCGGCCTGCACAAAGCCCTCGAAAAATGGGGCGGAGGCGGCAAAGCGCCTTCGCCGCTCGGCTTCCAAGCCCTCGGCGGCATCGGCTGGCACGGCAAAGAACCGGCGGTATTCACGAAGTCGCCGCGCGACCTCAGCATCGAACAAGCCAAGGCGCTGTTGCCGAAGGCGAGCCACCGCGAGCAACTCCTCATCACGGCGAAACTCCAAGAGAAGGGACTGCTGCCGGGCGTCGGCCCCGAAGAGCGCAAGAAGAAAGCGACCGCGACACTCGACGAATTGCTGACGCTTTACGATGACGACGAAGAAGGCATTTTCGCTCGCGCCCAGATCGCCGAGGGTCAATACGCGGCCGCGCCGTTTTACAAAATGTTGCTGAAGGTGAACCCGCTCCACCCGGGGGCGAATCACGAATTCGTGCACTTCTACGAGAACATCAAACGGCCCGCACTCGGCTGGCCACACGCCGAGAAGTACATCGAGTCGTCGCCGGGGATTCCGCACGCCTTCCATATGCAAGCCCACTTGGGCACGCGCATCGGCAAATGGCAGCAGACATCCGATTGGAGTTCCAAGGCCGTCGAATTGCAGAAGGCCTACCACGCATTCCAAGGCGTGAAGCCGGGGGAAGACCACCAGTTCAACCACCACATGGACATCCTGACGAAGAGCCTCGTCCACGACGGCCGCTTTGCCGAACTGAAGAAGCTCCAAGCCGACGCCAAGGGGTACGGGTACAGTTTCAAGAACGAGTGGTTCCGGGCGGCGCTCGCCCAGAAGAATTGGACCGAAACGACGGCGATGATCGACGCCATGCGGAAGACGGATAAACCCGGCGCGGCGTACCACGCGGCCCTCGTCGCCTTGGAACACGGGGACGCGAAGAAGGCCCAAGCCGAGATCGACATCCTCCGCGACGCGGGCACCAAACGCCCCGGCAGCAGCGGCCGCAACGAGTATCGCACTTGGGAAGTGCAGGGCCGGTTGCTCTGCCAGACGGGCCAAGTGGACACGGGTTGCAAACTCTTCAAGCGAATCGTCGAGAAGACCAAGGACGACTTCGGCCATCACGCGTGGGGCGGCGGCGCCTACTACATGGAAGCGTGGGGCATCGCCGCCCTCGAAGGCGGCTCGGCAACGGAAGCCGAGGAGGCCTTCCAAGAAGCCTTGGCCCACGACGCCGGATCGGTGAGGGGGGCTTTGGGCCTCTGGGCTTTGTGCGAACGCCTCGGCCGTACCGACGAAGCCTACCGCTATGCGAAGGTAGCGCAGAAGGCGTGGGCGAAAGCCGACCCGAAAGACTTCGAGGCGATGAAAGCCGACATGGCCAAACGCGCGGGGAAGGTGCCGAGCGCCGCGGCGGCCAGTTCCGCGAGCCAATCGAATTGAGGGGACGTTGTGATCGCGACAGCCGGAGTTTCGACTCTGCACGACCTCTACGAGCGTGATGAAGTCGCGTGGTACGGGGCGATGATCGAATCGATCGACTTGGGTCGCACCGAAGCACTCGATCTGGTCAATTTGAAGGAGTTGCTCGGATCCATGTCGAAGCGCGAACACCGCGAAGTGAAGTACTACCTCCGCTTGATCCTGGCGTATCGGCTCAAGTGGGAATACCAGCCCGATCAGCGAACCGGCGAATGGGTCTCAACGCTACTCACCCAACGCTTCGAGTTGAAAAACTCTCTGTCCGACAGTCGGGTGCTCTACAACTATGCTGCCAAAATCATCGCCGAAGTTTACCCTCTGTCAGTGAAGCTGGCCACCATGGAAACCGGACTGCCCCCGGAGACGTTCCCCGCAACCTGCCCCGTGACTTTGGACGAACTACTGGCCGAGTAATCGCATTCCACCCGAGTTCCCTGCACCATGCTCCGCACCGCCATCGCATTACTCCTGCTCCCCGCGTGCGCCCTCGCCGCCGATCCGTGCGTCTCGGGGGTGCCCGTCGGGCAGCGGCCGGGGCCGTACAGTTTCCTCGTGGCGACCGGGCCGCAGCGCGGCCAGCAGACCTGCTACATTTGCGAACAAGACGACAAACCGACGGCCGTGATCTTCGCCCGCTCGCTGTCGGCCCCGCTGGTGAAACTCGTGGCGAAACTCGACGCCGAAGTGCCGAAGCGAAAAGAAGCCGGGTTCAAAGTGTGGATGACGCAACTCGCGGCCAAAGGCGACCTCGATGCGCTCGCGAAATGGTCGAAGGCCTCGGGAATTAAAAACGCCCCCGTCGGGGCTTTCGAAGATGTGGACGGCCCACCCGCGTACAAACTCGCCGCCGACGCGGATGTGACCGTACTGCTGTTCGTGAAGAAAAAAGTCGTCGCGAACTTCGCCTTCCGCGCCGACGAGTTGACCGACGAAGCGATCGGCGAGGTCGTGACCGACCTCCCGAAGCTGTTCGCGAAGTAGTCAGCTTTTCAGCATGCCGCAGGTTTTGGCGTAGTCGAAGATACCCCCGGCTTCGAGGATCGGGGCGACCTCGCCGAGCGGCTTGAGCTTCCACGAATCGCCCGTCGTTTTGTTCAGCAACTCGCCGGTGGTCAGGTCGATTCGCAGCACATCGCCGGTGCAAATCGTGTCGATCAACCGGCCCGCGCTCTCGATGGGCGTGAGATACCCGCCGTTGATGGCGTTCCTGTAAAAGATCCGGGCGTAAAATTCGGCGACGACCGCCAAAATGCCCGCCGCGGCCAAGGCGATCGGCGCGTGTTCGCGGCTGCTGCCGCAGCCGAAGTTCTTACCGCCCAGAATGATTTTGTAGGGCGAAACGAACTCGTCGGTCTCGTTGTGGAACGGAACGTGCCCTTTTGGAAGCCCGGCACCCTCGCCGGGCACGCCGCTGAGTGCGAACTTACCGAACATTCGGTACTCGGCCGCGATTGACGGGTTGTACGTCAAATAATGGGCCGGGATGATTTGATCGGTATCGACGTTGTCGCCCAGCACGTAAACGGGGCCTTCGATTAGCGTTTGCAGCACGGTGAGATTCCTGCGGTAAGTTCTTCGGACATAACTATTATACTGTTGTGCCGCCGTCCTCCGGGCAAGGGGACAACTTGGTCCGCACTCGCGGGTCGGAAATTCGCGTGCTAAGCTAAATCGGTTTTGCGGATGGACGCGGCGAAACGACTGCCGGGAATGCCTCCAGAGTTTTTCTCTATGCGTGCACGAATCTTTGTGGAATCCGGCGATTGCTCGCCCGCGGCGGTCGATTTGGCCCCCGGCGTCACGGTGACCTTCGGTCGGAGCCGCGATAATGTTTTCGTCGTCCGCGACGATCTCGTCTCCCGCCTTCACGCCAAAGTTTATTTCGAAGACGGCCGCTGGTTGATGCGCGACTTCGGTCTCAATGGCACCAAGGTCGCGGGGAATAAGATCAACGCCGTGATCGAATTGAACGAGGGGGTCGAACTCCAAGTCGGGCACGTCAAATTCCGGTACACCACGAACACCGGCAGCATGCTGGCCCCGGCGACGCAAACGTCCGTGTCCAGCCTTACGCCGCCTCCGATGGCCGCAGCGACGGTCGGGAGTTCGGTTGGCAAAGCCGTGACGGCGGTTCAACCCGAATACCGGGCGACCAAGGCCCATCAATTCGTCCACCGCGAACAAACCCCGTCTACCCCGATCAGCATCCCGACGCCGGGCGACGAACTCCCCCCGACCGACAGCGTACTCCGGACCGACGAACTCACCGCCCTCGCCCGCTACATGACCACCGCCGTGACGATGGCCGACGCCCACGAATTGCTGCGTCTCACGCTGCGGACGGTCCTGAATCAAACCACGGCCGCGGTCGTCGGCTACCTGAGCCTCGACCCGTCCGAGCCGACTCCCAAAATGGTTCTGCCCGAACGCGTCGCCGTCGATGTGCCCCTGAGTCGCCGGCTCACCGAACGCGTCCGCGAATTGCGCAGGCCCGTTTGGCTTTTCGCCGACGACAAGCTGGGCATCCATCCGATCGGGAGCCTCTCGTCGTTCCACGACGCTGTCTGCCTCCCCATCGCCGGTGCCGACGGCGAACCTTTGGCCGCACTCCACGCTTACCGCACCGGCCGCGCCTTCGCCGAGCGCGATGTGAAATTTCTAGAAGCGATCACCGGCTATTTGGCCCCGGCGCTCGAGAGCCAAAGGCACCGCCGCAAGTTGGAAGCCGAGAATTCGCGTTTGCGCGGCTCCTCCGCCGTCGCGGATGAACTCATCGGCGACAGTTCCGCAATGATGAATTTGCGCCAACAGATCGGCCGGGCCGCCCCGATGCCGTTCACGGTTTTGATCCAAGGCGAGAGCGGCTCCGGGAAAGAATTGGTGGCGCTCGCGCTGCACAAGCGCGGCCCTCGGGCCTCCGGGCCGTTGGTCGTCGTAAACTGCGCCGCGTTCGCGCCCGCGCAACTCGAAGCGGAACTTTTCGGCTCCCGCAAAGGGGCCTACCCCGGCTCCGAGCGCGACCATCCCGGCTTGTTCGAACAAGCCGACGAAGGGACGCTCTACCTCGACGAAGTGGCCGACCTATCGCCCGAATGCCAAGCGAAACTGCTCCGCGTCATCGAGGGGAAATCGTATCGACCCGTGGGCGGAGTCAAAGACATCGCCGTGGAAGTCCGGGTGATCGCCGCGACCAGTCGGGACCTCGAAGACGAAGTCCGCTCCGGCCGATTCCGCCAAGATTTGCTCTTCCGGTTGAAGGTCATCCCGATCCGGGTCCCGCCGCTGCGCGAGCACCCCGAAGACATCGCCGAATTGGCCCGGTTCTTCCTCGAACGGCTGTCGGTCCAATGCCGGCGCTCCCTGCGCCTCACGGCCTCCGCCGAGCAAAAACTCTTTGCCTTCCCGTGGTCCGGGAACGTCCGGCAGTTGCGGGCCGTTCTCGAGAGCGCCGCCGCGATGAGCGAGTCCGACGCCATCGACGCCGACGCGCTCCCGCTCGCGGGTTTCGGAGAATCGATCCCCCACAGAACACCCGCGCCCGCGGATGCTCCTACCAGCTTGGACATCGACGACATCGAAACGTGGGCGATTATCAAAGCCCTCGGCCAGACCTCCGGGAACGTCAGCCAAGCGGCGCGTGTTTTAGGCATCAGCCGTGATACGCTTCACACCAAGTTGAAGAAGAAAAACATCGATCGCGTCTCGGCGATTGCCGCCGGGGCCCTCGCCGCCGCGGCCCAAGGGTAAAATCGGACGAGATTGGCACGCTGATTGCATTTTTGCAATCATCCCATAACCCTCACCGAGGTTTCCCGATGTTGAGTCAACCCCGAATCCAGCGCGCCGGTCGCATCAGCTACGGCATCATCGCCGGCCTTCTCGGCGCCCCGACGATCATCATCGTCATCGCCCTGATCTGGGGCGGTGTGTTCAGTTGGTAATCTTGCAACGGAAACCCCTCCTCGCAACAGCCCGACTCCTGAGTCGGGCTTTTTTCGTGGGTTACCGGATGCAAAACCCGCGTCGAGATGAGAAAGCGAGTGCGCAATCGTCGGTTGCATGCCGCGCGATTTCGAGTTCGATATCGCCGATCTTCTCAATCGCGGAGCGCTCGGCCCGTGAGTGTGAGGAAGACGTTCTCCAGCGTCGGAGTTTTCACCTCGATGTTCGTCGGCTCGGCACCCGCGGCGAACAGTTTTGGTAGCAGTGCCGCCGCATCCGGAGTGACGATGTTCAGATCGCCGTTGCTCCATTCCACCGATGTCGCCCCCGCGAGTTGTTTCGCAGTCGATAGCCAATCTTCGGAAGGTCGTGCCATCGCCAAGGTCAGTGTCGAGTCCAATCGGCCCAGTAGCGATTCGCGCGTATCGCAGGCGATCATTTTGCCGTGGTCGAGAATGGCGATACGCGGGCAGAGCGATTGGACTTCTTCCATGTAATGGCTCGTGTAGATCACCGTCAGCCCATCGGCGTTCAACGATCGCACCCGCTCGAAAATGTGGTTCCGCGACTGCGGGTCGACGCCGGTGGTCGGTTCGTCGAGAAGCAGCAACTCCGGCCGGTGGACGAGGGCGACGGCGAGATTCAGCCGCCGTTTCATCCCGCCGGAAAACGCGCCCGCGCGCTGATCGGCTCGATCTTTCAATTCGACCAGATCGAGCATTTCGCCGATGCGGGAATCCAAATCGGCGCCGCGCAGGCCGTAGAGTCGACCGAAGAACCGGAGGTTCTCGCGCGCCGTGAGTTCGGGGTAAATCGCGAGGTCTTGCGTCGCCAAACCGACGGAATGACGGGCGCTGCGGATGCTCGGTCCAAAGGGCTGGCCGAAGAGTTTGACAGTGCCCGCATTCGGGCCGGACAGCCCCGCGAGAATGGCGAGCAACGTCGTCTTCCCGGCCCCGTTGGGGCCGAGCAAGCCGAAGAGTTCTCCGGGCGCCACATTCAAATTCACCCCGGCCAACGCCTCCGTGCGGCCGAAGCTTTTGCGAATGCCGGCGAGTTCGAGAATCGGTGCGACCATGCCATTATGATAGGAAAATGACCGGAGCGGGGGTGCGATGCGTAGAACCCATTTGCCGACGTGGACTGCGACCAATGCACTCGGAGGGATTCGAACCCCCAACCCTCGGTTCCGAAGCACGAGTTTGCCCGTTTTTCGCATCCTCCGCAAATCTGTCTCTCAGGGTATCCTATGGTCTCTAGAGTGGTGAGGGTGACAAGTCCATTTGCGGAAGTTGAACCGGCGGATAAGGTCTCCTACCGCCCCAACTCTGCGGCGGGTAAACTCAAGGGGACCGACGATGCAAGAAGTAGAAGAGCCTTCGGAGGCCGTGCGGATTAGCGCCCTCGTACTCGCACTAGAATCTGGAGGGAAAGGCAAAGTTTGGTACGGGAATGGCCATTCTGGCGTACTTCGACTCGACGAATCACTACTCGGCATGCAGTGCAAGTTGAGATTCCCAATCTTCGAGTGCATCGTCGTCGATGCGGTGAGGGGAATTGTAAAAGGCGCTAGAGTAGCCTGATCCTACGGCCCGAGGTTCCCAGCGTCGTTTTCTGAGAGAAGGTTAACGCCTTGGAGTTCCCCACGAAAAACGGGCGCGCAGTTAAGAGTTTTCGGAACATTCGAACTCCGCCGGGGCGACGTACCCAGCGAGGAGTGTCGTCGGATA
>JAYSYN010000014.1:0-23471 GCA_043727575.1 Fimbriiglobus sp.
GCACCGTCACCCGCTTCGAAAAGTCCATCCAACGCTTCGACGGATTCGTCTCCCTCGCCTGCGCCTTCATCGCACTCAACAGACTGTTGTGAAATAGGCACTACTCTGCAACTCGTGTAGAATCAGATAGAAGTATCGAGCGGAAGGAATTACAAGGCATCCTAGAGTCAAATTTGAGGAGTATTTTCGCTCTTCCACTTCGCAAGCCTTACAAAAGTGAAAGTCACGATCATCGACTATTTCGGTTGTTTTTACTGAAGCTTCCATCTCACGGCAGTATCCGCTTTATTAATATTGTAGATATGGCCGGTGGTTCTTTCCGTGGAACAGAGTTGGATCAGTTATGGGATTTTCGTCATGAATGGACTGACGCCGATCACGAGTTTCTTGACAAGGAACTTGAATCTCTCAGAAAGTCGTTTTTCACACTCGTAAAACCTTATACCAATCGAATCGCAATAAGCACATTCCCCACAAACAATACAAGCTTTTTCACCGTTCCCCCTGAATGGGAGGAGGAACAACCGGGCCGTTTCAGAGAAGTAGTAGATGAATTGCATAACCTAGCGATGCAAACCGTACTTGCACATCAAGACCTTGTAAGAATTGGTGCATCTAAACTTGGGATTTCAAGTATACCTTGAAGGTCACTCCCGCACACCATCCACGAAGGTCTTGCACTCCGGTAGCGCGTCCAAAAAGAGCTTCCCGTACTGCTTCGTCAGAATCCGTGGGTCGAAGATCACCACGATGCCTTTGTCGGTGGCGGTGCGGATCAAGCGGCCGAAGCCTTGTTTCAATTTGATCGCGGCGGTCGGCACTTGGTAATCGCGGAAGGCGTTGCCGCCGGCGGCTTCGATCGCTTCCACACGGGCTTCGATCAACGGGCGGTCGGGCACTGCGAACGGCAACTTCGTGATGATGACGTTCTGCAGCGCTTCACCGCGGACATCGACGCCTTGCCAGAAGCTGTCAACGCCGAAGAGCACGGCCTTAGTCGCGGTGCGGAAATCCTCGAGCATCTTCGGCGCGGGGGAGCCGTCGCCTTGGCAGAAGAAGGTGTAGCCGCGTTTGGCGAACCAAGGCCACATCCGCTCGGCGCACTTGTTCATGAAATAGTAACTGGTGAAGAGCACGAACGCCCGGCCCTGCGTCTTCTCGATGTACTCCGGCAAGCGATCTTGCACCTCGGCTTCGTAGGCCGCCGAGTTGCCCGAAGGATCCGGCATATCGCGGAACAGGTGGAGTTCCGCCTGCACTTTGAAATCGAACGGGCTCCCGAGCTGCCGGGTCTTGGCGTCGTCCAAGCCCAGGCGTGTTTGGAAATGCTCGAAGCCGTCGCGGCCGCCGGTGCTGAGGGTCGCACTCGTCAGGATGGTCGCGGGGATCTTGGCATAGAGTTGTTCCTTCAACGCCGGGCCGACTTCGACCGGCGCGCTCGCCAAGGTCACGCGGATGATGCGGCCTTGGCGGACTTCGACCCAGTAGACGTGCCCCGCGAGTTCGTGGCCGAGCCATTCGCGGATGGCGTACGCTTGGCTCGTCAGCCGTTCCGCCCGGCTCGTCAGTTCCAGTTTTTCTTCATCCCCGCTTTGGGCTTTGGCCAGCACCACGAGCGCGCTCGCCAGTTTCATGATCGCCTCGGTGATCGTGTCCTTCACCGGGTTCGGCGTCCGCACCCGGCCGTTACCCTTCCCTTGATTCGCATGCCAATGGTGGACCGACGAAAAAAACCGCTCCGCCGCTCGGCGCACTTCTTCGACCAATCCGACGGAATCGGGATCGCCCAGCGACGCCAGCACCCCTTTATGGCTCCGCGCGGCGTAGAGCTGATTCAACACGTACTCGATGCCGCCTTGGCTAACGTTGATACCGAGATGATCCGCGGCGACATCTTCGAGGGTGTGGGCTTCGTCGAAGATCACCGCGTGGTAGTCGGGCAGCACCCCGGCGCCGAGCCGGCGCAGCGCGAGATCGCTGAAGAACAGGGCATGGTTGACGATGAGGATGTTCCCGCCGAAGGTCGCTTTGCGGGCCTTGTAGTAGAAGCACTCGTTGTGCGTCGGGCACTTTCGCCCCAAGCAATTGGCGCTATCGGATTCGACGAGATCCCAGACCGCCGGGAGCGCGGTCAGCGGCAAGTCGCTCTTGCTGCCGAGGGTCGTCTGCCGGGACCATTTTCCGATGGCGATGAGTTGCTCGACGGCGGTCGGGTCGGTGAGCAGCGAGCCCAAGCGTACCTGGGCCGCGCGCATCCGCCGGAGGCTGAGGTAGTTCCCGCGTCCCTTGACGAGCACCGGGCGGAATTCTTGGGGCATCACCGATTTCAAAAACGGGATGTCTTTGCGGATGAGCTGTTCTTGCAAGCCGATGGTGTGCGTGCTGATGACGATGCGGAGATTCGGATCGGCCGCAACCGCGAGAATCGCCGGGACGAGGTAGGCGAAGCTCTTGCCGACGCCGGTGCCCGCTTCGACGAGCAACGGCTGTTTCTTGGCGAGAGCGGTGAAAACGGCTTGGCCCATCTCGACCTGCTGCGGCCGGGCTTCAAAAGCGGGAAATCGCTGCGAGACGAGACCGGCCGGACCGAGAATTTGATCGATTGTTGACATACCGACGATTGTGGCAGTGAAACGCAGTGGACAAAAGGGGAGTTTGGCGGAAGCGGGCGGAAAAAAAGTCTCCGGGCACAATCTTGTATGTATAAGAGTTGACACTCGGACCGATTACCCTAATATCCCTGTTCCTTTGTTGACGACCGTACTCAGCCACAAGGTTGCCTCGATCATGCTTGGTATTCGAACGAAGAAGTTGTCGGCCCGCAAAAGCCGCTGCCGGTTCTGCACCAAAGAGGGTTGCCCGCGTCCCGCATTCGTCGATTATAAAGACGTCGGTTCGCTGAAAAAACTTGTTTCGGGACAAAGCAAGCTGTTCAGCCGCAAGCGAAGCGGCTTGTGCGCCCCGTTCCAACGGGCCGCGTCCAACGCCGTGAAGCGGGCCCGGTTCATCGGCTTGATGCCTTACGTCGGCGAGTGAGTCGCGTTGTGGCGAGAAACGACCCGGCCCCCGGCCGGGTTTTTCTATGCGCACTCGGTGTGGCGACACGTTTCCCAACTTGTCGGTCATCGAGTAATATTCGCTTTGGATGATTCGATTCCGACACGTTGAAAACGTGTCGCCACAGCCGAGGCAATCCCGTGGCGAATCCCCAAATTCCAGCCGGGCTCGAATCCGCATTCGCGGAAGCCGTCCGCCTGCATCAAGCCGGCCAATTTGACGCGGCCGAGTCCGGCTACCGCGCGCTGATTCGACAAATGCCGACGTTCCCGTCCGCCCTCGCCAACCTCGGCGTGTTGCTCGTGCGGCGCGGCGAGATCGACGAAGCGGTCCGTTGCTACGCCCTCGCCCTCGCGGCCGATCCCCGCTTCACCGACGCGCTCTACAATTTGGGCAACCTCTACCGGAAGCAGCACCGGGAATCCGAAGCCATCGACCAATACGCGGCCTGTCTGCGCATCGATCCGGATCACGCCAACGCCCATTACAACCTCGGCACCACCTACGCCGGGCTCGGCCGATTCGGCGATGCCGAAAGTTCGTTCCGCGAAGTCCTGCGCATCGAACCCAAGAGCAATGAGTGCACCTTGCGGCTCGGGGATTTACTCCTGCGCACCGGCCGGGCGGTCGAAGGAATTTCGCTCTTCCGCGGGTACGTCGCCGACCACCCCAGCGATCACCGCGGGCTTTACAACTTGGGGTTGGCCCTCGCGAATGGGAATAACCCGACCGAAGCCATCGAGCTGCAACACCGCGCCTTGAAATTGAAGCCGGACTACCCCGAAGCGCACAACGCGATGGCGCTCGCGCTCGAACTCCTCGGCCGCAAAGACGACGCTTTGTTCCACTACGAAAAAGCGGTGCAAGCCAATCCCGATTTCCCCGACGCGTGGAGCAACTTCGCGGTGAACCTGTCGGAGCAAGGCCGCGGCGACGACGCGATCACCTGCCTGCGCCGCTCGCTGCACCACCGCCCGGACGCCCCCGCGATCCACAGCAATCTCTTACTGCTCCTGAATTATTCGTCGAATATCCCCGCCGAGCAGTTGCGCGCCGAGCACGAAGACTGGGGTCGGCGCTTCACGACGCCCGTGCAACCGCGGCCGGCGCCGAATGCCCCGTTGGATCCGCACCGCCGGCTGCGGATCGGGTACCTGTCGGCCGATTTCCGCGAACACACGATCGCGCCGTTCCTCGTGGCACTCTTCCGAAACCACGACCGCGCGGGCTTTGAAATCTTCGCGTACTCGAACGTACTCCACGACGACGAGACGACCGCAAAGTTGAAGGCCGCCGTCGACCATTGGCGGCCGATCCGCGAACTCTCGGATCGCCAAGCGTCTGAGAAAATCGGGCAGGATGGCATCGACATCCTCATCGACCTCGGCGGGCACACGGCGGGGAATCGGCTGATCGTGTGCGCGTATCGCCCGGCCGCGATCCAAGCCACGCTCTTCGGTTACCCGAACACCACCGGGGTCGAAGCAATCGACTTCCGCATCACCGATCCGGTTTCCGATCCGCCCGGCATCACCGATTCGCTCTATCTAGAAAAGTGCCTGCGCCTGCCGGAAGTGCCGTGGGTCTATGCTCCGCCCCCGGACGCGCCGGACATCAACGAATTGCCGGCGGCGACGCGCAAAGGCTTCACCTTCGGCTGCTTGAACAACTCCGCGAAGATCTCGGAGCGCTGCCTCGACGCCTGGACGAAGCTCATCCAGTCACTCGCGGGTACGCGGTTGGTGCTGCTCTCGGGCCAATCGCAGTCGGCGCAAAAGCGACTCTCGGAACGCTTCATGAAAGCCGGCATTTTGCGGGACCGCATCCAACTGATGACGCGGTTGCCCAAACGGCACTATTTCGAAGCGTATCACGGCATCGACGTGGCGCTCGACCCGTTCCCCTACAACGGCGGCGTGACCACGGGCGATGCCCTTTGGATGGGCGTGCCCGTGCTCACAGTGGCGGGGGGGAGCTATCTCTCCCGGCAAGGCGTCATGGCGATGCTGGCGGTCGGCCTGCCCGAGTTCATCGCCGAAGACCCGGGCGCGTTGATCCCGCTGGCGAAGATGTGGATGAACCGCCGGCCCGAACTGGCCGAACTCCGGCGCACGATGCGCGAGCGCCTGCTGGCCAGCCCGCTCGCCGATGCCCCCCGATTCGTGCGGGATCTCGAGGCGTCACTCCGTTCCGAGTGGGCGAAGCGGTGCGCGGCCGAGCAGCCGATTCTTCAAGAGTTGCCCGAGCAATAGCACGAACACCCCCGCCGCGATCCAGCGCAAGGGGCTGTGTCCGAAGACGACGGTCGCGTTGAACCAGATGAATACCATCGAGCCGTGCAGAATCGCGGCGATCCAATTCGACCGGCGGGCATAGCGCTTCGGGGACGACGCCCAGACGACTCCATCGAACAGCCAAAGCAGCGCGAAGCCGTAGGAGACAAAGAGGCCGGGGCCGAATCCGGATGTCGCCGCGACGTGGTCGAACGCGCGGGCGTGGCTCCAATCGTGGGCGAGATGGAACGCCAAACCGAGGTGGACGAAAAAGACCGCGAGCCCGCCGAGCCAAGCGGCGCGGGCCACGCGGAACGCGCTCGAACCCGCGAACCATTTGACGCGTGTCGTTTGCGCCTGCATCAAGACCGCCCCGGCCCAGAGTGCGAACGCGAAATACGCCGAGTCGATGACTGCGGGATGGCGCGGATTCGGCCGCGGATCGAGCCGGGCTTCGGCGAGGGTCCACGCGATGCCGAACAGCGCGACCGCGGCGGTGAACGCGATCCACGGCTTCGGATTTTTCGGCGCAATCGGCATCGTCCCCTCCATTCGGAGTCGTAGTACGGTGAATCGCAACCGTGGCGAACCGGGGGAGAATCGACCGGCTGCGCCGGCGAAGCGGGCTGGCGCACGGATGCTAGTCGTCGGCGGAATGAGGGCGCCGCGCGTCGAGCGATGCGAAGCCGATCGTCCATTTCTTGGCGGGGAGGTGCGCGGCCGGTCGAAAGTCAGCGAACGTCGAGGGCTCCGCAGTTATACGCACCGGGCCCGGGCGACTTGCAGACGGTCCGGTGAAAGCGTTTCGCCCCGCGTTCCCCGTACCCCGTACGACCCGCACGATTCGCACCACGGGATGGACCCTCACCATGATTCGCACCGCCCCGGCGCTCCGATCGACTCTCGAGCAATTGGAAGCGCGGGAAAACCCGAGTGTCACTTGGGCGGGGGAATCGTTCGATGCCCTCGCCGCCCCGGTGCTCCCGCAGGGGTGGTCGGCGTGGAGCGGCGATGGCCAGCAGCAGTACATCACGACGAAACTCGACAAGCTTTCCGGTACCGCATCGTTGGCGTCGCTCGGCGCCACGTCCAACTCGTCGCGGTTTTGGAACCGATCCACGTTTCCCGGCGATTACGGCGCGGCGTTCTCGATCCGCGCCGGCACGTCTCCCCGAATGGATGCGATCGCCCGCGGCGTCGATCTCGACACGAACAAACCGAGCTACGTCGCCGCCGAGTTCAGCGGGTCGCGCAGCGTCGAACTCTTCGAAGTGAAAGACGGGGCGACCCAGTCGCTGGGTCGGGTGAACTCCCTCGAATCGCTGACGGGCAAATGGGTCCGCGTCTCCTTGAAGCCCGTCGGCGAATGGGCCGGGGTCACGGTGCAACGCCTCGACACGGGAACGTATCTGCGGGGCGACGGCGCCTGGCAGGCGGCGGAAACCGAGGCGATCCGCGTGAAGACGTCGATCCCGTCGCGGGAAGGTTTTGTCGGTTTGGGACGGCGCACGGGCGGTTCGGGCATGGCGTTCGTAGACGACTTCGCCGTTCTGGCGCCGCCGGGCGCGAACGAAGCATTCGACGCCTCCCCGCGCGGCGCCGTCCCGGCGAATTGGAACACCTGGAGCAACAATCGACCGAACGCGTTCACCGTCGGCGCCGGGCGCGCCTTGTCCCTGGCGCAGGGCCTCGCGTCCGACGGCCTCAGCACGACCCAGAGCCGCGCGTGGCTCGGCAGTTCCATCGCCGCGGATGCGAGCGCGGGCGTCGCCGTGTACGCCGACAACCTCATCCCGTCGGGGGTGTTCGTCCGCGGGAATCGACTCGACACCGCGCAGCCGACGTACTACGGCTTGACCGTCGCACGCGGTTTGAACGTGCAATTGAAGAGCGTCGTGAACGGTGTGGAAACGGTGCTCGGTACCATCCGCTCGTCGACTTACGTCAGCGGCACTTGGATCCGCCTGACGCTCGTCGCCGAGGGGAGCCGACTCCGCGCGGTCGTACTCCGCACCGATACGAACCAATGGCTGACCGCGACGGGATCGTGGAGCAACACCGCGGTCGCGGCGCTGGACGCGACGGACACCCGCATCGCCGGGGGCGGCTTCGTGGGCATCGAGCGCGGCCGGGCCGCGGCGGGCGCCGTCTGGTTCGACGATTTTCAAATCCGCCCCGCGGGCTCGATCGCGCTCGGCACGTCGCCGCCGGCGAGCCCGCCCCCGGTGGTGAACCCGACCGAAATCGGTTCGGTGCCCCGCGTCGACATCGCGCACAAATACACGCACATCCGCTTGGCCCAACTCGCGTACCACGGCAACCCGGCCGGGGATTTCGAAAGGGATCTCGCGCGGAATAGCCTCGACCTCATTATCCCGAACCCGCTGTATTTGCAGACGTTCGAAACGGCGGCGCCCGCCCTGACGAAGGTGATCTACACGAACTTGTCCAACATCTACGGGGATCTACTGACCGATTGGAACGCGTACGCCGACGCCAATCGGCTGTCGCGGGAACAGGCGTTCTACCACGTCGTCCGGGCGACCGCGTTCACCGGCAATACGCAATCGTCGCAGCCGGTCTATCAGCTCTGGAACGCCCAGCGATTGAACGTCGACGGCACCGGCGCGCCGGTGAACCTCACGTCCGAAGCGCGCGGGTCCCGCGCTCCGGGCGTGACCTTCGGCGGAGTCGGGTCGGCCATCGCGCTCGGTTTCCCCGAGCGTTTCCGCGAGTTGAATTTCAACCTCGTCCGCCCCGCGGCCGCGGGCTGGAGCGGCGTCCTCGAATACGTCTCGGCCGCGAACGCGGACGGCAGCCCCGCGGCGTGGAAGACGCTGGCGCTCCTGAACGATGGCACCGGCGGATTGCACGCCAGCGGGACCATCACCTTCGACCCCCCGGCGGATTGGGTGTCGTCGAAAGTCGCCGGCGTTACCCAACGACTGCACCAATTGCGGTTCCGCACACTGACCGGCACCGAAGCGGAGACCCCGCTGGCCCGGACGATCTTCGGCCGCGACTACGCCGGGGGAACATTCCAAGCGAACGGACAATTGACCGGGACGATCCCGGCGTTCGATTCGACCGCCGACATCGACGCGGACGGATATCTGAGCGACGCGGAGTACCGCAATCGCCGCGACGGGTTCGACGCTCGCTTCGAGTACGAGTCGCGCCTCTTCTACCCGTTCTACGGACAAATGCGGTTCGTCGTGAATCCGTCCACGGTCGCGATCAAAAGTTGGGACATCGACTACCACCGCCGGGTGCTGGCGGCGAACCCTTTGGCCGATGGGCTTTTCCTCGACAACTCGCACGGCAAGCTCCCGTTCGCGGGTACCCCGGTGAGGGAGTCGGCGGCGGCGTACACGCAAGAGTACGCGGCACTGGTGGCCTCGCTCACGCGGGCCATCGCCCCGAAGTGGACCGTCTCCAACACCGCGGGATCGATCGCCGAAGGCGACCCGGTCGCGCGGGCGTCCACGGCCGTATTCGAGGAATTCGTCCTCCGGCCCAACGGCAGCAACTGGACCCAAGTGCGGGATATCGCCGACCTCATCGCCCGTCGGTTGAACGCCGATTCCCCGTCGCCGTACGTCATCCTCGACACGCACTCGGGGAGTCTGCCGACGAACGACCCCCGTTCGCAGATGGGCTCGCTGGCCTATTACTACCTGCTGGCCGACCCGGACAAAACCTTCCTGATGTTCAACGGCGGCCAATCCCCGGCGGCGCCGTGGAGCCAAGTGTGGGTCCCGGCCGCGGCGGTGGATGTCGGCCGGCCGACGGGGACCATGACGACGTGGGCGACCGGGCTCGATCCGCAGAACTCGCAGCTGACCTACAAGGTAATGCGTCGGGACTACGCGAACGCGATCTCGTTGTTCAAGCCGCTGTCGTACACCCTCGGCGTCGGAACCGGCACAACGGCCGATGCCACGGCGACCGTCCACCAACTCGGCGGCGACTACCGACGGTTGAATGCGGACGGTACTCTCGGCGCCGTCGTCACCAGCATCAGTTTGCGAGGCGGGGAAGGGGCCGTCTTGATGCGGGCGTAGGTTTCGCTTTCAGCAAATCTTCGACGATGCCATCGGCGAGCCGGCGCCCGACCCGGGTCAGTGACAACGAGGTGTCACCATGCTGGAGCAAGCCCCCAGCGAGCAAAGCCGGGAGGCGTTCCCCGACGAGTTTTTCGAGTGCAAAGCCGGTTTGATGCTCGAACGGGGCGAATGCGATTCCCTCGATCCGCCGCAATTGCACAGCCATCGTCTCGTAGGCCCGATCCCGAGGATCGAGCACCTCCGTTTGGAACGTCACCGACTCCCCCGCCAGCGCTTTGCGGATGTAGTCCGGCGTGTTTCGGAGGTTGAGTTCGCGGCGGAAATCGACGTAGCGCGCGGCGCCGACGCCGGACCCGAAATAAGCGTGGTTCGCCCAGTAGTGTTCGTTGTGCCGGCAGCGGTGGCCGGGTCGGGCGAAGTTTGAAATCTCGTATTGCTCCAACCCGGCGCTCGCCAAGCGGTCGATGGCGAACTCGTACATCGCGAGTTCGTCGTCCTCGGTCGCGGGCATCAACCGACCGCGCTCGCGGTCTTTCCAGAGCGGCGTTCCCTTCTCGTAAGTCAAGCCGTAGGTGGAGAGGTGGTTCGCGCCGAATGCGAGCGCGGCGTCCAAGTCGCGGGCCCAATCGTCCGGGGTCGCCCCCGGTGCGGCGAAGATCAAATCGAGCGAGATGTCGAAGCCCGCGTCCGACGCCGCGCCGATCGCCCGGGGGATGTGCTCGTTGCGGTGAGCGCGGTCGAGCGATTTCAAAAGGTGCGGCTGGAACGATTGCACGCCGATGCTGACGCGGGTGACACCCGCACGACGCATCGCCGCGCACTTCGCAGTATCCAAACTCTCCGGGTTCGATTCGACGCTGAATTCCCCGCCCGAATTCAACGGCAGCCAGTGACCGATGGCTGTCAACAATCGCTCGAAGTCGGCGTCTGGCAAGTGCGTCGGCGTCCCGCCGCCGATGAAAATCGTGTCCACGGGTCGCGGGGTGCCGAGTCGGGCCATCTCGGCGATGAGGGCATCGACGTAAGCCGGCATCAGTTCGTCCCGACCGACGCTGACGGCGAAATCGCAGTAGCCGCAGTGGTGCGCGCAAAAGGGAACGTGCAGGTACGCGGCGCGCGGCTCGATCCAAGCGGGTGGGCGATCCATGGGATCAATCTATCGCCCCGAAACGGGAAGACCCGGCGTTCGCCGGGTCTTCGATGCGGAGTTATGTCCGGGATTACGGGAACAGGAATACCACCCCGAGGATCGCGGCGGTGCCGACGCTGAGGCCGAACAGCGTGACTTCCGGCGGGTAGAGGTAATACGGCACGGGGCTCCCCGGCAGGAACTTGCCGGCATTTGTGCTGTACCGCTCGCGGAAGTTGGAGGCCATGTGCGTCGGCCAGAGCAGCAGGTCCTTGTAGAAGTACGCCGCGGACACGAGCGGTTGGGCCATGCCGAGGCTCCAGCCGTATCGCTCGGCGTTCTTTTCCTCGAAGTAAAGTTTGCGGTGCACCACGAAGCCCGGTTCGAGGAAGGACTGCCGCGGCGGCGTCGCCGCGATGCGGGCGATGGCGGGGTTCACCGAGGTCGTCGGCTGAGCGATTTTGGCCAGCAGTGTTCGGTGTTCCTCTTTCGGAATACTTAGTGTGTCGTCCCCTCCCATTCGGAACACGTCGGTCGACGACGGTTCCCCTTTCGTCGGCGCCGGGGGTTTCCCTTCGGCGGGCATCTTCGGTTCGGCGGGCGTTTCCGCAGGCTTTTGGAATAAAATTACGCGCGTGCCGATGGTCTCGCCCGACGCCGGAATCGCGGCGGGAACCGGTAGCGGACTCGCGGAGGGAACCGGTAGCGAACTCGCCTTGGCCGGTTTCGCGACCGTGGGGAAGGGGGCCCACTGCGTTTTCGCAGGGCCGTTGGTTTCCCATTGCGGTGCTTGGGCCGAGACCCCACCGGCGCAGACCAGCAGCGCGAGGCTAGTCGCCGTCGCCCGTCGAATACTTCGCCACGCTGTAGTTGGGCGACTCTTGTGTGATCGCGATGTCATGTGGATGACTCTCCTGGACCGAAGCCGCGGTCACTTGGATGAACCGAGACTTCGTTCGCAACTCTTCGAGATTTCTAGCCCCGACGTACCCCATCCCCGACCGCAGGCCACCGACGAGCTGGAACACGTAAGGCGCGAGCGGCCCTTTGTAAGGGACTCGCCCCTCGACCCCTTCGGGCACCAACTTCCCGGCCGACTGTTTCCCCTCGGCCCCGCTCTGTTGGTAGCGGTCGGCCGATCCCGCTTGCATCGCGCCGAGCGACCCCATGCCGCGATACGATTTAAAACTCCGCCCGCGGAACAAGACCATTTGGCCGGGACTTTCGGCGAGGCCGGCGAACAAGCCGCCGACCATGACCGAATGCGCGCCGACCGCGAGCGCTTTCGTGATATCTCCCGAATAGCGGATGCCGCCGTCGGCGATCGCCGGGACGCCGGTGCCGGCCAAGCCGCGCAAGGCGTTGGCGATGGCCGACATCTGCGGCACGCCGACGCCCGACACGATCCGCGTCGTGCAGATGCTCCCCGGCCCGATGCCCACTTTCACCCCGTCGGCCCCGGCCTCGGCCAGTGCCCGGGCGCCGGCTTCCGTCGCCACGTTCCCCGCGATGATGTCGACTCGGTAGCGTTTCTTCAATTCCCGCACGGTGTCGGTCACGTTCCGGCTGTGCCCGTGCGCCGAGTCGACCACGAGCAAATCGACGCCGGCGCGGATCAGCGAATCGGCCCGTTCGTAGTCGAGGACTCCGATGGCGGCCCCGACCCGCAATCGCCCGCGGCTGTCCTTGCAGGCCATCGGGAAGTTCTCGTTCTTCTCGATGTCCTTGATCGTGATCAACCCCTTCAAACGGTATAAATCGTCCACCAGGAGCAGTTTCTCCACTTTATTTTCGTTGAGCGTCCGTTCCGCCTCTTGGAGGGTCGTTTGCTCCGGGGCCGTCACGAGGTTGTCTTTGGTCATCACCTCCGAAATCAGTTGATCGTTGTTCTGGAGGAATTTGAGGTCGCGGCGAGTCAGAATCCCGACGAGCTTCCGGTCGTCGCCGACGGTGATCGGCACGCCGCTGATGTGGTGCGTCTGCATGATCTGCCGGGCCGTGCGGACGGTCTCGCCCGGCGCCAGCGTGATCGGGTCCGTGATGACGCCGTTCTCGGAGCGCTTCACTTTGTCGACTTCGCGCGTCTGCGTCGGGATCGCCAGATTCTTGTGGATGAAGCCGATGCCGCCTTCTTGGGCGAGCGCGATCGCGAGTTCGCTCTCGGTGACGGTGTCCATCGGCGACGACAGGATCGGAATGTTCAACCGGATGTTGCGGGTCAGTTGCGTGCGCACGTCCACGTCGCGCGGCACCACGTCGCTGTAACACGGTTCGAGGAGCACGTCGTCGAACGTGATACCCTGATAGGCGATTCGATCCTGCATGGCGGTCCCCGGGGTCGCGTCGCGCGAATGATCGGACAGTATAGGAATTCGATGCGGGGTTCGGAGTGCGCGAACGCGTCGCAAACAGACGCGAATGGAAATGCCGGCGAACCCGAACAGATCGTTCGGAGCCCGTGATGTGAGAACAAAGGCCTGGCCCGGATTTGAACCGGGGATGACGGTTTTGCAATTGGCCTTTGACCGACCCCCAACATTGCTCCAAACGCCTTATATTCCAGCAGATCATAAGCTTTCGACAGCTTTGCGTCCAGCGACAATCTCCGCATTCGTGGAAAGCGGACACCATCAAAACGTGGGGAAATCGTGGGGTCGCCCGCGGTTTCGTGGAATATCGTGGAAGGGGAAAGCGGAGGTGATCCGTCCCGTCGAGGTCGATCACGAGCACCCCGGCTGCACTCAGGCCAACGTTGTGCGTCGGGTTATCACACCACCAATTGTGGATTTGCCCGGGGTTCGTGACGGCGTCGAGATAGCCGTGTGCCGTCGCGGGCTTCTTATCAAAGCAGCACGGGAAAACGGAATATCCCAAATTGGCATATTGTAAAGCTGCATCGAGATGCGTTATCATAACTTTACCAGTTCGATTCGAAGCCAACCGCCCCGGTAGCACGGGGCGTTGGCGTTGGGTGAAACGGTTAAGCCCCGGCCGCTTCCATTTCGCGTCTTGCCGCTTCGATGGCTCGGCGGCGCTCGGTCGGTGTGGGGAGCGGGATTGTCGCGGGCTCGGCGGTTTCCGTCGGTTCTTGCTGCGCGGCCAGGAATCGGAAGATCGCAGCTTTCGAGGTCATCAACCTAACGGGCGGTCGGGACGGTTTGCTCTTTCGCTTTGCTCGCTGGCCAAGTCAAAAGCGTTTCCCGGTGATAGAGCACCCGCCATCCGATTTTAATGCGGCCGAGCGGTTCGCCCTCGAGGGCGCGGCGTTCCAAGGTTTTCGCCGATAGCCCCGACAAGCGGGCGGCGTCGGGGCCGTCGAGCGCGACGGCTTCTAGGGGCGGGTTCGTCACGTCGTTCATCCGAATCTCCTCGACGGGGGTTCATTCGATCCTTGTTTGGCCGGGGCATTTTCCCAGTTACGCAGTTGCCATTTCCATGCGGCCCACGAGCCTACACACGACACGAAATTCCACAGTCATACCTTAACGGCCGTTTGGGAACTGGGCTGACTTCACTCCCGCAGCACTGAGCGATGTTGCCCGAAGCGAAACAGGAGGCTCCTGATGTGCACACGAAACGCCATCCGGGAACCCGCGCGAACATTTCGGGTCAGGTCATCGTGAAGCCAAACGTTTCCGAGCGGGTGCCCGACTTGCAAAAATGTCTTAAGAATCGCAAAACACTGTACCGCATAGACTTGTGGCTAATTTTCTCTTGCGAAAGCAAATGGGCAAATATCCTTTCGAGGCTCCGGACTTACAAATGTCCGGAAAACTGCTGGCGTCCGGCAAAGCAACTGTTAGTGTTTATCTCTTTAAAGTTGCCCGTCCGCGTTGCGTGGCTACACTCGTCGGGGTATGTCCAACGTGACGCGTCTCATCGACGCGGCGGCCGCGGGCGACCCCGAGGCCGCCGCCCAAATCCTTCCCCTCGTCTACGACGAGTTGCGCCAACTGGCGGCCGTCCGGCTAGCGGCCGAGAAGCCGGGGCAGACGCTGCAGGCGACCGCGCTAGTTCACGAGGCATTCCTGCGGCTCGTCGGCCCCGACCCCGGGCAACTTTGGAACGGTCGCGGGCACTTTTTCGGAGCGGCGGCCGAGGCCATGCGCCGCATTCTCGTGGAAGCCGCCCGACGGAAGGGGCGGAACAAGCGTGGCGGCGACCGACGGCGCGTCGACTTGGAAGACGTGCGCGCGACCGCGGACAATGACCCCGACGAGCTCCTCGCCGTTGACGAGGCACTCACTTCACTCGCGCGCGAGGACCCGGACAAGGCGGAGTTGGTCAAACTTCGCTACTTTGCGGGCATGACCCTCGAAGAGGCCGCCGCGTGCCAAGGCGTGTCACTCGCCACGGCCAAGCGCCGCTGGGCGGTGGCACGAGCCTGGCTGTACGACGCCCTCTCGTCCGACACCTCGCAGACAATTCCGCCGAATCCGTGAGCCGTTTCGGTCCGAGAAATCGCACTGTCCTGATGCCGCGAATTTCCGAGCGAGGATGCGCCCGTGCCGAATGCGACGCCAAACTTGGACACGATTTTTATCGAGGCCATCGAGATTTCCGGGGCTGCCGACCGGGCCGCCTACTTGGACCGTGCGTGCGGCTCTGACGACTTCTTCCGGAAGCGGGTTGGGGCGCTCGTCGCAGCCCACTTCCGCGCCGGCGGGAATTTCTTGGAACGCCCGGCTGCGGACGCGGACTCGACCGTAGGGTTCGCCCCCACCTCCGACGACACCGCCGCCGTTTTGAAGGCCGGGACGGTAATCGGGCAGTACGTACTCCGGGAGCAGATCGGCGAGGGCGGGATGGGCCTCGTGTTCGTCGCCGAGCAGACGCACCCGGTCCGCCGCAAAGTCGCCCTGAAGGTCATCAAGCCGGGGATGGATTCCCGCCAAGTGGTCGCCCGGTTCGAAGCCGAGCGGCAAGCGCTCGCGCTCATGGCACACCCGAACATCGCGAAGGTGCTCGACGCCGGCACAACGCCGAAGGGCCGCCCGTACTTCGTCATGGAACTGGTGAAGGGCGAGCCGATTACCGACTACTGCGACCGCAATCGCCTGACCCTGCGGCAGCGGCTTGAGGTCTTCCTGCAGGTCTGTCAAGCGGTGCAGCACGCCCACCAGAAAGGGGTCATCCACCGCGACTTGAAGCCGTCGAACATTTTGATCGAGGTTCACGACGTGAGTCCCGTGGCCAAGGTCATCGACTTCGGCATCGCCAAGGCGGTCGGCCAGAGCCTCACCGACAAAACGATGTACACGGCGTTCACCCAGATGATGGGCACACCGCTGTACATGAGTCCTGAGCAGGCCGGGCAAAGCAGCTTGGACGTGGATACGCGGACGGACGTGTACGCCCTGGGCGTACTGCTGTACGAACTGATGACCGGCACAACGCCGATCGACCCGGTGACGTTCCGGAAGGCGGGATTGGACGAGGTGCGGCGAATCATCCGCGAAGACGAACCGCCCCGCCCCAGCGCCCGGATGAGCACCCTCAAAGCGGCCGAGCTCTCGACCGTGGCGGAAAAGCGGGGCGCGGACCCGCACCGTCTGACCCGGCAAGTCCGCGGCGAACTCGACTGGGTCGTGATGAAGTGCCTGGAGAAGGACCGCAACCGCCGGTACGAATCGACGAGCGCCCTGGCCGCGGACGTGCAGCGCTATCTGGCCGACGAATCGGTCATGGCTTGTCCGCCGAGCACGGCCTATCGGTTGCGAAAGTTTACGCGTCGGAACAAGGCGGCGCTCGTCACGCTGTCCCTCGTCGCCCTCTCGCTGGTGGCGGGCACGGCCGCGAGCGCCTGGCAGGCCGTCGAGGCGGATCGCGCTCGTAAATACGCGGACGAGCGGTTGCAAGAGGAGTTGAAAGCGAAGGCAGAAGCGGACAAGCAATCGGAGCGGGCGGCCGAGCACTACCGCCGCGCGCGGGCGGCCGTGAGGCAGATGCTCACGCGGGTGGCGACCGACGAGGTGGGGCGGATCCCGCAGATGAAGGAAGTCCGGCGGAAGCTGTTGGAGGACGCGATCGCATTCTACACCGAGTTGCTCAAGCTCGACCATAGGGACTCGGAAGCCTACTTCGAGCGGGGAAAGGTCTACAAATTACTCCTCCGGTACGATGAGGCCGTCCGAGACTACGAGGCGACCCTTGCGCTCGACACGAATCACCTCGAGTGCCACGTCTCGCTCGGGTGGATCTGGTGCTACAGCTTGGGAGACAAGTGGAAAGACAATGGGCGCGCCCTCGTTCACTACAAACGGGCCGTTGAACTCGACTACCCCGGGCGGGTCGCGAGCGGGGACGAGTTCGAATCACACACCCTCCGGTTCTGGGTGGCCTGGAATCACGTCAAGCTCGGGAACTCGGCGGAGTGCCGCCACTGGCTCCAAGAGTACCTCGAACTGGCGCCGCCCTCCGCGGCGACGTCCTGGGACACCGCGACCCTCTACCTGCCCCTCGGGGAGACCGAGATGGCGCTCGGCCACGCCCGGAAAGCGGTCGGGCAGGACCCGAACGCTCCGTGGGCGCGCTACATTCTCGCCAAGTGCTTGAATTCTGCCGGACGAACGGAGGAGGCGTTGGCGGAAATCAACGAAGCCATTCGACTGAACACGTGGCCGCACGAACATGCCTCGGCCGCGTACTACCTCACCCGGGCATCGTTCTATCTCGATCGGAAAGACAGCGCGCGGGCGCTGGCCGATTTGAACCGGGTGGACGAAATCCGGTCACTGGAGTGGTACGAGTACAAGCGACGCGCGGTCTGTCACTTCGACTTGGGCGATTCCAAAGCGGCTCTTGCGGACATCGCGAGTGCCGTCGATAAGAACCCCGAAGACGCGAGCACCTTGACCTGGATAGGGCCGGAGGCGATTGCCGCCTGCCCGGACGCTAATTTCCGGCAAGGAATGATCGGCCAGGCGACCCGCGCGATCGAACTGACCCAGGGCTCGCCCAACGCTCACGCCGCGCGGGCGGCCCTTTACGAGGCGATGAACGATGATGCGAAGGCTCGCGAGGACTGGGACGCCGCTATCGCCGGGTACAAACGTCGGCTCGCCGAGTTAGAGGGAAAGCCCGGATCCGACCGCGACAACGCTTGGACGCAACTCGCCGGCGTCCAGGCACTTCTGGGCCACTCCCTTCTCCGCCAGAAGCAGTACGCCGAGGCCGAACCGATTCTGCGCGAGTCCCTGTCCACCCGCGAGAAGCTACTCCCCGACTCGTGGCTGCGGTTCAACGCGATGAGCTTGCTCGGCGGGTCGTTGCTCGGCCAGAAGCGACACGCGGAGGCCGACCCACTCCTGCTCCAGGGCTACGAAGGGCTAAAGCAACGGGAGAAGCAGATTCCGCCAAATGGCACAATCCGACTTCCCGAGGCTGTCGAGCGGCTGGTGCAGTTGTCCGAGGCCACGCACCGGCCCGAGAAGGCGAAAGAGTGGCGGAAAAAGCTCCCGATTGAATGCGCCCCGCCCCCACGACTAAAGTAATTTGGACTGTGCGCCGACGCAGCAATCCAATCTTTTTTCGGAATCGGTGAGCCGTTCCGCGCCCGGGCGTCGCACTGGGGGTGTGGTGAAATCCTAACCCACTTGCGGAGAACGCCCGATGTTCCTGACGAACTTGCTCCGGCCCCGGACGAAGAAGCATTCACACCGGCCCACGCCCCGCTCCCGGCTCGGCGTCCAGCAACTCGAAGACCGCACCGTCCCGTCCTGGCTCGCACAAGTCGGCTCGGGACCCAACGACATCACGGTCCGCGGAACGGAGATGGAGGTAGCCGGCAACCTCTACGTGTCCGGCAACTTCTCGGGCACGGTCGACTTCGATCCCGGGGCCGGTACGACTCCCCACATGACCAGCTCCGGTAAGAAGGACGGTTACCTGGCCAAGTTCTCGACCGACTGCACACTGCTCTGGGCCAAGCGGTTCGGTGCCGCAGCTGGGACGAGCACGATCGTCTACGCCGTGAGTGTGGACCCGACCGGGCAGTGGGTTTACGTGACAGGCCAGTTCACGGGAAGCGCGGACTTTACCGGGGACGGCGTGGCAGACAAGACGAGTGTCGGGGGCAGCGACGTTTTCGTACTCAAACTCGCGGCCGGCACCGGCGTCACGAGCTGGTTCAAGACCATCGGCTCGGCGGGCGGTGAGATCGGCAAGGACATTGCCGTCACGGGTAGCTATGTGTATGTGACCGGCGCATTCGAGGGTTCGGCCGACTTCGATCCCGGTTCGGGTATCCGCACCCTCACTCCGGCCGGCACCGGCAAGAACCGACCGTCCGATGCGTTCGTTCTGAAGCTAGACTCCGCCGGCAACCACGTCTCGTCCTGGCAGATCGGCGGTAAGAGTGCCGACGTGGGCGACGCCTTGGTCGTGGACGGGGACACGGTGTACCTGGCCGGATCTTTCGGCGGGACTGCCGATTTTGACCCCGGGACCGGAGCCTTGAACAGGATCAGCGCTGGCAACAACGACTTCTTCCTCGCCAGCTACGGCACCGCCACCGCGACGCCCACTTTGAATTGGGTCCAGGTTGTTGGGAACGCGGGTTACCAGTCTGAGGGTAGACTGGCCGGCGATTCGGGCTCGCTGTACTTCACCGGCGAGTTCTATGGCACACTGGACTTCGACCCCGGTTCTGGGGTGTCCAGCCTCACGTCTGCGTCTCTCAACTACGCCGACGTTTTTGCGGCCCGGTACACGAAGGCGGGCGGCGCGATGGTCTGGGCGAATGGGTACAGCGGCCTAGGCGGTACCCGGAGTACGGTGACGCCGGTGGTGGACGAACAGGCCGGATCGGTATACTTCGGCGGGGCATTCGACGGCTTCATCGACCTCAAGCCAGGTGCACCGGGCGGCGAGTACACGACCATCGGAGGCAGTACCGATCAGGACGGCTTCCTGGTTCGGCTGGGGACCGCGGATGGGACGTACCAGAACTCGTGGCGGATGGGCGGACCGGGTTTCGACGGCTCGATCCGGCCGATCGGGGTGCGGGCGGGCACGGTCTACACGACCGGCTGGTTCGAGGGGACGGCCACCTTCCCCACGGGCGGGTCGCTGACCAGCCAGGGCGCTTCCGACCTGTTTCTGATGGCCTTGGACCAGTTCACCGCCGGCCCCGCGTTCGCCGGAAGCCCGGTGACTCTGACCGCGTCGAACTTCGTGGACACGAACCCGGCGACCACCACGGCCGAGATGGCGTTTTACGCCGATGGCAACGGCGATGGGATTTTGGACCCGCTCGCCGACACCTTCCTCGGGTACGGCAGCCAGACCGCCAGCGGGACTTGGGCCTTCTCGATCGCCTTCCCCACCGGCACCTACCGGCTATTCGCTCAGGTCCGAAACAACTTCGGCATCTTAAACGACCCGCTCGCCTTAGATGTCGTGGTGCTTTAGTCGGAGAAACGCGACGATTTACCGGTGTCGTTTTCGAGGTGGATTGGAGGGGGGTGGCGAGCTTGCGGATACGCCGGACGCCGAGTCGGGTCCGGCCCGTAACACTCCACGATCGGAGCAACCCGGCTTGGATCGGGGGACGGCTGTCCAATTGGCCTGTGACCGACCCTTAACATCTCTCCAAACGCCTTTGATTACGGCACTTTGTAAGGATTACATTGTTTTGCGTCCAGTGACAAACTCCGTATTCGTGGAAAGCGGCCCCCCTCAAAACGTGGCGGAATCGTGGGTGCGTTCGTAGTTTCGTGGAATAACGTGGAAGAAGATCGCACACCGGAGGGGATGGGTTTTCGTCTCGCAGTCAGCGCAGGCTGGACACTCTGGGAATTTCATTCTCGATCTGCCGGGTAAGCATTGCGCCGAGCAGCCCGGGACGTGCCGGCGAATTTCAACTCCGGCGCAGGCTGTGCTCTAATTCCACGTCAGGGCGCGCTCCGCCCCGGCTCACGTCTCTACCGGAGTCCGCCCATGAACGACATCCTCGAACGCACCGATCTCTACCGTTTCGCCGACGATGGCTGCCCGCACGTCTCGAGCGAAACGCAAACGTTCGACTTGCGGGAAGTCTGGCGATCGCTCGACGCCGACTCCGGGGATGGGTCCTTCGCATCGTTCGAATCGGGCGGCGAAGGCTGAGCGTAGCGGCATTGCCGCGATCACGGGGGCGACGTCTTTATCGCCCCGGTGCAAATCTTGCATTAAGTCGTACGTGTCACCACGGACCGCAAACTTCCGGACAGCGTTCCGCCGATCCCCCCTTCTCGCTGGCAAGCCGGCGATTGGTGGACGATCCCGGCGCTGGTGATCTGCGGGATTCTGTTCGTGATCCTGTACTGGTGGAAATAAAGGTCAACCGACCTTCCCTCCCCGCGATTCCCGGCGACACTGGCCGCAATGAACGCGGACGGCTCTATGGTCGATTGGTTCCACGTCGGCGTGATGGCGCCGCCGCGCTACGATCCGCCCGACTTCGGCGCCCACGTCACTGCGAAACTCGCCAAGCTCCTCGGGTCAAAGGCGCACACCCACAAGATCGGGATCCACTTCCCGTGGGCGGAACCAATCTGCCATCCGATCACCGCCGGGGCCGCGGAGAACCGCTGGCACGCGGCCGGGTACGCCGTGGATCGGATGGTCGGGGACGCGGGTTGGATCCGCTGTTGGCTGCAAATCGCCGCGGCGTCGCAAGCGCTCGTCGTCTTCGGCCCGCCGACGCCGTCGATGGAAGTGGTGTTGGAATTGTGCGGGCGGATCGGTTGTAAGGTCCGGACGGATCAAGGCAGATCGCGCGGATGATTCCGGTTCCTTCGCAGGCAATCTTTTTCAGTCCTCGGGCCACCCTCGCGCCGTGGCACGGCCGCTGCGACATCTCTCTCCGTCAGCAACCACTGTGGAGAAACGACCATGCGAAAGCTCATATTCGCCCTCGCGGTCCTCGCATTGACGATGCAGGGCTGCAAACTTTTCGAGCGGGATCGCGACTGCCGCTACACACCGACTTCATTCGGAGCGAGGTGAAGAAGGTTCCGGGGCCACTCCGCCCCGGCCCGGTGGCCGTTACTTGGCGCCCTTGCGCGGGATACTCGCGCCAGGCGCAGTTTGAGCCGCCCGGAACTATTTCGCCTCGACGACGCGAGTTCCGCCCCGCAGTTGCCCCGTTTCCACCTTCGGCTGCGGATCGCCCGCGCCGGAGCGCCTGTACGTCACGAGCGCGCCGCCGTCCATCGTCGCAACCCGGATCACTCCGCCCGACGTGAGCGTGACGTTCACTTTCGCGCCTTCGTTGATAGCCCCAACTGCTTCCACTTTTTTTGCCGTCACCGTAACCGTGGTCCCGCCGCCGATTCTCCCGCCTTCGGCCACGGTTACCGTCCCCCCGGGTGCCGTCACGGCGAGCGTGCCGCTGCCGACGAACGCACCACGGATGGTGACTTTTCCGTTGCGCGAATTGAGCTGTAGGCGGCAGTTCCCGTTTACGTCGCCGTCAAGAATGATCTCTTCCGCTTCGAGACCGGATGCATCCAGCTGCGCGTCACCATTGATGGAATTGAGCTTCAACACCTTCACCCGGCCCGTAATTACGATCCGGTCAGAGCCGTCTAGGGCGATGACTTCTGCGGTGCCACCGGGCGCGTCCAACTTCGGATTGGGGTTGTCTAAAGGGTCGATGATGATCGGCTTTTCCTGCGGTCGCGGCTGCGGTGCGATTGCGACCTGAGTTGGGGGTGTAGGGGGTTCCTTCGGCGGCGTCGCCACAGTGACCGGCGGCGCTTCTGGGTCCACTTTCATTGCTGTTTGCTTTGCGGTTGGGGAAGCCTCAGTGCTCGGAGGACTTTCAGCAGTCTCAGGCTCGGGGGACGTGTTCGCGTCTCGTGTGAAGATGAGGTACCCGGCTAAGACGCCGAGCGCGAACGACGCGGCGGCAGCGAGCAGAGGGGTTCGCAGATGCTTTCGGGCTATCAGGGGGGTAGAGTCGGCTTGCGGATGAGGAGGCGCCACCACGCCGGGGAGAGGCATTTCCACAGATTGATGGTCGAAGCGGTAATCGCAGCAGGGACAGATTCCCGTTGCGAATGCCGTTTGCGAAACTGGGAGGTTGCAAGAAGGGCACGTGGGATCGGTCACAATCTAGCTCCGGTGGCAAAAGTTTTAGTCCAACATATCAATAACGGCGTGCCGCCGGTTTCAACTCGGCCCGACGGGAGTAGACAGCGCTGAGCGTCCGTCTCGTTGTGAGCGCCGCACACCCGGCCCGCTTTCGGGGGTCGTGTCCCGAGTCGCTTGTGAGCGGCGCTCATTTTCGCTTTCGCCTCGGCCGAGTGCTTCGACCCCGTCTTCGCGTCGATCATTTTCTTAATGACCCGCCACGGTCGCGGTTCCCCACGCTTCGCCGCGGCGATCTTCGCCCGCCGTTGAGGGTCACCATTCTTAGCGTGTCCTTTCTTCCGCGTCTTAATGCTCCAGTCTTCGTCGGTGTACTCACTGCGCAGTCGATGCGTGCCTTCGTTCGTGACGGGCACTTGCAAGGCTTTGCGCCACCTCGTGACGGTTTGGCCGGTCACGCCCCACCAGTGGCAGATAGCGATCGCCGACTCCCGACGGACGGCATTGGCCAGCCCCCCGAACACGATGAGCGAACGGCCGCGGCCGCCCATCGGGATACCGATGGGCCACGGTTTTCGCGCGTCGGTCAAGCCGCGCACGACGACTTCGCAGTCGCGGGCCTCG
This sequence comes from Fimbriiglobus sp., assembly GCA_043727575.1. Classification (GTDB taxonomy): domain Bacteria; phylum Planctomycetota; class Planctomycetia; order Gemmatales; family Gemmataceae; genus JALHQU01. The sequence continues at coordinate 23,226 of JAYSYN010000014.1, forward strand.
TCGAACAGGACGGCGCCGCGCGGGGCGCTCGGCGTAGCGTAGGGGCCGTAGAGCAAGCGGATGCGGTCGGGAGCGAGCATGATCGAAGGTGCCCTCCCGTCACCGCGACCGCCGCGATCCTTGGAGTACGCGGAGGACGACCACGACAAGGACGATGACCAGCACCACGTGAATCAGATTGGTCCCGATGGGGATGACGAAGGCTCCCAGCAACCAGAGGACGAGCAAGAGGAGGATGATCGTCTC
>JAYSYN010000015.1:0-23416 GCA_043727575.1 Fimbriiglobus sp.
GGCCCGCTCGTGGAACTCCTAGCCCTCTGCGACACCCCGGAGTGGAACGACCTCTGGACCGCCGCCTAACGCCGTGGCAAAATCCGGAGGGATACCCCAATTCGGCGTGACACTCACCGCCGCTGCGGCAAACTTGTGTAATCCTCGGGGTGGACCGAATCGTGCCCCGACGGGGCGTAGAAGTCCCAGTAGACGTCGAGAAGAAATAGCATCGCGGCGGGCGGGGTAGACGGACTTCCCTCCGCGGTGCTACAGTCGCCCGCATGACCCGACCGCCGGCCTTTCGCATCGGTTTTTGGTGCGCCTACGCGGAGACCCTGCTGCCGCAGACCGGCATCGGCGTCTTCGCCTTCGAGTTGATCGACGCTCTGTTGCGGAACCATCCGGAGGTCGAGGTCTGCGTCACCTATCGCGCCGGCGATAGCCCGATGCTCGCGGACTTCGCGGCGAAACACCCCGGTCGCCTTCGGCTGCTCGGCCACGAACACCCGGACGCACTACGGGCCAAGGCCCGCGCCGAACGGGACCGGAGCTTCCCCGCGTGCTACGCCCGCGCCACCCGCCGCCCGCGGAGTTGGGTCGCTCGGTTGCGCTCGCTGCGGAGCCGGCCGCGGACACCCGGGCTGATCGCGTTGGCGATTCTCGCGCTGCCGTTGCTGATTGCGGTCAAGCTCCTCGGGTGGATGCTCATGCCGCTGCGGCACCGGCATCGGGCCCTGCTGGTGCGGGCCGAAGCCCCGGTGATTCTGCCCTTCGATTCGTGTACGCCGACGGAATTCGAACTGACCGTCATGCAACCGGGACCGCTGGCCGATGCGGCCGGGTGCGACGTTTGGGTCTACCCGTATTTGGGCGTCCTGCGCGAGATCCGCAGCCATCCGTCGGTGCTGTTCATCCACGATCTCGTCTTCTCGCGCTTCCCGGAATTCTTCGGCCGGGCGAATGTCGACGCCCTCGAATTCGTCCTCCGGCACCGCCGCGAGGAAGCGACGCTCTTCGGGTGCATGTCCGAGTTCATCCGGCAAAATGACCTCTTGGGGATGATGGCGCTGCCGGCGGACCTCGTCCGGATGATCCGCCCCGGAGTCCCGCGGGATTGCTGGCCGACGGGCGAGCCGGTGCCGGCCGAACCGCGCCGATTGCCGACCCGGTACTTCTTCTACCCCGCCGGCATGCGCGGTTACAAGAACCACACGATCCTGCTCGACGCTTTGGTTGAACTGGAGCGCGGCGGTATCGCGGCCGACTTGGCCATCACCGGCGAAACGCGGGCCTCGGCGCCGGCCGCGTTCAAAGAGAAGATCGTCGCACTCGGGTTGCAGGGGCGCGTCCATTTCCTCGGCACCGTATCGCGCGGCGAACTGAAAACGCTTTACCGGCAAGCCGTGGCCACCGTGGTGCCGTCGCTGTACGAGCAGGGTTCGTTCCCGATTTACGAAGCGGTGTTGCTCGGCTGCCCCGCGGCCTGTTCGGATATCCCCGCGCTGCGCGAGCAGTGCGACGGTTTCGGCGAGGCCATGCTGCATTTTGATCCGCACGACCCGGTCGCGGTCGCGGACGCGTTGAAGACTTTGTGGAACCGGCGCGAGGAATACGCCGCCCGGCAGCTCGAAGCGGCCCACCGCGTCTGGCCGCGGGATTGGGACGCCATCGCCGCGGGTTGGCTGGCCGTCTTCCGGGAGACGGTCGAGCTGCACCGCCGGCGGGCGGGGTGATTCCGCTACAACAACCGCATGTTCATCCTCGACAATCCGACGCTCCGGCCGGTCGCCCTCGGGCTCACGGCCATCGGCGTGCTCGCCGGGGCGGTGGGGACGTTCGCGGTCGTCCGCCGGCAGAGCCTGCAAGGGGATGCTATTTCTCACGCGGCGCTGCCGGGGGTGGCGCTGGCATTTATGCTCGGCGGGCGCTCGCCCTTGATGATTCTGCTGGGCGCGGCCGTTACCGGTTGGCTCGCGATGAGCTTGGTCAAGGGGATCGTGAGCCGCAGCCGGGTCCCGTTCGACACCGCTCTCGCCGGGGCGCTGTCGGTGTTCTTCGGCTTCGGCCTCGTGCTCATGACATATCTGCGGAAGCTGAACGAAGTTCTCGGCACACGGCCGGCCGAGGGGCTGCTCGAAAAGTGGTTGGAGCCGCACGCGCGGGACGCCACGAAGCACGGACTGGAGAAGTACCTCTTCGGCCAAGCCGCGTTTTTGGAAGATGTCGACGTGACCACCATCGTCGCGCTGGGTGCCGCGATCTCGGCGATCCTGGCGCTTTTTTGGAAGCAGTTCAAGCTGGCGAGTTTCGACCGCGAATTCGCGGCCAGCCTCGGCTTCCCGATGCGGGCGCTCGATTACCTGATGACCTCGCTGATCGTCTTCACGGTCGTCCTCGGCCTGCAATTCGTGGGGGTGGTGCTGATGAGCGCCTTGCTGGTGGCGCCGGTCGTGGCCGCGCGGCAGTGGGTCGACCGGCTCGGTGTGCTCTGCCTTTTGGCCGGGATCATCGGCGGGTCCGCCGGGTTCGCGGGGGCGGTGATCGGTCACCAGCGCAGCGGCTTGCCGGCGGGGCCGGTGGTAGTGCTGGCCGTCACGGCGATCGTGGTCGCGTCGATCCTATTCGCCCCGCGGCGCGGGTTGGTCTGGGGATCGAAGAAAGTCCGCGTGATCGGATGAGTTACCAATTCGAAGTGATCCTCGTATTGGCTGCAGTCGGGGCGGCCTGCGCTGTGCCGGGGGTGTTCCTCGTGCTGCGGCGGGTGGCGCTCGTCGCCGATGCCATCAGCCACGTGCTGCTGTTCGGCATCGTGCTGGCGTATTTCATCACGCGGGATCTCGGTTCGCCGTGGCTGTTTTTCGGGGCGACGGCCAGCGGTGTGCTGACGGTGGCGCTCGTCGAATTGCTGCGCCGCAGCGACCGCTTGGCCGAGGACGCCGCCATCGGGCTCGTCTTCCCGGCGCTCTTCGCCGCCGGCACGCTGCTCGCGTCGCTCTTCCTGCGCAGCACGCACCTCGACGTCGACAGCGTCCTGCTGGGCTTCGCCGAGTTCTCCCCGACCGACCGCCTCGCGTGGTTCGATTCCCTCCCGCGCGCGGTCGTGGTGTTGAGCGCGATCTTCGCCGTGGAACTCGCTCTCGTCGTCTTGTTCTTCAAAGAGTTGAAGCTGGCGACGTTCGACGCGGCGCTCGCCTCGACCTTCGGCTTCGCCCCGATGCTGCTGCACTACGGGCTGATGACGATGACCTCCCTCACGGCGGTGGCCGCGTTCGACGCCGTCGGCCCGGTGGTGGTGGTGGCGCTGCTCGTCGTCCCCGCGGCGACGGCGTTTCTACTGACGAACGACCTCGCCGCGATGATCGCCCTGAGCATCGGCTTCGGCGTTTCGGGCGGAGTCCTCGGCACGCTGGCCGCCCTCGCGTTGGACACGAACATCGCCGGCACCGTCGCCACGGCGGTGGGCCTGCAATTCGCGGCGGTCTTCACGGGGGTCACCGGGTTCGGAAAATCCGCGCGGTGAATCGAGACTCGAGGGCGACGCATGTTGGTGCCGGTCCGTTGCGCGGAGTGCGGGGAACTGTTCGAAGCCGAGCGGGATCGGCCCAATTCACTCGCGCGTTGCCCGCGGTGCGGGGGGCGCGCCTCGGTGAAACCGGAACCCCTGCCGCTGCCGGAGCCCATCGGGCGTTTCCCGGTCGCGGCACCTCCGACTCGGCGTAGGAGGTGGATCCTGCTCCTCGCGCTCTGCGCGGTTGTCGCGGGGGGGACGTTCTTGGTGCAGCGATACCGGGGCGGGGCCGTGCCGCCGTTTGTAATGCGGGAGTGCGCGGCGCCGGACGGTTCGTGCCGGGCGACACTCCCCGGCTCGGCGGATCCCGTCGAATGCCCGCGCTTCAGCGAATTGCAAATCGGCGGATCGATGATCGCGACGAACTCCTCGTTCACCCGGTTGACCGGCGGCTTGGGTTGGATCGATCTCGATCCCGAGCGGACCAAGCTGGTCCGGAGCGACGACCTTTTCGCGAATGTCCGCGCCGAACTCGGCCGGTGGCTCGGCGAACCCGAGATCGATAAAGAGGGCTCGGTGAAAACGGGGGAATCGGAAGGAATCGAAGTGCGCTTCGGGAAAGGAACCCGGCGCTTCACCGCGCGGATGATCTTGACGCTCGGGGTTCCGCAACCGAGGCTCTGCCTAGTCTGGATCGGCGGGCCGCACTTCGACCCGGCGGGCGAGACCGCGGCCCGCGTGCTGGCATCGTTCCGGATCGACGTTCTTAGGAAATGACGACGCCGGGTCGGAGTTTCCTTCGACCCGGCGTGGGGGTTTTCCGCTCCGAGCCGCTCGCTCAATAACGGATGATCGCACCGAAGTTGAGGCCGTGCAGGTAGAAGTCTTCCTGCTTGATGTTGAAGCCGGGGCTGGCCGAGGCGCCCCCGCCGAAGTTGCCCGACGAGGGAATCACGCTCGGATCGACGCGGCCGTCGAACAAGCTGCCCGGCCGGACGACGCGGCTGATGTGCTGGAAGTTGTAGCCGATGGTCCCGATGAGCCACGGCGTCACTTGGTAGCCGAGGGTGCCGTTGAGGTCGGTCATCGCGGCGAAGCGGTCGTTGCGGTAGGTGCCGATGTTCGACGCGTTGGCCAAGAGCCCGCCGACGCCGAACGAAGACGTCTGCGCCGCGGCGTTGCTGGCGTTCGTGTGGCCGTCGATGTCGATTTCTTGGTGGACGAAACCGATGGCGATCTTGCCGGTGACACCGACGTAGAAGCGGCCGGAGGTGAACTGGCTCTGGAAGCCGGTTTGCCCGCCGTAGAAGTTGTTCCGGGTCCGGAAGGTGTCGCGGACTTCGACCGAGGTCGGCGAAGAGATCGTGACGCCGTTGTACGAACTGGTCGCCCCGGGCAAGAGGGTGCCGCGGCTGGTCACGTCGATGATTTCGGCCAGTTGGTTGTAGCGGAAACCGGCGATGAAGTTCAACACCCAGTGCCGCGTGTCCCCTTCGGCGGTGCGGTAGAGGTTGACGAGCGCGTTCGCTTCCAAACCCCAGTACTGGGTCGACACGTGCGAGAGGGCCGAGCCGTAGTCGAAGGTCGGGAAAGACGCCAAAAGCCCGTTGCCGTTGCCGGTCCCGGCGTTGATGAACGGCCGGGCGAGCACGGGGATGCCGTTGCTGACGCTGGACGTGCTCGCGAAGTAGTTGTTGGAAACCGGGGCCATGTAGGTCCCGATGAATTCGCCGCCGATGCGTTGGTCGGACGGGCGGAAGTAGCCGGCGCTCAGGCGGAAGCCGCTGGCGTTGCCGAGGGGGACTTCGCCGCCGCGCCCCTGCAAGATGGTCGTCGTCGGTTGGCCGACGACGCCGGCGTCGGCCGGGGCGCTCGTGGTCAGCAGCGGGTAGCCGAGGGGCTGGGATTTCGGGAAGAGCAGCAAATAGCTGCCGTCGAACCAGAGCCCCGGATTCCCGGCGCTGCGGCGACCGCCGAAGAGGCCGCTGCGTTCCATGGCCGGGCTATCGAAGGGCGATTGCCCGTAGGCCCCGCCGTTCGGGTAAGTCGGCAACCCGCCCGGCGGCAAGCCGTTCGGGGCCAGTGCGTTCGGATCGCCGCTCGGCACGGGCATTTCGCCCGGCGGCAGCATCGCCGGAATCGCGGGCACCGTATTGGCGAACTGGACCTGCGACGCATCGGGATACCCGGCCGGAGCCGGCCCCCGACCCGGGCTTTGGGCCAGCGCCCCCCCCGCGCTCGCTGCCAGCGCCGCCAGTGTTCCTAAAACCTTCTTCCGCATGGCAGACTCCTGAACCAGCCCGGCGGAATCGGATGGTGTGGCGGCCGAGCCGACCGACCTCCGAACCGACGAGACGAGCGGTTGATCCCTCGACGGCGTGTTACCCCCTAACACCCCGTCGTTCGGAAGCATCGAGCTTCCTGCTACCCCAATTGATCGACATCCCACAAACCGAACATGAGGGAGAATCGGGAAAGTCGCACGGGCCGGCAAAATCCGCGCGATGTGCAAGGTCGGCCCAGATCGCCCAATTCACGCCAAGGGCTTGACCAGTCGAAACCGCTCAGCATCGTCGCGGCTCGTTCCCGTTGACCGTGGGGCCGCGCACTTCTATATTGATCCGTCTGTCCGGAACGCACCGATTCTTTGGCCTTTCGGCGTTCGACCCACGCCACCACGGATCCCCGCATGAACGCGGCTCAACCCAAACCGCCCGCCCCGCTCGTCCCCGCCCCCGGCGAGGTCGTGCCGCCGATCGGCAAAGATCAAGGTCAGCTCATCCAAAAAGAGCTGGAAGACAACACCCTTTACAACTGGCTGCGCGATCTGCCGGCCAAGTTGAAATCCGGGGCCGCGGGCAACTCCAAAATCATCGGCGCCGTGCTGCTGGTGGTGCTGGCCGGCGGTATTTGGTGGTGGTTCTCGGGCGAATCCAAAAAGACCGAAGCGGGCCGGTGGCGCGAGACGAACAACGCGCAATCGCCGGGCGAACTCAAGCGAATTTCCGACGATTACCCCAACACGACGCAATCGCTCATCGCCCGCCGCAGCGCCGCCGAGATCGAATTCGGCACCGAGGGCACGGCGAAGCTCGATAGCGGAGAAACGCGAACCGCCGCCATCGAAAGCATCGAAAAAGCTCGCGATGAGTTCCTGAAGCTCGCCGACGAGTTCAACAAACTCGGCGACAAAACCCTGCGGGCGAAGTGCCTGCGCCAAGCCGCCGAAGCCGAGGAGAGTTTGATCGGCATCCCGAAAACCGGCGTCAACGAACTCGAATGGGCCGAGGCGCAAGATCGCGGCACCGTCGCCAAAGCGATGGAGTACTACACGGAAGCATCCAAAGCCATCGGGGAATCGACAGCCGCCGGCGAGCGCTTCGCCAAATTGGCCAAACAGCTGCGGGAGAAGAGCGAGCGCAAAGACTCGATGCCGACGCCGCGCGAAGTCGGCAAATACCTGCACCAGCAGATCAAAGCCAAAACGCCGGACGCGGGCCCGCTCTTCCCGGACAAGCCACTGCCGCCCGTCGGTCCGATCCCCGGTATCGGCCCCGAACCGATCGCTCCGGGCAAACCCCTCGACCCGAACGCGCCCTCTCCGATCGGCACCGGCACCGCGCCGAAGCCCCCGGAACGGCCGTTGACACCGCCGACCACGAAGTAGTCAGAACGGACGGGGCCTCCGCGCCCGACCAATGATCGATGACCCGGAAGATGATGACCTGCCACCCGTGGCCACCGTTGCCGAACTGCCGGCCTACGCCCGAGAGCGGGACGCCGTCGATCTGCTGGTGAAGGTCAAAGCCGCGGGCATGCGTCTCGATTTGTACCTCCAGATCTTCTTCCACGATTCCAGCCGGTCCGAATTGCAAAAGGCCATCGCCGGTGGCCACGTCACGGTCAACGGGCACCCGACCAAAGCCAGCTACAAGGTCCGCAACGACGACGAACTCCGGGTTCGACTCCCGAAGCCCGTCCACGATGTCATCGTGCCCGAGAACATCCCCCTCGACGTCCTCTACGAAGACGAAGTGCTGGCGGTCATCAACAAGCCGCCGAACATGGTCGTGCACCCCGCGCGCGGCAACTGGACGAGCACGCTCGTCAACGCCCTCGCCTTCCGCTTTCAGAATCAGCTCAGCGCGGCCAACGGCAACTACCGCTTGGGCATCGTCCACCGCCTCGACCGCGACACGAGCGGCGCGATCTTGATCGCCAAAGACGACAAAGCCCACAGCCTGCTGAGCATGCAGTTCGAGAAGCGCACGGTCTTCAAAGAGTATGTGGCGCTGCTGGTCGGCGAACTCGACCGCGATTCGGACTACGTCGAAGTGAGTTTGAAACAGCACCCGCACGAACGGGAGAAACAAGCGGTCGCGGCACCGGACGACCCGGAAGGGAAGCCCGCGTGCAGCTATTACGAAGTGCTCGAACGCTTCCGGGGCTACACATTGGTGAAGGTCCAACCGCGGACCGGGCGGACGCACCAGATCCGCGTGCACATGGCCCACGTCGGCTGTCCGGTGCTCGCGGATAAAATGTACGGCCGCATGACGCACTTCCGAAAGGTCGACCTCGTCCCGGGCATCCCGCGCCAAGGCGACGAAGACACGGTGTACTTGAATCGCCAAGCGCTCCACGCGTTCCGCCTGCGCTTCAAGCACCCGGTGACCGAGACCTGGCTCGAAATCGAAGCCCCCCTCCCCGCCGATATGCGCAGTGCGCTCGAGGCCCTGCGGGAGTTCCGGCCCCTGCGGGGGTGAGGTCGGTTACTTCCCCGCCTTCACATTGAAGGCGTGCAGTTTGTCTTGGTCGCGCAAATAGAGTTTGCCATTGGCGATGACCGGGTGCTGCCAGCTCTCGCGGCCGCTGGGCTCGGGGATTTTGAACGACCCGGCCACCTCGGCTTTCTCCGGATTCGCTCCGATCAGCGCGATCAGGCCGTTGTCGTACCGGTAGTACAGCATGCCGTCGGCGTAGACCACGGCCGCGGAGCCGCTGCCGCCCGCGACGGCTTTCGTCTCCTTGTACTTGATCTCGCCGGTTTTGAATTCGACGCAGGCCGGATGGCCGCTGTTGTGGGCGTTGCCGAAGAACACGTGGTCGCCGACGAGGATCATGCCGCCGTGGTGGTTCTGCAGTTCGCCGGCTTTGTAGCGCTTCACTTCATCGACCGTCACCGATTCGCTCCCTTCGGCTTTGAGCTTCAAGAGCGCCGAGCCGCCGTCGCCGTAGCCGGTGGAGCACCAGACCAAGTCGTCGCGGCTGACGACGGTGGGGATGTTCGCGGTGCCGTTGGAAATCTTGGCGTACTGCCAGAGGAGCTTGCCGGTCTCGGCGTGGACGCCGACGACGCCGCCCGACTTGCCCAGCAGGGTGATGTACATCGGCACGTCGCCGACTTTGGCCTTCACGGGCGAGGCGTAGCCGGCGCCGCCGGCGTTCTTCACGGCGGTGCGCCAGATTTCTTTGCCGGTGGTTTTGTTCAATGCGACGACCGCGGCTTTGTCGCCGCCGGGGGTGCAAATGAGGTTGTCACCGTCGATCAACGGCGTCTCGCTGTAGCCCCAGCCGGACATCATGTGGCCGTCCAAATCTTTGGGGAAGCTTTTGGACCAAACGATCTTGCCGGTCTTGGCCTCGAGGCAAGCGAGTTCGCCGCCGGTGGTGAGGACGTAGACTTTGCCGCCGTCGACGACGGGCGTCGCGTTCGGCTCGGCACCGTCTTTGGCGTAGGGCGTTTCCCAGACGGGGCTGCCATCGGATTCTTTCATCGCCCAGGCGACGTTCTTCCCATCCTTACTGCCGCACCCGTAGATGAACCCGCCCGCGATCGCGACCGACGAGAAACCTTTGCCGCAGCCTTTGACCGTCCAAAGCTTCGGCGGGCCACCCTTCGGCCATTCTTTGAGGAGGCCTTTTTCCTTCGACACGCCGGTGCGGTCGGCGCCGCGCCAACCGGGCCAATCGAACTCGGCGGCGGAGGCGACGGTGGAACCGAAGGCGAGGGTGATCAGGGAGAGTCGGAGCATGGGAGGGAATCCTTGTGGAAAAAGGCGAGCCGAACCCCGTGAGGGGTCGGGTGAATCGGAAGGAAATCACCCGACCCCTCACGGGGTTCGGCTCGCCGGGTCGGAAAATCACTTCGCTTTGACGTCGTAGCAGATCAACTTGTCTTGGTCGCGGAGGTAGAGTTTCTTGCCGACGATGACCGGGTGGGCCCAGCTTTCTTTGCCGCTGCGTTCGGATTCTTTGAACGACGCGACCACTTTCAACTTCTCGGGCGACGGCTCGATGAGCACGACGATGCCGTTGGTGTAGCGGAAGTAGAGGAGGCCGTCGGCGAAGAGCACCGCTGCGGAGCCGCCGCCGCCGTTGGGCACCGCGACCGGCCCCCATTTGATTTCGCCGTCTTTCAAATCGACGCAGACCGGCTTGCCGTTGTTTTGATCGTGGCCGAAGTAGGCGTAGCCGCCGACTTGCACCATGCCGCCGTGGTGGTTGTTCAAGTCGGGTTTCTTGTAGGCTTTGATTTCGGTCGCTTTGAATTTGTCCGAGCCGTCCGCTTCGATCTTCAGCAGGGCCGAACCTCCGGAGTACGAGCACGACACCCAGACGTTGTCCCCCGCGACGATGGGCGTCGGGATTTGCGCCACGCCGCCGCCGGCGGCTTTGCCTTTGTAGTCCCACAAGAGTTTGCCGGTGTCGGGGTCGACGCCGACGACCCCGGCCGAGGCGCCCATCAGCACGACGTACATCTCCTTGCCGGCGAGCTTCACTTTCGCCGGCGAGCAGTATCCGCCGCCGCCACCGCCGCCGCCGTTGATCTCGCTCTTCCAAATATCTTTGCCGGTCTTCTTGTTCAACGCCACGATCGCGGCCTTGGGCCCGCCCGGCACGCAGATCAACTTATCGCCGTCGATCAGCGCGGAGTCGGTGAAGCCCCACGCCGGCACTTTGCCGCCGAAGTCGGCGAGGTAATCGCGCTGCCAGACGAGTTTCCCGTCGGTGGAATCGAGGGCGACGAGCTTGCCGTTGCTGCTGACGGCGAACGCCTTGCCGTCGTCGTAAGTCGGGCTGGCGCTCGGGCCGTTGTTCTGGTTCGTCTTGCGCGGATCGTCGAACGGCGTGAACCAGAGTTCGGTACCGTCGGCTTCCTTCAGCGCCCAGATGCCGTCTTTGCCGCCGCGGGTCCCCATGCCGAAGATCATGCCCTTGGCGATGGTCGGGGTGCCGTAGCCAAGGCCGAGATTTTTGGCCGTCCAGGCGATGGGCGGACCTTCTTTTGGCCACGTTTTGAGCAGGCCGGTTTCTTTGGAAATGCCGTCGCGGTTGGGGCCGCGGAAGGCGGGCCAATCTTCGGCGAAGGCGGTCGAGGCGAACAGCAAGCCGGCCGCGAGGAGCGGTAAGCGAAGGGGCATCGGCGAAACTCCGGGAACGGGAACAACGAAGGCGGGAGAGTACGGGTACCCGTTCAAGTGTAAACGGTGGGGCCGGAAGTGCAAGCGGCAGGCGTCACCGGTCGTTCGTCACGACCAGCGCTTCGCAGTTGCGGAAGAAGTCGTACCGCCGCGCGGCGATGCGGCAGGGGGGATTCACCAACGGCGCGACCCAGCGTTCCCAGGTCGGGACCGTGACGAACAAATACGAGGGATGCGGCATCGCCAAAAACCGCGCCGCCTCTTCGGGGGACTGCAAATACTCGACCCGGCGACCGACGTAAAAGGTCGCGCTCGGATGCGGGTAGCCGTAACTGGCGACGCGTGCTTCGCGGTGCAGGTCGCGCGCCCCGGACTCCGCGACGAGTTCCTTCACCGCTTTCGAGCGGTCGACGATCACCGGTGGATAGGCCGCGAGGGTCCCGGCGAACAACACCGTGGAGACGGCCAATGCCGCAACGGCCCGGTCGCGTCGACCGCGCTTCGCATAGCGGAGGAAGGCGCCGATCCCGATCAGTGGAAAGAGGCCGATCCATGCCCAGTCGCCCAAACCGGGGAAAGTCCGGATCGCCCCGGTGTCGACGGTGCCGCCGGCGATCAGCATCGCCCCCGACACGACCGCACCGGTAAGGGCGAACCCGGCGACGGCGTTCACTTTCGCCCACATCGGCAAAGGGAACTCGCCGCGCGCCCAACGCACGAGGGTGTTCGCGATCAACAGCGCGAGCATCGGGTAGAGCGGGGCGATGTAATGCGGGAGCTTCGTGGCGAAGATCGAAAAGACGCCGAGGAAGACGGCGACCCAGATCAGCAGGAATCGGAGCGCCCGCGCTTCGGAGCCCGGGACTCGGCCGCGCACCCACGACTTCGCCAGCGCGACGGCGAGGAACGAACTCCACGGGGCGAGGAAGATCGCGATCATGCCGAGGTAGTACACCGCCGGCCCGCGGTGGTTCTCCATCGGTTCCGTCGAGCGGCGGAGGTTGTCTTTCAAAAAGAAGGCCTTGGTCCATTCGCCGCGCGTTTCGGCCGTGACGAGGGCGTACCACGGGATGGCGACGAGGATCCACGCGGCGATCCCGCCGATCATCCGGCGGTCGAACATCCGGCGGAATTCGCCGTGCCAGAGGAAATAGGCGCCGACGATGGTCGCTGGGAAGACGAGCCCGACCGGGCCTTTGACGAGCATCGCCAAACCGCTGGCGATGCCGCAGGGAAGGTACCAACCGCGGCCACCGCTTTGGTGGCCCCACCAGAAGCCCCAGCAGTAGAGCATCAAGAATAGGATCAGGATCGCGTCGGGCGTCCCGGCGTGGCCGAGCTTCAATAATTCGAGCGTGCTCGCGGCGATGATCCCGGCGAGCAAGCCCGTCGCGGCGTCGAACATCCGCCGGCCGAGTTCGTAGGTCACCAGCAAGATGCCGAGGAAGGCGATGGCCGACGGGAGCCGCGCGGCGAATTCAGTGACGCCGAAGCACGAGTAACTGCCGCGCATCGCCCAGTACAAGAAGACCGGTTTGGAGGTGCGGAGTTCCCAATTGAAGAGCGGGACGATCCAGGTCCCGGTCTCGGCCATCTCGCGGGCGCACTCGGCGTTCACGCCCTCGTCGAAATCCCAAAGCGACGGGGCGCCGAGGTATGGAAATACGAGCGCCGAGCCGACCGCCAGCAGCAATAGGTAATGCCCGATCCGATGGGCCGCCAATCCCCGCATTCCGTCGATCCTCGCAGCCGGGGTCATCCGTCACTTCGCCCGGTCGCGGAATTCGCCGTGGCAGCGCTGGCACAGCGCCTGGGACGCCGCGAACGCCGCATCCGCACCTTTAGCATCCGGCTGGCGCAGCGCCCACTCCAACGTCCCGGCTTCGGTCTCGGCGGCCGCGAGGAACTTGGTGAACTCCGCCGACTGCGGCAGTCGCTTCGCTTCCCGGTAGTGCTCGATCAGCAAAACCGCATCGCCGGCCGATATCGCAGGCTCGGGCCAATTCGCGGTCTTGGTCGCTTTCAGTTTGTCCCAAATTCCGTCGACCGCGACCATCATCCGGGTGAGGTCGGCGACGCGGGCTACGGAGGGAAAGTCCGCCGGAGCCGCATCGAGTTCCGCCTTCGTCGGGCGTTTCAGATTCTTCGGCAGTTCGAATAGACCCGTATAGCGCGGGTCGGTCCCGGCTTGCTTCATCCACGCCTCGGCCTGTTCCGGCGTGAAATCGGGAGCGAGGCAGAGCCGGATGGCCGCCGCCGCGGCGGGACCGCGGTGCTTGCCGTGGTGACAGTGGACGTACACCGGCCCGGGGAGATCGCGCACGACCTTGGCCATTTCCAAGACGCGCTCGCGCGGGATGCCGTCGTACCCCACCGGCAGGTGGACGTAACGGAGACCGTACTTCGCGGCAGTCGCGATCTCCGGTGCCGCGCCGTCGACGGAGATCACCGTTTTGATGCCGAGCGATTGGAGCGAGGCGAAACCGGCGTCCCCGTCGGGACTGCTGCCGCTCCACAGATTCGGCGACACCCGGTACAGGTTGTGCAACCCCGCCGCGTCCTGCGCTTCTGGGGCCGCGGCGACCGGCGACACCGGCTTCGGCGCACAGCCGAGGAGGAACAGCAATAGAAGTGGGAGTCGCGGCATAGTGATGATTGTAGATGCCTCCGCCGTCGAAGGTAGATCTCGGGGTGAGCCGCCGGATTTGCGGATCGAAACAGAATCCGGTGGCTCCCGCGGCCGGCTCGCTTGTATAAAGCCGGTAGCAGGCGATACCATCTTTCCAACTCCCACGAGTGAGGCCACCATGGCAATGGACCGCGACGACGACCGCGATGACCGCTACGCACGGGACGACCGTGACGACCGCGATCGGTTCGATTCCCGCGACCTCGAAGACGCCCGGTCTAAAGTGAAAGGCCCGGCCATCGCGCTGATGGTCACCGCGGTCATCTCGCTGCTCCTGACCGCTTACAGCACGTTCTCGTACTTCATCACGATGAAGTCCGATTTCGAAGCGCAGCGCGCCAAAATCGATGCCGATCCGAACATGCAACCCCAGATGAAGCGGGACATGAAAGAGATGATGGACACCTACGAGAAAATCGCGGCCGTCGCTTTGCCGGTCGATTGGCTCATCATGATCCCGGCGAGCCTCGTCATTTTCGTGGGTGCGTTGAAGATGAAGAACTTGTCCGGTTCCGGTTGGGCCCGCGCCGGGGCGATCCTCGCGATGATCCCCTGCGTCAGCGGTTGCTGCCTCTTGGGATTGCCCTTCGGCATCTGGGCGCTCATGGTGCTCTCGAATCGGGATGTGAAACGCGCATTCGCGCAGACGGCTTCGAAATCCGAACGAATCGACGAAGACTTCCGTTGACCCGGAGCGGCCCCGATGCCAGTGATCCCTTGCCCGCATTGCCGGGCGACCGTCGACATCCACCCGGACGACCTCGGCTACAAGGTGCTCTGCCCCAGTTGCCAAAGCGCGTTCCAAGCCGGCGATGCCGCGCGCCCGGCCCCGGAACCCGCGCCGGCACCCACGGAGCGCGAGCCGGAGCCGACCCCCGCGCCGGACCCGAACGAGCGCACGATGAGCTGCGCCGCTTGCCGGGGGGTAATGGCCATCGGCGTCGAAGACCTCGGCCACCAGGTGGAATGCCCACTCTGCGGGGAGCGCTTCCGCGCCGAGAGCGACGGGCGTCCCAAGTCCGAACGCCGGCGCCCGTCGCGCGAGTACGATGACGAAGACGATTACGAGGACGACCGCGACTACGGCGGCCGGCGCCGCCGGGGCTACCGCGAACAAGACAAAGGTTACATTCTGGCGCAAGCCCGCGCGGCCATCGCGTGGCCGGCCAACGGCCTGATGTGGCTGGGTATCGTTCTCTTGGTGATCTACGTGTTGGGCGGAATCGGATTGGTCATCGCCGGCATCGTCAAGCAAGACTCGATCAAGGATTACGATCGCGAAGACGGCGTCGTGATGATCATCTTCGGGCTGGCTCTCGGTGTTCTCGGCGGGACGCACGCCTTTTTCATGGCCCTCGCCGGTTATAAGTCCAAACAACTCCGCGGCCCCGGTTGGGGCTACACGGCCGGGGCCATCGGTATCGCCACCATCGCCCTGTCGCACCCTTGCTTCCCGACGACTTGGATTGCCGTGGCGTTCGGAATTTGGGCGCTGGTCGCCTTCAATAAGCGCGAAGTCAAAGACGCCATCCGCATCAATACGGGCAAGAGGCTTTAGGTATGCCCGCGCTCCACTGCCCGCATTGCCGGAATTCCGTGGACGTCCACCGCGACGATCTCGGCCACCGCATGCGCTGCCCGGATTGCCGGGTCGATTTCGAAGCGGAATATCCCGAGCCCGAGCCCGCGAATGAGCCCGCATTTTGGGAGATTCGCTGCACGGCTTGCCGGCGGCAGATCGAAGTCGCGGGCGATGACGTCGGCCACAAAATCGAATGCCCGCATTGCGGGGAGCGGTTCCGAGCCGGGGCCGACCCCGAAGGACTGCCGCGCCACCCGAATCGCGGCGGTCCCGGGCGGCGGCGAAACCGGGACGGCGAAGACGGCGATGACCGCTTCCCGCAGAAGCGCACCCGGGCCTTTCTCGAACGAAATCGCGCCGCCATCTTGGCGAAAGCCCGTAAGGCGATCGACAAACCCTCGAAGGGCTTGATGTGGACGGGCGTCGTCGGCACCGTGCTCTTCGTGCTCGCCGGCGTGGGCTTCGGAGTCGTGGCTTACCTCAAGGCGAATGACCCCAACCCGGCCAATTCGGTAGTCTTCTTCGTTTACTCGGCCCTCTTCGGGGGCTTCGGCGGCGTCTACTACCTGATCCTCGGCATCGCGGGCTTCCAAATGAGGAAGCTCCGCAGCAAAGGTTGGGCCAACGCCGGCGGCGCCATGGGCATCGCCTCGGTCTTCTTCTGGGGCATCATCCTCCCGACGACGTGGGCCTAGCTGGCGTTCGGGATCATGGCGATCGTCGCCGCCGGCAAGCGCGAAGTCCGCGATGCGATCCTGTTGAACAACTTGAAAACACCGGAAGATTGACGATGCTCGATTTCGATAAGGCCGGCGGTTTGGTCTCGGCCATCGCCCAGGACGCGGCGACCGGCGAGGTGCTGATGATCGCGTGGATGAACCGCGAAGCCTTCGAGGAGACCGTGCGCACGAAGCGGGCCGTCTACTTCAGCCGCAGCCGCAACCGCCTCTGGCGCAAAGGCGAAGAGAGCGGCCACATCCAAGAAGTCGCCGGCATTTACATCGATTGCGACGCCGACGCCGTGCTGCTGAAGGTGAACCAAATCGGCGGCGCGGCTTGCCACGAAGGGTACAAGTCGTGCTTCTTCCGCGAGCTGACCGACGGCGAACTGACGGTCATCGCGGAACGAGTCGTCGATCCGAAGGCGGTCTACGGGAAGGGTTGATTCGCGGCGACACGTTTCCAACGTGTCGGAAAGAAAAACCGCGAGAATCGTCTCGGACGCGCACGAAACAAAGCCGGCGGACCTTTCGGTCCGCCGGCCGTTCGCATCGCCGGGCGACGGAGGGCTCACATCAGTTCCACTTGGTCATTTCGAGCAAGACGTCCCGCTGCGTGTCGGTGTTCGGCCCGACGTACAGGTGGAAGTGTTCCTTGTCGATGTAGACCACTTGGACCTTCGGATTCTTGATGTAGGTCGGGAACGGGTAGCTCGACTGGATCGTCTCGTTGAAGTAAATGCCGCACTCCCAATGGCAGTGGTGCAGTTGGGCCATGCCGACGAGCGGGAAGAACCGGGGCGGGTCGATCTTGTCGACGAGGCGGTTCTTCGTGATCGTGATGTCGTCGCGGAATTCCTCGTAGACGTACGGCACGCCGCGGATCTGCTGGGGCAGGCTGCGGAGGACTTCGCGGTCGCTCGGCGGGTCTTCGCACTTCGGTTCCGGGAAGCCGTCGCGGATCGGCGGCAACAGGGGCACGCGGAAGTCGTTTTTGTGATTGTACTTCTGTTCCATGCGCGTGGCGACCCACGGTTGGACACACCCGGCGCTCAGCGTCATCAGCAGAGCGGCGACGGCGATGCCCCGCTTGGATTGGCCCTTGGTCATCGTATCTTCCCCTCGTGGCAGTCCGGGTATTCCTTGTCTGGGAATGGTATCGGTTGTCCGGATCGTGCAGTTCAGGAAAAATCTGCGGGAAGACGATTTGGCACCGCAACGGACCTGGATCCCGGTTCTAAGCCGGAGTCAAACCGCGACGACCGACCGGCCGATTTCTCACCGGTCGTCTGCTTAAGTTTCGGGCAAGGAGTCTGGAAATCAGACCGACCGTGCCAGAATTGTGAGCAAAAGTTTTTCGGTACGGAAGAGAACTCTGTAAGTATACGATAGAATGTGAACGATTCGCAAGATGTTGTCGGGAAACGGCTTAACATAAATATGACACCCCGTGCAGCGCATAGTTGCGACCCATTGGCACCGGCGCTGCTTACCAGAAAAATATTAAGAATGTGTTAATTGCCCTTGTATCGGACGATGCTGTGCCAGATAAAACACCCACTTAACTGAATCTTCATTTTCTGCCAACTCTTACAGACGCGGTTCCCGCCGGCACATTGCCGACTTTATTTTAGCCCAATACGGGCCAGGTCTTCTCGGGGAGGTACTACTGTGCTATCCGTTCGACCCTCGATCCGGCGTGGTTTCACGCTCATCGAACTCCTGGTCGTGATCGCGATTATCGCGATCCTCATCGGCCTGCTGCTGCCGGCCGTGCAAAAAGTCCGCGAGGCGGCCGCCCGAATGCAGTGCAGCAACAACCTGAAGCAACTCGGCCTCGGTCTGCACAACTACCACAGCACTTACGAGCGCCTGCCCCCTGCGCGAGGGAACATCACTCCAGCCCCGGGCGCTACGACATACCGCGGCTGGATGTGCGAAATTCTGCCCTACATCGAACAGGACAATTTGGCCAAGGTGATGTACACGACTCCTTGGTACACGGGTTTCTTCGCCCAATACGACAAGCTGCCCAAAACCTTCATCTGTCCGTCGGACAACGTCAACCCGGGCTTCCGGGCTGGCCAAGCGGGCTTGACGAGTTACTTGGGCTCGACCGGGAGCGACGCCACCTTCAACGCCCAGTACAACGGTCCTTCGAACGGCTTTTTCAAAGTGTCCAACACCTCGAACAACAACATCCGTCTCACCGATATCACCGATGGTACCAGCAACACGATCGCCATCGGCGAGCGGCCGCCGTCCAGTGATTTGGGTTGGGGTTGGTACAGCGTCAGCGATTACGACTCGTTGTTGTCGCTCAACCAACAGTACGCTTTCTACAGCGGGTGCATTTATCCGGGCGTATTCAAGCCCGGCCTCAAAACCGGACCGTGCGGTGGAGATAGCAACCACTTCTGGAGCTTCCACACGGGAGGCGGGAACTTTGTGATGGGCGATGGTTCCGTTCGATTTATGACCTATTCCGCGCAGCCATTGACGCTCTTGATGGGCAGCGTCGCCGGTGGGGAAGTCGTCAACCTTCCATGATCGACTCCGGTCGATCCGCAACGGGCTCCGAGACCGGGATGTTGTCCCGGTCTCAATTTTGTTTGAAAAACACCCTAAACCAGGCTCCATCACCCATGCTTCCTACATCTTACAACTTGCGGCGATGCCTCGTTGGGGCGTGCCTCGCGTTCGCCGCAGCCGGTTGCGGACCGTCGACCGGCACCGTCAAAGGCAAAGTCCTCATCGACGGTGCCCCGCTCACCAGTGGTAGCGTCTCCTTACAATCCTCGACAGGCCTAGTCTGCGATGCTCCAATCAAACCGGATGGCACGTACGAGATTTCAAACGTCCCCGTCGGTTCGGCGAAGATCCTCGTGTCCGCCATGGATCCCAAGTTCGAAGAAAAGATGAACGAGATGGTCGGTCGCGGCAAAGCGGCACCGGAAGGCAGCGCGACCGGGCGGGGCAAGTTGCAAGTCGGGGGACCCGCCAACGCACCCGCCGGTGGCGATTTCAACGCGCAATATACACTTGTCGATCTCAAGTACGGCAATTGGGCGACGTCTGGCCTGAATGTGAACGTGGCAGGCGCCTCCACGAACTACGATGTCGTAGTGACCAAACCGGCCGGAAAGAAATGACCACCGCCACATGGCGTTACCCGGAATGGCAGCGATCCGACATCCTTAGGCGGCCGATTTCTCGCAAATCGGCTGCTTCAATTCGTGCAACATGCGCTGAAAAACAACCTATACTGCCAGAATGATGAGCAAAGCTTCCGAGACAATAGAAGCTGCCGACCTTGCGATAGCCAATTTGTTGGCAAACCGCAAGGCGTTGTTGAGCAAAGACTTAGCATCTAGCCGGGTGCACAGATGGGGCAAAATTGTGACCCATTGGCACCGGCGCTGCGCAATTAAAAATTTGAAGATTCGGAGAACTGCCCTTGTATAGGGTGGTGGTGTGTCTGCTAAGATGCTTTCATCACACCAGATTCACTTTTCGATCCTCTTTCGCGGTTCCTGCCGGCACATCGCTGGCTTTATTTTCGCCCTGTCATGGGCTTGGTCTTCTTCGGGAGGTGCTCACGTGGTTTCCGTTCGCCCAACAAATCGGCGTGGCTTCACGCTGATCGAACTCTTGGTGGTGATCGCGATCATCGCGATCCTCATCGGCCTGCTGCTGCCGGCCGTGCAAAAAGTCCGCGAAGCGGCCGCCCGCATGCAGTGCAGCAACAACCTGAAACAGATTGCTCTCGGTGCGCACAACTACGAGAGCGCACGAGGTATCTTGCCGCCCGGGTACTACGGTCAGTCCCCCAACGTGGGTTACGACGAGTCGGGCTTTTCACTCAACTACACGACGGGCATGAACACGATGACGGCTATCTTGCCGTACATCGAACAAGATAACCTCTTCAGACAGTTCCCTCAGAACTTGTTCAACGAAAGCGTACCGACTGCCCAAGGATTCGAGTACGACTACACGAGCTACGCTTCGTCGAACAACGCCGCACAAGTAAAAATCAAGGCCTACATGTGTCCGTCTGATCAAGACAACCGCCCGATCAACACTTTTGCGTATTACGCTTCCGGTACGGAACTGATGACGGGGTACTACTACTCTTCGGACCAAGGTTACGCGAAAACAAACTACACCGGTGTGATGGGTACCGCCGGGGACCGCGCTGTGACGTCTTCGACCCGATACGGGCCCGGCTTCAACGACAGATCGCACTCGGGGATTTTCAACAATCGCTCCAAAACGACAATCGTCGCGATCACGGACGGAACGAGCAACACTCTCATGTTCGGAGAAGGGGTGGGCGACATCAACGCCGGAACCCAAAACTTTCAGTGGAATTGGGTGAATGTCCACCCGATGCCGACGCGTCGCGGTATTCCGACTGGAAACGTGGTCGGTTGGAACCAGTTCTACAGTCGCCATACGGGTATCGTCCAATTCGCAATGGGCGATGGATCCGTCCGCAGTGTTCGTCCGGGCAGTACGACCACAAACAACCCCGCATCCCAAGATTGGCGCACCTTGCAGTCCATGGCCGGTATGGCCGATGGCGATGTGATCACTGCGAATTGATTTTCGCATCCTCGGCTTCCGAAAGGAGCATCGCGTGAAATTACCGGCGCCTTTTCTCTCCGTAGCGTGTCTCATGCTTCTCGCGCTCGCCTCGACGGGCTGTGGAGGCAAAGAAAACGATACTCCGGCATCGTATGTCCCCCCACCGAGTGGCCCTCCCATGGGTATCGGTGGCGAAAGCGGCGGCGGCAAAAAGATTCCACCCGGCGCCAATCCTAAAAAGCCGGTTCCCGGCGGTGGCGACGGTGCAGCGTTATGAATCCGGACAATGGGGAGGATGTTACTGACCTTCCCATTGCGATTCTATTTGGGTTTTAGCCCAAATGAATTGCTCAGTTCGAGGGCACATTCGCAGGTTGCTTGGAATCGATTACCGTTTTGCCGACCGACTTTTGTTGAACAACCACAAGGTCTCCGCCAAAGTTTTGTCCGAGTGGTTACCGTTCTATAAGGCCTTGAACAGCGAGCCGATGGCGGCTCGCCTTGTCGCATTGATGGCTTTTGAATCCACTCCGACTGGATTGTAAGCCAGCTGTATCGCTCTCCGCCCCTCTCTCAAAAACCCGTGCGACACCTTCCATTTCTGGAGCCTCCATCCCGGCGGAGCCAACTTCGCTTTCGCCGATGGCTCGGTGCGGTTCCTCAGTTACTCCGCCGACGCCGTCCTGCCGGCGTTCTCCACCCGCGCCGGCGGGGAGACGGTGGCAATCCGGATTGAACCGCGGTCGCCGAACTCTGTAGGGCAAGTCACGTCACCGGCCAGGCTTTTTGCGCGGGAAGCCGTTTTTACCCTCGCCGTAGGTCTTACGGGGGCTTGGTCATTCCGAAGAGTTGGTCGCTTTCTTGGCTGGAATGTGCTTTCTGGCCGGGGGTGGGTGGGCAGTGTCGGAAAGGGAAAACGAAGTCATACGCCATCCCGCCGGAGCCGTCATTTTAGCGACTCCGCTCCTCCGCGGTTCCATGCTTTTCCGGCGGCTCCCGATAAACTGATCCGTCGGGTCCCAATCCGGGACCGCAGGAGCGCCGGCATGTTGAAGTTGAAACTCCCCGACGGGTCGATCCGCGAAGTCGCCCCGGGTACCCGGCCGCGGGAAGTGGCCGAGGGCATCGGTGCTCGCTTGGCCGCCGCGGCCATCGCCGCGAAGGTCAACGGGGAGATCGTCGATCTCGACCGGGAGTTGGAGGCCGACGCCAGCTTCGAATTGCTAACCAACAAGAATCCCGAAGCGCTCGAGGTCCTGCGGCACAGCAGCGCGCACATCATGGCGCGGGCCGTCATGCGGCTCTTCCCCGGCACGCAACTCGCCTTCGGCCCCGTCACCGAAACCGGCTTCTACTACGACATCGACAGTCCGACGCCGATCACGGAGGCCGACTTCCCGAAGATCGAAGCCGAGATGAAGAAGATCGTCGATCTCGCGGAGCCGTTCGAGCGCTTCGAACGCCCCAACGCGGAGGGGAAGGAACTCGTCCGCGACCTCAAGCAGAAGTTGAAGGTCGAGCACATCGAAGAGGGGTTGAAGGATCACGAGACCGTCAGCTTCTACCGGCAGGGCGAGTTCATCGACCTCTGCCGGGGGCCGCACATCCCGCACGCGGGCAAGGTCGGCGCGTTCAAGCTGCTGAGCATCGCCGGGGCCTACTGGAAGAACGACGCCAACCGCGAGCAACTCCAGCGACTCTACGGCACCGCCTTCTTCGATCAGAAAGCGCTCGACGCCCACCTGCGGCAGATCGAAGAAGCGAAGAAGCGCGACCACCGCGTGCTAGGCAAGCAGTTGAAACTGTTCACGATCAGCCAAACGGCCGGGCAGGGGATGATCCTGTGGATGCCCAAGGGGGCGACGCTGCGCTACTCGCTCGAAACTTTCATCCGCGGGGAACTCGTGCAGCGCGGCTACCAGCCCGTGTACACCCCGCACATCGGCAACTTGAACATGTACCGCACCAGCGGGCACTTCCCCTACTACGCCGATGCGCAGTTCCCGCCGATGTACTTCAACCCCGTCGTGCAGACAGTCGAAACTTGGTTCACGCTGCTCGAGAAGAAGCATCTCACTCCGGTGCGCGAAGCGGCGTTTCTGAAATTGATCGAGAGCGTCAGCGAAGGGGAGTTCCCTTCGGGTGAGGACGACTACCCGCGCCATACCTGGGGGCAGATCGCGCTCGACGCCCGCGCGCTTTGGCTAGAGTACCCGAAGCTCACCGATGTCGACGAGAAGAAAGCGCTGCTGAAGAACTGGATGAGCGGGCAGGAAGGTTACTTGCTGAAGCCGATGAATTGCCCGCACCACATCCAGATTTACAAGGCGACGCCTCACAGCTACCGCGACCTGCCGTTGAAGCTCGCGGAGTTCGGCACCGTCTACCGCTTCGAACAGAGTGGCGAACTCGGCGGCATGACGCGCGTCCGCGGCTTCACCCAAGACGACGCCCACCTCTTCGTCACCCCGGAACAGGTCGAAGGCGAACTCCGCAGCGAAATCGACCTGGTGCTGCTGGTTCTGCGCACCCTCGGTTTGAACGACTACCGGGTGCGCGTGAGTGTCCGCGATCCCGAAAGCTCGAAGTACGTCGGCGAACCCGCGCAGTGGATGCAGGCCGAGGCGACGCTAAAGACCATCGTCGAATCGACGCCGGGATTGAACTTCACCGTCGGCGTCGGCGAGGCGGCCTTCTACGGGCCGAAGATCGACTTCATCGTGAAGGATTGCATCGGCCGCGAATGGCAGCTCGGCACCGTGCAACTCGACTACAACCTGCCGGCGCGCTTCGATCTGGAGTACGTCGGCCCGGACAACAAGATGCACCGCCCCGTCATGCTGCACCGCGCCCCATTCGGCAGCTTGGAGCGATTCTGCGGCATCCTCATCGAGCACTTCGCCGGGGCCTTCCCGCTCTGGC
>JAYSYN010000016.1:0-7835 GCA_043727575.1 Fimbriiglobus sp.
GCGGTTCGCCACGGCCCCCGGTTCGAGTGTCCAACTCGCGGTCGCGCCGGGGACCCAAACGAGCAGCGATTTCAAGGGGGCGCCTCCGGCCCGCCCCCGCAGTGTCGAAGCGATTCGCCAGAGCGAGGCCGTCCCGGTCAGCGAAGTTTCCGAGACCGCCGAAATCGCCAACTTCGCGCGCGTCACGTAAACTTCGACGTCGGATTCGCGACCGCGAAAGCTCCACGTGTAGCCCGATTCACCCACCGGGGGCACGGCGTTCGCGTCCGAACCGGCCGGGGTCACTTTGACCCCGCCTGCGGGGCGAACGGAGATCGAACCCCAGCGCTGCGCCGCGCCGACGGGCACGATTTTGGGAATCGGCACGAGCCGGCCGAGATCCGACCGGTCGAAATCGGGCGGGATCGCCGCGTCGACCGAACGGAACTCCAAACGGATTTCGAGGCTCGATCCGGACGCGACGGCGCGGGTCGGCTCGACGAACCATCCGTTGGACGAGCCCGGTTGAACCCCGAACGCGACGCCCGGATCATCGGGCGAAATCGCGGCGTTTACCAAAAGATATCCGGCCGGAGCTCGGAACGCGAAGCTCGGAATCGGGCCACGGACGACCGTGGCCACGCAGGTCAACGCGACCTTCGACCGGCCCGGTTCCAATTGCCAATCGAGTGTTTCCACCGTCGTGAATTCGCGATCGCTCGCGCGGATGCGGATCGTCGGCGGCCGTCGGTCGAACCGGCCCTCGGTCGCCGCGAAGGCCGGGACGAATTCGAGTTTCGTCGAATGATCCGGCGCCGTCGAAGTCGAGCCGATCCGATAATCCCCCGGTTGCCAGCCGTCCAGTTTGCATTCCGGAGCGAGTAGAATTTCGATGGTCTCCCCGCGGGTGAAACCGTCGGCGAGCCGGATTTGGGGCGGGGTCCAACTCCCCGATGCGAGCGCGGCCGGCGCCCGCACGGCGATGGCGAATCGGGCCGCCTGCGCGTCATCGCGAAAGCGGACGGTCAATTCCCGAGTGGGCGATCCCCCCTCCCAGTGCCAACTTTCGACCGCCGCCCCGGTGACGCCCGCGATCTGCAATCCGGGCTCGACCCGGAAAATCCTTTGCCGGCTACCCTCTCGCGTCGGCCGGAGGGCGATATCGAACCGGCCCTCGGTTTCGGCGCGGAGCAGTTTCCAACTCGCGGCGCAGGTCGCTTCGACAGCGGCTTTGAAAACCTCGGTGGTCGGCCCTTTACGGAAGGCCAAATCCAGTTGCGTCCGGCCGCCGAAAGCCACCTTCCAAAGTCGCTTGTCCCCCGTTGCGGCGGGAAACGGACCCGTGAGCAACGCCCCCGGCGCATCGAGCCTGGGAATTCGGGCCGCGTCCAAAGTCAGTTCGAGCGAGGCAATCGGGGACGCTGGAAAAGTCAACGCACAACGCTCTTCGTCCGGCTGTTCCACGATTCGGGTCGACCATTGGAACTCGAAGCGACTTTGCGAAGGGCCCTCCACCCAGAGGTGGGTCGGCGCCTGCGGTCTGCCGGCGGCCGAGCTCCGGTACAAGATCGGCGTCGATCCGTCGTTCCATTTGGGCGATTGGATCGCACCCGGAAGAGGGTCGATCGCCATCGCCCCGCCGGTGTTCGACGGGTGCCCCAGCGTCCAATCGGCCGTGCCGGACACGCGCCCCGATTCGACGGAAGCCCGGTAAGTCGCCTCGAGCAGGCGCGGGGGGTTTTGCGCCGCGATCCGTTCGCGCGCCGCCGCTTGTACCTTCGCCTCGAACTCGACCTTCGTGAGCGAACGGTACGTCCCTTTGGCAATTTCCGGTTTCAATCGCTCGAGTCGCTCGGCCTGCATAAAGACGCGTTGGATCGAAAAAGGATCGGGGAGAGGGTCCGCATCCGGGGTCAACGCGGTCCCCCCGAGCGCGGCCGCATGCACCGGGGTGCCGCGCGGTCGACCCGGGAGAGCCGCCGCCCCGGCGCTCAAAAGCAAGCCGGCTGCGACGACGCAGAGGTAGCGTCGCGGGAACACGGTCAACCTCCCATCGAAACGGGCGGGGCGATACTCCCCGCACCGCTGCGGGGTTGGGCCGCGGCGGCCGGACTGCGCGAAGGGCGTTGGCCGCTCTCGGGGTCTGCGGCCGGTATCTCGGTGGCCCGCACCGACGTCGGACGCTGGCGTTCGCGGCTGAATCCGGGCAACCGCTCGACGGAGCGGAGGCGGTAGAAGCGCCGGGCGAAACCGGCCGCCAAAGTCAGCGCGAGCGCCGCCGCGCCGAGCGGCGCGGCCGAGAGCACTTGGGCCAACCCCTGCGGGGCGAGGGCTCCGGCGAGGGCGAGACCGACGCCGGTCGATGCGAGCGCGACGCCGAGCCTCCGCTTGCGGAGTCGGGACACAGCCCAACCGATCGCGAATACCGCCGTCGACCATCCCGCGATCCACGCGGACTTGGGGATCAACATCACGGGGACGGGCTGCGGATCGGATTGCCTCCCGGCGATCGCGTCGCCGCCGGTGCGCAACCACGGGTACGGTTCACCCGACTCGGTTTCCGTGCCGGCGGTCAGCCACGTATCCAATTCTTGAGGGGATTCGGCCGCCGTCGGGGCGAAGCCGAATCCGCGCCGCGCCCAGCGGAACTCCGGATCCCAACGGCCCGAAGCGATAAACGCCATCCGATCGGAATCGGTCGCCAGCAGCCACCGGACGGGCGTCCGGTACACCGCCCCGCGGATCTTCGGCGGCGCGCAGAGCCGTTCCCGGTAGTTCGTTTTCGCGGTCGCCGTCCGGTAGCGGAGTTCCACGACCAGCGGCTTGTTCGGTTTCGATTCCGGCAATGGCACCGTCAGCAACCAAGGTTCCGTCGAATCGGCGCCGGCCGACTGCGGGATCGCTTCAACCGGCCTCCCTTCGATCCACACTTCGAGATTTTCGACCCGCGGCAATTCGAGTTCCAAACTCGATCCGAGCCAGCGCTTGAGCAGGAGCTTCGTTTGGAGCATCTGGCCGGACTCGGCGACGGTGGCGCGGATGTACGCCCGTTCGATCCAGACGGTGGGCAGCCCCGAATCGCCGAGCGCACTCAGGTCGAGCGTCAGCGGCGCCCCCGCGCCCGATGCCGCCAGCGTGAGCAGCGGTAACGCATCGCGGTCGGGGGCGGGTTCGGAAGGGAGTTCGCGCCAATCCCCCGCGTACTTCTCGACCCGCCGCCCGGTGCCCCCGCCCCAGAGGCGCAGGACCGAGTCGATCCGCGTCGCCGATTCCGGCCAGAGCAAGAGCACGGCCGGGTCGGCCTCGGGGTTCGCCAACCGCAGGGCGAACGCGACGGTCAGGGTGAATTCCTTGCCCGGTTCCGCATTCGGGCGGAACTCCCAACGCCCCGGCCCGACGGGGTCGAGCGCGGGCACGGACTGCAACCCGAGGAGCTGTTCGGGGCCACGGAGCAGAATCGTCCGGCGGTCGTCTTGACTCGGTTTGAACTTCAATACCTGTTGGATGAACAATTGCCGCGGTTGCAGCGAAACATCGACCCGGTTCTCGACGGCGAGGGCGGGGCGGTGCGTTTGCCAGCTCAACTCGACGCGGGCGACGGCCCGGTCGAAAGTCCCGCCGACGGCGGTGATGGCCGCCCGATTCGCACCCCCGGTCGGCGAAGTCAACGGATCGCCGGCGGCGGAGGGTTGGCCCCCTTCCCACAACGAGGCGTTGCCGCGGAGTTCGAAGCCATCCGGCACGGTCGCCGCGAGGATCGTTTCGCGTTCGTCGGCCTGCGGGAACCTCGGCAAGGCCAGCGCCAGTTTCGATTCGCGATCTTCCGGTGCTCCCGACTGGATCGGCAGCGGGAACGTCGCCAGCAGCTTGACGGTGAACGCCGATTTCTGAGCCGTGTGGAATCGGATACCCCAGAGCCGCGGCGAACCGTCCTTCACGATGTGAATGCTCTCGACCAATTCTTCCGGGGAGGCTTCGAGCGCCGACCAACCTTCGGGGATTTCCACGGCGACCTGTTCCAGTTCCCCGCGGGGCGGCGGGACGATGCGGACCGTCGTTTCCAACCGCCAACCGCCGGGCGTTAGTTTCAATTGGTGACTCGACTTGGCCCGGATGGCAGTCGGGGCGACGCGGGCGTCGATTTCGAACCACGCGCCCGCCCGCCCGTTCGGCGGGAGCGGGGCCAATGCCGCGAAGGCGAACTGGGCGATGTGATCGTCCGCCGCCGCCGCGGGGAGGTCGAGGCGGCGAAATTCGGGGAGCGGCTTGAAACTCAAGCGCACGGTCGGGCCGGCGAACACGTTGATCCGACCCGATTGCTTCGTGTTGACCCCGAGGGCGTACGGTCCGACTGAGTACGGCCCTCGGAATCTGGGATCGCCGGGCTTCGGCCGCGGGGCGCGGTGCGTCGCCGTGACGAGCCATTCCGCATCCGAATTCTCGCCGGGGGTACGGATGACCCAGACCGGCTTGTTGGCGTCGCTGGGCCGGACGACCGTCGGCGGCATCGGTTCCGGTTGGGCCGTCGGGGCGGCCCCGGGCGCGGGCGCGCGTTCGACGGTCACATCCGACCCCGCCGGCAGTTGCAAGGGCCATTCTTTGAGGGCGCCGCGCAGCTTCAACTTGGCCACGGTTTCGATTTGCGATTCTTCCACTTTCACGGTCAGCTCGCTCGCGACGGTCGGCAGCGCCGCGGCGCTCGGCGATGTCGGGATGAGCGGCTCCCACGTGAATTCGAGCAGATCGGTGGCGCCCAACGGGATCGGCTTGGCCACGAGTTGCTCGACCGAGACCGAGAATCGCTTCGCCTCGGTGGGGCGTACCGGAAGGAGTGACGCCACCTCGGACACCCGCGTGCCGAGCGCGACGGCTTTGATCCCGGCGGCCGGGCCCGCGTCGAGTTTCAAGGTGGTGATGGCCGCGCGGGGCAAACCGATGTCGAAACCGATCTCATTCTTGGTTCCCCGCGCCGCAATGGGGATCTCGACGTCGAGCGTCAGCGTCTGTTCCCCCGCGGCGTCGGCGAGGAGGGTCAACCCGTCGTCGCCGGGCGGATTGAGGATCGGTAACTTCCCTTGGCCGGTTTTCGCGGCGACCAACACGCTCCGCTGGCAGCCGAGGATCAGAAGCGTGCGCGGCTGCGTCGTCCGGAAGGAATAGGTCAGAGTCAGCGCCGCGACGAGGCGTTCGCCACGCGGCTCAATTTTCCCTCGGATGGCGACGGAACTCGGCGCCTGCGGTTTGGCCTTCTTGGCCAATTCCGCTTGTTCCACCAACGCCTTGTACTCTTGCGGGGTGAGCACGACCCCTTCGACCGCCGGGTTCGCCTCGTCCGGATTTTTCGTCCAGAACACGACCGTGCCATCCGGCAGTTTGATCGCCGCCGCTTTGGTGGGTTCCGCAGTGGGCGTCGGCTGGGCGAATCCATTGTGCGGACCGCCGACGAGCAAGCCGGCCACGACTGTGGCCACCAGAAGGAACCGTCGAACTGGAGTCAAATTTCTCACAACCCAACTATACCCCGGTTTCCGCGAATTCCGAACCGGCAAAGCCGGAAGTGTCGTCCCACAGTCCCCCGTCCTCCGGGTGGGACCAATTGTGCCGGTGGCGGCGGGCCAGCCCACGCCTCAGTCAATAAATTGAAAAAATGCCCGTCCGATTCACCCGAGGTTGACCCGAGCATGCCGAGTTCGACGCCCGCCGAAATCAAAATACTCCGCAAACCGACCGTCTATTTGCTGAGCAAACAGACGCTGGTGCCGGGGGAACTCGACCGCTTCCTCCACGATCACGGCGTCTCGTGGACCAGCGACAGTTCGGTCGCGTCGGAGGTCGTCACCGAATCGGCGGGCCGGGTCTGCTACATGAGCTTCGCCAAACCGCGTCCCGGCGGCAATCAAGCTTACCTCACGCACATCAAAGAGGTGGGCCACGGTTCGGTCTTCGAGCACGCCGTCTGGACGCTGTTGATCACCGGGGTCAGCCGGAGTTTGACGCACGAACTCGTCCGGCACCGCGCCGGTTGGGCGTACTCGCAACTCAGCCAGCGCTACGTGGACGAATCCGTGGCCGAGTACGTCGAGCCCGACATCATCGCCGACGATCCGGAGTTGCACGCGATTTGGACCGATGCGATCGCCCACGCCCACGGGGCCTACGTGAAGCTGGCCGAAAGGCTGAACGAAAAACTCGCCGATCCGACGGCGGCCGCCGCGGCGATGGTGCCCCCGGATGCGGATCGCACGACCCGGCGGAAAACCGCCCGGCAAGCTGCCCGGAGTGTGTTGCCCAACGCCACCGAGACCAAAATCACCGTCACGGCCAATGCCCGGGCCCTCCGACATTTTCTCGAACAACGCGGCAGCGCGTTCGCCGAGCCGGAAATCCGCAAACTCGCGAACGTCTTGCTCGACTTATTGGTCCAAGACAGCCCGAATCTGTTCGGCGATTACGAAAAAGTGCCGCTGCCGGACGGAACGGCCGAGCTGAAAACGAAATTTCCGAAAGTTTGACGATTATTTGGGGGCAACTGCGGGTTTGCATTCGGGAACATCCTCATCCCCGGAAGGAGCGACAATTCCCTCGCCTCTGAGATTTTCCGACGAGTCGCGCGAGTTGTCCCAGAAGTACGCGGCAAGTTGGGCAAATTGGAAAATCCGCCAATTCCGCTCGTTCCGTTGGCCGATCGCGGGCTAAATTCTGATATTGGATAGGTTGCACCGCGCACAATATTCGGCGGAACGCGTTCGATTTGCACGGATCAACCGCCGATAGTACCCAGTACCCCACGAGCAGGCACCCGAAAGGAAGCAACTCCGCCACTGCCGCGATGTCCCGGAACGCCCCCCACACAACAACCACACCAGGAGCCACCATGCCGCAGTTGTCGTCCAACTCACCGCACGTCGGAGCGATGTTCGCCGAGGGCAAATCCGCCCCGCGAACATTCCGAGCCGAAAGCTCCCGGGCCCCGGCGGTGATCGTCCGGTCCGGACCGACTCTGCAAGGGATGGAACTCCTGCGTTGCTTCGGCACGGGCGAAGGCAAAACTTTCGCCATCAACAACGTCTCGCTCGATTTGCGCCGCAGCGAGATGAACCTGCTCATGGGCCCAAGCGGCAGCGGCAAATCGACCCTCCTCGCAGTACTGTCCGCCCTGCTCCGCCCCGACGGCGGCCGCGTGCAAGCCCTCGGCGAAGATCTTTGGCGCATGACGGAACAAGAACTCGAACGCTTCCGCCTGCGGCATTGCAGTTACGTCTTCCAAGGTTACAACCTTTTTCCGGCTTTGACGGCCCGCCAACAACTCGAGATCGTACTCCGTTGGGGCGAGGGCTGCTCGAAACGCGAAGCGCGCCTCCGCTCCGAGAAAGTCCTTTGTCAACTCGGCCTGAGCAAGAAGCTGAATTTGCGTCCGTTGGAACTGTCCGGCGGCGAAAAGCAACGCGTCGCCATCGGCCGGGCACTCGTCAAGAATCCGAGTTTCCTTTTCGCCGATGAACCGACTAGCGCCCTCGACTGGGAAAACGGCCAACAAGTCATCGAATTGTTGAACGACGTGGCCCGCGAAGGCGGCGCGACGGTATTGGTCGTCACGCACGACCCCCGCTTGCTGCCGTATGCCGATTGCGTGTACGAGATGGCCGACGGGCGCCTCCGCCACGATTCGGCCGACAACATCGTCGATTTGAAACACGCGTCGCAGCCGATGAACCTGCACGACACGAAGCCGAATCTCGGACTGACCCCGGTTCAAGGCCCACGGCTGAACCTCCGCGAGCCCGCGCCTCCCACGCGGTGAGCCGTCAGAAAAGTTATTCAGACAGTCGCTTTTCGCTCCGCGAAAAGTAGTTTCC
>JAYSYN010000017.1:0-23383 GCA_043727575.1 Fimbriiglobus sp.
AACGCTCGACATCACCCCGGTCCGGTCGTCTTGACATGGCTCGCCCCCGCCTCAACTCCTTGGCGGGGTTAGTATAGCAAATACAACTGTAGGACTAAGATCCTCTTCGGCTTCGGCATACTGAAATCCACAAAAGTTGTGGAGTGCGATCGGTCCAATTTTGTTGGCGGATTCTCTGGACAGACGGCGCTAAAATCGAGCGAGGTTATTAAGTCAGCTCTAGACGGTGTTCTATTCATCGATGAAGCGTATACACTCGCGGGCGATACCGAGAAATATGGCTTTGGCGATTCCTAGAGCTGGTTTCACAACCCAAAAAATGCCCACAAATTACAGCAGTTGACAGGGTTGTGAAACCAGCTCTACGGTGACGAGGCCATCAACACGCTACTCAAGCGGATGGAAGATCACCGGGATCGGCTCATCGTGATCGCGGCGGGCTATCCGGCCCCGATGAAGACGTTCCTAAAAACGAACCCCGGGTTGGAAAGCCGCTTCACGCGGTTCATAAACTTCGAGGATTACTCGGTTCCTGAGTTATGCCACATCTTTGAGAAATTCTGTAAAGCTTCGGAATATGCGCTCACCGCAACGGCTTGCGCAAAAGCTTTTCTGCTATTCACGGCCGCACACCTCCAGCGCGACGAGCGGTTTGGGAATGCCCGGTTCGTGCGAAACGTCTACGAGCAAACGATTTCGCTGCAATCGGATCGTCTGACCCGGGCCGAGGTCATCAACAAGACGACCCTCGCAACGATTTGCTCGGAGGACATCCCGCTCGGCATGGTCGCGGGATTCGACTTGCCGGGCATCGACATGTCGACAAGCCGGTGGGTGGGCGAATGCCCCGGATGCAAAAAAACCAGCCAGTGCGGGGTCAAATACATCGGCCAAAGCGTCACGTGCAAATGCGGTCAGAAATTCGTGTTCCCGTGGTGGAATGTGAAGACCGATACCGTGCACGGCTTTCCGACCGCGTTACCTTCCGCATCGGAATCCGCATAGCGGAGAGATTGGGTCGCTATCAAACTGCCTGTAGGTCCCAAGTTTTCCGGTAGCGAGTCGCGCTCCGCTTCGGCGCCCCTTTGCATCACGGCCGATGCGCCATTCATCCATCCACGTCCCCCAGGGTCACTCCCAGGCGAAATCGGGTCCCAGTGCCTCGGCGACGGCGAGTTCCGGGGCCATCGTGTCGACGGCGAGCTTCGCGGTGTTGGCGGGGTTCAAGCAGAAGAGGTCGTTCCACTGCTCGTCTTCGTGGTGCCATTGGCGGACGTACCAACTGCCGTCGCCGTTGGGTTCCAGCGGGAACATCGTGCATTGGATCGGTTTGTACTTGCCGAAGTCGCCCTCGGCGGCGCCGACCTTGTGCAGCACGCAGCCTTCGTTGAAGAAGAGGCACCAGCCGTCGACGACGCGCACCATCGGGTTCCCGAGTTTGATCTCGTCGCCAATGAAATCCCGCGATTTCAGCGACTCCGCGGCCTCGGGGCGCAGGTGGGGAATGACTTTGTCCATGTTGTCGCGGATGCGGGCGTACTCGGTCGGGGTCACGCTCGGCTCGCCGTGTTGGCAGCAGAGCCCGATGCAACCGCGGCCGAAGGAGCAATCGAAGGTGGCCGTGGCACCGTTGACGACGAGGAGCGAGGTTTTGGACATGGATCATCCGCCGGAGAATACAACCGTGCGGGATAGTCTAGCGAGCCAGGCGGTGTCGAGCCTCGGGTCGTGTCATCTCCTGGTATTGAGGATCTTTTGCAATTCGTCCTGGATGCTCATCATTTCCATCTGCAAGCGTACCGGTACTCGTTTCGCGGGAGCACCGATCTCCTCGAACTCCGCGCGATAGCGAGCCAGTCGGAGGCGGGCGGCCGCGACTCGTTCCCGATACTGGTACGATTGCACGCACGATTCCCCCCGGCTTTCTTGCTCGGCTTCGAGTTCGGCCCAAAGCTGTTCGACCCCCACGACTTCCCGATCCGACGCATTCGGGTTGGCGTCGTTCTGGATCATGGCGACCGGCCGCACGGTGTATTTCAAATCCGCCAACCGGCGAGGCGGGGCGAACACTTCCGAAATCAGAACGAGATACAAGGCGAGATTCGGAACCATGCAATCCTCCGGCGCGGTGGGGTCGATTTCCGACGATATCCGCGTCCCCGCCGGCATGCCACGGCAGATTGGATTGGGAGGGAAGTTCGAAAAGGAAAGTCGTCTTTTTGGTGATCGCTCCTCCGCTGATTGCCGAACGCTGTTTCGACTTTCAACGTTTGACAAAAGCGAAAGTTGTCAGCGATCAGTCTTCAGCAATCAGCCAGAAAGTCGGCCCGGTGCCAGAATCGAGCTGCAGAACTCCGTACCGCATAGAACGAACGGATGAATGATCTCCATCTCAAAGTCGGGCTCGTGCTCGAATCGCTCGGGTTGCCGTTGCGGGCGGCGCTGTTCGAAGCGGCGAAGATGAGTGTGCAGGGGGTCCAACTGGACGCCGGGGGGCAACTCGCGCCGGAGAACCTCGGGGCGACGGCCCGCCGCGATTTCCGGACGCAATTGCGGTCGCTCAATCTCGAACTGACGGCGTTGCACTGCCCGTTGCGGAAAGGGCTCGACTCGTTCGAGTTCCAAGAGGAGCGCCTCGACCACGTGACGAAGGCGATGCAACTCGCCTACGATCTAGGCGCGAAGAAGTTAATCCTGCCGATGCCGAAGATCCCGGCGGAAATGCCGGTGGAACCCGAGGCCGACGACGCGCCGAAGGCGCACCTCTTCTTCAGCGGGCCGCCGCCGAAGAGTGCGACCCTTCGCGAAACTCTGACGGAACTCGGCCATCGCGGCGACCGCATGGGGACGTGGCTCGGTCTCGACGGCGGGCTCGATTCCGGGACGGCGTTGAAGGCGTACCTCGACAGCTTCCGCAGCGGCACGCTCGGGGCCAATTTCGACCCCGCGAACTACCTGATGAACGGCTACGATCCGATGGCGAGCCTCGGGGCGCTGGCCGAGTTCGTGAAGCACATCCACGCCCGCGATGCCCAGCGGACGAGCGCGAGCGCCGGGCCGGTGGAAGTGCCCGTCGGCGCCGGCGACCTCGATTGGCTGAGCATCGCCGCGACGCTGGAATCGGTGGAGTACCGCGGGTTTTTGTGCGTCGAACGCACGGCCGGGGAGAACCGGCTGGGCGACGTCCGAGCCTCGGTCACCTTCCTGCGGCGATTCGTCCCGCTGACGAAAACTTAGACCGGACGATTCACTTCGGTTTGCAGTAGCTCAGGGCCATCAGCACATATCCCGAGACGAGGTTCGGGTCGCCTTCCATCCAGCGGTCGGTCGGGTTGGTCCAAGTGCCGTCTTTCGTTTGCTTCTTTTCGATCGCGCGGAACAAATCGGTGCGCCAGTCGTGCTTGGCCCCTTTGTCGTCGAGGAATTCGTCTTCGCCGATCAGATCGAGGGTCTTGGCCATCGTGTGGTAGTAGTAAAACAGGCCGCGGGCCGCGAGCTGCGGGGGCATCCCCGGATTCGCTTCGACCGTGTAATTTTTCCGGAGCCACGCCAGCGCCCCCTTCACGCGCGGATCATCTTTGGCCACCCCCGCGTAAATCATGCTCTTCACCCCGGCGTAGGTCATGCTGCCGTAGCCCGTCAGCGGGGCGTCCGGTTCGTCGCTGGTTTTGGTCGAACCGCCCCCGGCCGCGCTGTAAATGAAACTGCCGTCGTTGATCTTCCCGGCCCACGGCAGCGCGTTTTGTTCGCTCTTGAGATTCTGGCAGCGGCTGACGAACACGACGACTTTCTTGAAGGCTTCATCGTCCTTCGCCACGCCGGCGTCTTTGAGGGCATCGATGAAGAACTGCGTGTTGCTGAGGTCGGGGCGGGATTTGCTGTCGTAGCCGGCGCCGCCGTAGAACTCGTCTTCGGGCTTCTTCCCTTCGCCGTCGTCCCATTGGAGTTTCTTCAAAAACGTCGCCGCGTTGCCGATGACTTTCTTGTATTTGTCGTCTTTTTTAGCCGCGGCGAGGGCCATGACGTTGACGCTCGTCACATAGTTTTTCAGTCCGTCGCGCGGGTTGTCGCCGGAAATGTGGCCGTCTTTTTCGTTGATCAGCCCCTCGATGTATTTGAGAGCTTTGGCCGTCGGTTCGGCATCGGGCCCGACGCCGCAATCGATCAGCGCTTTCGCCACGATGCCGGTGACGCCGATGTTTTTCTGGGTGCTCCAACCGCCGTTGTCTTCTTGGTTTTTCTTGAGCGCCGCGACGGCTTTATCGACCACCGCTTGCCATTCTTCTTTGGTCGGTTTCTTGTCCGGTTCTCCGGCGCGGGCGATCGGGGTCAAAAACAAAACGGCCAGCGTCAACCCGATCCAAAAGCGATGCGACATGGAATGCTCCGCGAGACGGGAAGGGGCCACTGTGGATTGTACCGCAACCGAAGTGCCAATCGGGAATCGCCGGCATTCCACGGTATGGGAATTCGTGCCGCTGGCATTCCCGAACACGGGAATGGAAATGCGGGGTTCCGGGGGTTATTGCACCGCGAGCCCTGACGGTTCAAGATTGTGTGGGTAGAAGACCGTTCGGTATCCTTTTTGCGTTGATTGCCGTGTCCAGATGGGGCCGAGCTTCTAAAACGCTCTTCCACACGGAACGGAACACCATCGTCCGACGGCGAAATCGAATATGGATCACTCCCCCGCTGCGGTCCTCGCTCCGCAAAAAGTCACGCCGATCACGCACACGACCCGCCGTGCCATCGCCGTCTCGTCGATGACCTTGGGAGTGTGGGGTTGTCTCGTGTTTTGGTGGTACCCCTTCGGAATCTTGATCTCGTCCGCGGCCACCGCGATGGCGCTGGTCAGCATCGCGTTGGGGTGGCGGGCCGGCAAAGAAGGCCAGCACCTCGCTTGGCTCGGCCTCTTCTTCGGCGGCTCCGGCGTCGGGATGGCGGTCGCATCGTACCGGTTTGTGCAGTTCGTGTTCGACGGGATCCTCCCGCGGTGGCCCTTTCTGCTCTGAAGCGGGTCGCGTCGCTTTCGGTAGTCGGTATTCGTCGGCTCACGCATCGAGGAGGCGGTCATGCCCCAAGTGTTTCCCAAAGGTTTCAACGTCTTGGCCCGGGTGACCCTGCTGGGTCTACCGCTGTTGCTTTCGGGCGGCGGCATCGCCGGCGCCGCCTTCTACCGCAGCGATTACACCACCGGCACGCGCGAAGTCGTCGAACAACCGGTGCCGTTCAGCCATAAGCACCACGTCTCGCAGCTCGGCATCGACTGCCGCTATTGCCATACGTCGTTCGAAAAATCGGCCTCGGCCGGTTACCCGCCGACCAAAACCTGCATGAACTGCCACCAGCAGATGTGGACGTCGGCGAATATCCTCGAACCGATCCGCGAGAGCTACACCGCCGGCAAGGGCAAACCGATCGCGTGGACGAAGATCCACAACGTGCCGCACTACACCTACTTCAACCACAGTATTCACGTGGCCAAAGGGGTCGGATGCGTATCGTGCCACGGCCAAATCGACCAGATGAACCTCGTTTATCAGTCGAAGACTCTGCTGATGGAGTGGTGCCTCGATTGTCACCGCAACCCGGAGAAGAATCTTCGGCCGACCTCCGAAATCACCAACATGCTATTCAAGCCGTCGGATGTGGAGAATAAGCTGACCGGCCAACCGCACACGCAGGCGAGCCTTGGCAAAGAACTCAAAGAGAAGCACATGATCCGCGAAGCGAGCGTGATCACGAATTGTTCCATCTGCCACCGCTAAGCTGGACCGTCGCGCCGCGACCGAGACATTGAGGATTAGCGAATGCCCCCTGAACACGCGAGCACGACCGCCGTCGCCGAACCCGAGTTCTGGCAATCGGTCGATCTTTGGATGGACACGCCGCAGTTCCGCGAGATGGTCCAGAACGAATTCCCGGAAGACGCGGCCGAATGGGTCGACCCCGTCAGCCGCCGGCAATTCCTCACGCTGATGGGGGCCTCCGTGGCCCTCGCCGGAGCCGCCGGTTGCAATCCGTCGTTGAAGCCCGCCTCGCAGCGTAAGGCGATCCCGTACGTCCATCAGCCCGATCAAATCCTTCCCGGTGTCCCGCTGTTCTTCGCCACCGCGATGCCGCAAGCCGGTGGCCTCGGTCTCGGATTGCTTGTCAAGAGCGTCGAAGGCCGGCCGATCAAGTGCGAGGGGAACCCGAACCACCCGAGCAGCCGGGGCGGCATCGATCTTCAAGCCCTCGCGGCGCCGCTGTCCTTCTACGATCCCGAGCGCTCGCAAGCCTGCCGGATGGGCGAAACCGCCACGACCCCGGACAAAGCCATCGCGGCGTTCAAAGACGCGTTGACCCGCCAAGCCGACAGGCTGCTCCCCGAGCGTGGCGATGGTATCCGCATGCTAACGGAACCGACGACCTCGCCGACGCTGATTCGGTTGATGGACGAGTTCCTCAGGCGCTACCCGGCCGCCAAGTGGATCCAGTACGAACCGATCGGCAGCGCGAACTCCCGCAAGGGCTTGCTCGCCGCCTTCGGCAAGCCGCTGGTGCCCTTGTACGACTTCGAAGCGGCCGATGTCGTGCTGTCCCTCGACGCCGACTTCCTCAACGGCCCCGGCAGCATCCGCTACGCCCGCGATTTCGGGAGCCGGCGCAAGGTCAGCACCGTCGATGCGACGCACGAACTCGAAGAAAAGGATCACAAAGCCAACCCGAAGTCGACCGCCCATTTCCACCCCAAATGGGAGGAAATCGTCGTCGAAGCGACCGAGGGGATGAACCGCCTCTACGTCGTCGAAGGGGCCCTCACCGGGACCGGGGCCATCGCCGATCACCGCCTGCCGTTGAAGCCGAGTCATGTCGAATTGTTCGCCCGCGCCCTCGCTGCGGAACTGAAGGTCGACGGCGTGACCGCCAGCGCCGGCCTCGCGGCGGAGGTCCTCGCTTGGATCAAACCGCTCGCAGCCGATTTGGTCGCCCACCGCATGCACGCGGTCGTGATCGCGGGGGAACACCAATCCCCGGCCGTGCACATCCTCGCGGCAGCGATCAACCGCAAGCTCGACGCCGAGCACGCGCCGCTCAAGTACATCGCCCCGCCGACGGCCCAGCCGAACGCCGATGCCGCCGAGGAATTCAAAGCCCTCGTCGCGGACATGAAGGTTGGGAAAGTCCACACCTTGCTGATGTCCGGCGTCAACCCGGTGTACGATGCCCCGGTCGATCTCGAGTTCGGCAAGGCCATCGAAGCGGTCAAATCGCTGAAGACCGGGTCGGTGATCCACCACGGCCTTTCGCTCGACGAATCGGCGACGCCGCTGGCGACGTGGCACATCAACGCGGCCCACTTCCTCGAAGCGTGGGGAGACGTCCGCGGCCACGACGGCACGGCCTGCATCCAGCAACCGCTGATCGCCCCGCTCTACCGGGGTAAGAGCCTGATCGAGATCGTCGCGGCCGCGATCGAATTCGGCAACACCGAAGGCCAAGCCCTCGTCAAAGAGACGTGGGAGAAGTTCTTCAACGATAAGAAAATCACGGGCGAAACGCCGACCTTCCCCCAGTATTGGGAACGGGCCGTTCGCGATGGCGTCCTCGCGCAGACGAAGGTCGATTTCCCCGTCGCCAAAGTCACGGACCTTGGCGCGGTGAAGCTCGACAAACTCGCGGCGCCGGGCTTCACCCAACCCGCCATCGACAAACTCGAAATCCAATTTCGGCCCGACCCGGTGCTGTACGACGGCAAGCAGGCGAACAACGGCTGGCTGCAAGAGCTGCCGAAGCCGGTCACGAACTTGACGTGGGACAACGCCGCGATGGTCTCGCCGAGGACGGCGGACGAGTTGAAGTTCACCCAGAACTTCGCGTGGACCGGCGGCGAACGGGGCTCGACCGAAACCGACATCGCCGAACTCACCGTCGGCGGGCGGAAGCTGAAAGTCGCGGTCCACGTCCAGCCCGGCATGGCCGACAACGTCGTGGTGCTGCACTTGGGCCTCGGGCGCGAGCGGGCCGGGAAGGTCGGCGACAAACGCGGCTTCGCCAGCTACAAACTGCGGGCGACCGATGCCCTTTGGAACGCCGCCGTCCCCGAGATGCGCCGCACCGGCGAACGCCACACGCTCGCCATCGCCGGGGCCCACGCCGCGATGGAATCGCGCAGGCCGGTTCGGCACGCCAGCATCGAGCAATACAAGAACGACGAAGACTTCGCGCAGATCCCGCCGACGTCCGCGGCCGAGTTCGAAGAGATCCGGATGCTGACGCCGGGGACGATCGAGAACTTCGAACTCAACGGGCTGAAACACCCGCACGCCCACGATCACGGCGACCACGGCGGCGCGGAGCACGACCACAAAGCCCACGACGCCCGCCTGAAGAAACTCAGCCTCTATCTCGTCAACCCCATCACGGTGGATCGCGAAGAAGCGACGAAGTCGTACCGCCGCTGGGGGATGGCCATCGACCTCGGCTCCTGTACCGGTTGCGGGGCCTGCACGCTCGCCTGCGTCGCCGAGAACAACATCCCCGTCGTCGGCAAAGACCAAGTGATGCGCGGCCGGGCCATGCACTGGATCCGCATCGACCGCTACTTCAGCATCCCCGGCAACGCCACGATGAGCGACGAACTCGGCGCCGCCAAGATCGGCCCGGAGAAGCGCAAAGAGAAGATCAAAGATTCCGCCGCGATCCGCACGCATTTCCAGCCGGTGCCGTGCCAGCAGTGCGAGAAGGCCCCGTGCGAAGTCGTCTGCCCCGTCGGCGCGACGGTCCACAGCGCCGACGGCCTCAACGACATGGTCTACAACCGCTGCGTCGGCACCCGGTATTGCAGCAACAACTGCCCGTACAAAGTCCGCCGCTTCAACTTCCTCCAGTACACCGACTACGACACCGGCTCGCTGAAGCTGTTGAACAACCCGGAAGTGACCGTCCGCACCCGGGGCGTCATGGAGAAATGCACCTACTGCGTCCAGCGCATCCGCAACGGCGAAATCGAAGCCGAGCGCGAGTGGGCCAAGACGACCGCCGACGGCAAACCGGCCCGCGAGCGCGACATCCACGGCCGGCCGAAGATTTTCGACGGCGAAATCCTCACGGCGTGCCAGCAGGCGTGCCCGAGCCAGTGCATCACCTTCGGCGACTTGAACGACCCGAAGAGCGATGTTATCAAAGTGAAAGCCGAGCCGCACAACTACGGGTTGCTCGCCGAATTGAACACGATGCCGCGGACGAGCTACCTCGCGGCGATCCGCAACCCGAACAAAAACATGCCGCAGGGGGCCTGACCGCATATGGCAACCGTGATCGAACCGGCCGTCCGCGGCCCTTATTCCAACGAGTTGTACGCCCCGCACCCGGAAGGGCTGCTCGGCGGAAACCACGACACCGTGACCCTCGGCGACAAAATCGCCGACGTCGTCATCGGCGGTCGCACACCCAAGGCGTGGTGGGCGTTCTTCCTCTTCGGCTTCATGCTCCTGCAGGGATTGGTCGTCGGCTTGGCGTACTTGTTCTACATGGGCACCGGAGTCTGGGGGATCAACCAACCCGTCGCCTGGGGCCTCGCGATCGTCAACTTCGTCTGGTGGATCGGCATCGGCCACGCCGGGACCCTGATCTCGGCGATCCTGCTGCTGATGCACCAGAAATGGCGGACGAGCATCAACCGCTACGCCGAAGCGATGACCCTCTTCGCCGTGTCGTGCGCCGGGATTTTCCCGCTGGTGCACATGGGCCGGCCGTGGCTCGGCTACTGGCTCTTCCCGTTCCCGAACAACATGGGCGCTTGGCCCCAGCCGCGCAGTCCGCTGATGTGGGACGCTTTCGCGGTGTCCACATATCTCACCGTATCGCTGGTGTTTTGGTACGTCGGCCTCATCCCCGACCTCGCCATCTTGCGGGACACCGCGAAGCACAAACTCCAGCGCATGGTCTACGGGATGCTCGCCCTCGGCTGGCGCGGCTCGGCGTACCACTGGCGCCGCTACGAAAAACTCTACCTCTTGCTCGCCGGCCTCGGCACGCCGCTCGTGTTCAGCGTGCATACGATCGTGTCATTCGACTTCGCCGTCGCCATCGTGCCCCTGTGGCACGCCACGATCTTCCCGCCGTTCTTCGTCGCCGGGGCGATCTTCAGCGGTTTCGCGATGGTCGTCTGGCTGGCCGTGCCGCTGCGGCACTTCTACGGCATGAAAGATTTCATCACCGACAAACACATGGAACTCTGCGCCAAGGTGATGATCGCGACCGGATTGCTCGTGAGCTTCGGCTACTTTTGCGAACTCTGGATGGGCTGGTACAGCCACTCCTTGTACGAATGGGAAACGACCTACCAGAGAATCTGGGAAGGCCCGTATTGGTGGAGCTATTGGTGCCTCATCACCACGAATACGATCATCCCGCAGTTGCTCTGGTTCAAGCGGGTGCGCACGAACGAACTGCTGCTGTTCCTCATCGCCGGGTCGGTCCACGTCGGCATGTGGTTCGAGCGTTACGTGATC
This sequence comes from Fimbriiglobus sp., assembly GCA_043727575.1. GTDB lineage: Bacteria > Planctomycetota > Planctomycetia > Gemmatales > Gemmataceae > JALHQU01. The sequence goes on from JAYSYN010000017.1 coordinate 10,500, forward strand.
ATCATCACGCTGTCGCGGGACCACACGCCGGGGGCTTGGGGCCGGTACGCCCCGACCGAGTGGGACTACGCGATCATGATTGGCTCTGTCGGTCTGTTCATCACGCTGTTCTGTTTGTTCATCAAGTTCTTGCCGATGATTTCGATCACCGAAATGCGGGAATTCTTGCCCTTTAAACAGGGCGGGCGCGACGGCCACGCGGTCATGGAGAACGCGAAATGATCGACGATCACAATCCCGCCCTCGTCCCCGCTCTGCACGGGGTCATGGCCGAATTCACCAACGCCGACGCGCTGATCGCGTCGGTGCGGGCGGCCCGACTCGCGGGCTACACCCGCATGGACGGCTACAGCCCCTACCCGGTGGGGGAAGTCGCCGACGAACTCGGTTTCCCCCGCTCGGAAATCGGGGCCATCATGTTCATCGGCGGCCTCTGCGGGGCGACCTTCGGCCTGCTGATGCAGACGTGGATCACCGTCTACGATTACCCGATCAGCATCGGTGGCAAGCCGTTCTGGTCGTGGCCGCAGTACATCCCGATTACCTGGGCGCTATTGGTACTGACGGCGAGCCTCAGCGGCGTGTTCGGCCTGCTGGCGCTCTGCGGATTGCCGCAGCCGTACCACCCGGTCTTCAACGTCCCGCAGTTTGCGCGGGCCACGCGGGACCGTTTCTTCCTGTGCATCGAATCGACCGACCCGAACTTCGGCGACGGCTCCGGCGTGAAGACTTTCCTCGCCACCCTGAACCCGGACAGCATCGCGGAGGTGCCCGAGTGATGAAACATTCCCTTCCATTGTTAGCGGTACTGGCCTTGTTCGCCGGTTGTCAGCAGAAAATGGCCGACCAGCCGGCGCACCGCCCGTACGAAGAAAGCTCGATGTTCGAGCACAAGCAGTCGCTCCGACCGTTGGAATCGGGGGTCATCCACCGCAATCAAAAGCTTTCGGACGATGCCTTGCTGACGTGGCTCACCCCCGCCGGCAAAAGCATCCCGGCCGACGCCGAATGGCTGAAGTCGGTCGATCCGGCGGGTAAAACCGTCCCGCCGCCCGGCGCCCCGACGAGCAACGACAACTTCGTAAAAGAGTTCCCGTTCGAACTCCACGAGGAAGATTTCCGCCGCGGCCAAGTGCTGTACAACGCCAATTGCGCCCTCTGCCACGGCGGGGCCGGGCACGCCAACGGCAAGATCCCCGAGCGCGGATTCTTGCGGCCGCCGTCGTATCACACCGACGTGAACGCGGTCGCCAGAGATTGGTCGACGCTGAGCATCAACAAAGACACCGGCAAAGCCGAACCGAGCTACACGGGCAATCCGCAGGGCAATTCCCGCGGCTTCTATCGGTACGGCAAAGAGCAACCGCTCAAGACCGTCAACGTCGGTTACATCTTCCAAGTGATCACGTGGGGATACGGCGGTATGGCGTCCCACGATACGCAAATCCCGGACGCCGCCGACCGCTGGCGCGTGGTGGGTTACGTGCGGGCGCTGCAAATGAGCCAAGCCGCGAGCGCGGCCGACCTGACGGACGAATTGAAGAAGCGACTCGATCAGCCGAAGACCGCCAAGACGGGGGAGAAGCACTAATGGCCGCCGCCGCGACCCATCACGATCATCCCCACGCGGAGACCGTCATCCCGCAGACCGCGGTCGACGTGGCCCCCGTGCGCCTGTACTCGCTCATCGCGGCCGTCGTCGGCTTCGGCGTCTACCTCGTGGCCGGGTTCATCAACTTCGGCTCCGAGGGGAACGACTACGGCAACCGCGAATTCATCCTCGCCTACGCCTGCGGCTTCGTCTTTTGGTCGAGCCTGCCCTTCGGCTCGCTCGCCCTCATGATGATCGGCTACGTCACCGGCGCGAGCTGGGGCGTCGTTCTCAGGCGGATCTTCCAAGCCTCCGTACGCACACTCCCGGTGCTGTTCGTCCTGGGTCTGCCGCTGATCGTCAGCTTGTACATCGGCAGCGGCAAAGACTCGCCGTATTGGTGGGCCAACGACGAGTGGCTGCACGCGACCGAGAGTCAGAAGGCCGGCATCAAGGGTTTCGACGAGAAGGTCGCGAAGCTCGAAAAAGACGGCCGTCCGAAGGAAGTCGCCGAAGTCGCCGTGGCCCAGCACATGCGTCCGGAAGCCATCGAAGAAAACCAGCACAAGATCCACGACTACCTCAGCGCCAGCCCGACGTCGGCCCTCGGCCTGCCGGGCCGCTACATCGTCTACTTCGGCATCCTCGGTTTGATCGGCTTCACAATTTTGAAATGGGCCAAGAGCTTCGAAGCCCACGACGACGAACCGAGCAAGCGCAAACTCGTCGGCCTCAGCGCCCCCGGCATCATCGTCTGGGCGCTGTTGATGACCTTCTTCGCCACCGATTGGGTCATGTCGATCGAGCCGACCTGGGCGTCGAGCATGTTCCCGATCGTCTTCGGCATGAACCAGTTCCTGACGACCTTCGCGTTCAGCACATTCCTCTTTTACGCGCTGACGCGGGGCCAAACCGACATTCTCGCCATCGTCAAAGACAAGTTCCGCATCGACATCGGCAGCTTGATGCTCGGCTTCACCATGGTCTGGAGCTACGCCAGCTTCTGCCAGTACATGCTGATCTGGGCCGGCAACTTGCCGGAGGAAATCCCGTACTACATCAAGCGCGGCGGCGGTACCGAACCGAACGGCTGGCTCTACCTCGCGTACTTCCTGATGATCTTCCATTGGCTCACGCCGTTCATCGTGCTGCTCTTCCGCGAGATCAAGCTGAATCCGAAGGCGATGCAGTGCATGACCGCCCTACTATTGATCGTCTGCGCGTCGGACGTGGTCTGGTGGTTGGTGCCGGCCGTGCCGCACGAACACGGCAACCTGCACGTGATCATGGCCTTCGCCGCGATCGTCGGCGTCGGTGGCCTCTGGGGTCTGGCGTTCAGCCGGGAACTCGCGAAGGCGCCGATCTTGGTGAACAACAGTGAAGGTAAGTTCTTGGCGACTTGGGGCCAGCACCACTAGGAAATGCGGAGTTCGGAGTACGGAGTGCGGAATTCAGAATTCAGATAGGGAACGGACATGAGCGATACGCCACAGAAGCCGACGCACGAAGATTCGCCCTTGAACCAGCTCTGGGTCGCGATGACCGGAGCGTCGACGGGCCACGGCGAAGCACCGCCGGGGCTCGACGACAGGAGCCAAACCGTCGGGCACGAGCCCGACGAGTTCGGCATCAAGGGGATCATCGCGGTACCGGTGGCCGTGGTGGTGACGTTGATCCTCACCTACCTCGTGGTGACGGGGGTCTTCGCGTACTTGAAGTCGCCGCAAGAAAACTATGCGGCGAACGGCCAGAAGCCGTTCAACGAGCGCGCGGGCCGGATCAGCTCGACCGATCCGCAAGCCGTGGATGGGCAGCCGAACTCGGCCGTGGCCCAACCGCGGCTCGAGCAGGTCCGCCAGATCGATGATGTGCGCTCCGGGGAAACCAAGTCCGATCCGGCGTATCTGCGTAGCTTCCCGAGCGCCGAAGCCGGGAACAACTCGCCCGAAATCTACCCGCAGTTCTTCTACCCGACGAACTTCACCGATCCGACGAGCAAGCGGAAAGCCCTGCGCGACACCGAGTGGATCGCCAAAGACAAAGGCATCGCCCAGATTTCGATCGACGAGACGATCCACCTGATGACGACCACGAGGAAGTTGCCGACGAAAGTCGGCGCGACGGAGCCGGTCATCGGCACCCTCGGCCAAGCGAAGCCGAGTTCCGGGGGCCGCGGTGGCCCGGCCGAACCGAAAGCCGCTCCCAAGACCGAACCCCACAAGCACGATTGATCGGATGCGTCCCATGCGTTGGTCCCTCGCGATTTCCGTTTCGGCCCTGCTGGCATTCGCCGGTCCGGGCGCCGTCGCGCAGAACGTGGGCGCTTACGGCATGGCCCCGAAGCCGGGGGGCATCGAACCGGAATCGGCGGCGAAACTGCAAGTGAAGCAGAATCTGAACGCGACGATCCCGCTCGACACGGTGCTGTACGACCACGACAACCGGCCCGTGACGCTCCGCGAGGTGATGGGCGGCAAGCCGACGATTTTGGTCCCGGCCTACTACCGCTGTCCGAAGCTTTGCAACGAAGTCCTCAACGGCCTGCTCCGCGTGCTCCGCGAAATGCAGTCGGTTGATCCGGAGTTCGGCGCCGGGAAGGCGTTCAATGTCGTGACCTTCAGCGTCGACGCCCACGAACCGTATGCCCGGGCCCGCATGAAACGAGAAGAATATTTGAAGCAGTACGACGGTCGCGATCCGAAGCGGCCGGGGTGGTGGTTCCTCAGCGCGACCCCCGGCCAGTTTTCGGATGTCGACGCGGCGAAGAAGAACGTCCGGCAACTCACAAACGCGATCGGGTATCCGTTCCTCGTGGCCGACCACAAAGTCGAGAAGAATGCCGACGGTGTGGACTGCCTCGAAAACGAATGGGGCGAACTCGAACCGCTCGGGGATCGCCCCCGGCCGCAAGGGTCCAAAGAGCGGGATATCCAGCATTCGAGCGCGATTCTGTTCATCACCCCGGACGGCCGGATTTCCCGGTACATGCTCGGTGTCGACTACGACAAAACTACCGTGCGGCGCTCGTTGATCGAAGCGGCCGACGGCAAGATCGGGACGAAGACCGACCAAATCGCCCTGCTCTGTTTGCAGTACGACAACGTCACGGGGCATTACAAACCGAGCATGCGGATCTTGGGATTCGTCGCCGCACCATTCGTGTTGCTGATCGCGGCGATTGTGTATTTCACCCGGCGAAAAGCCAAGCGGGAAACGAAACTGATGCTCCCGGCCGCCCCGGTGGCGCCGACGACTTTGGCTTGATGGATTCGAACCGACAATCTCACCCGCAGGGGTTCGCCCGATGTTTGCGTTCATGGATACACCGCCGCTGCTGCCCGAGCAGGCGTCGGAGTTCTCGAAAGAGTACGACGTGCTCTTCTGGTACATCACGGGCGTCAGCTCGCTGGGTGCCGCGGTCGTCTACTCGCTGTTGATCTACTGCTGCTTCGCCTTCGCGAAGAAAGAGGGCGTCGCGCCCAAACGGATCCTCGGCTCCAACCGGCTCGAGTTCCTCTGGACGATCATCCCGCTGATGTTCTTCCTCTCGTTCTTCGTGTGGGGCGTCCGCCAGTACGACGTCGCCATCAACCCGCCGCCGGAGGCGTACGACCGCGAGTACACCGTCGTGGGCAAACAGTGGATGTGGAAGGTCCAACACCCGACGGGCCACCGCGAAATCAACGAGATCACCCTGCAAGAAGGGGTCGCCGTACGGATCACGGGCACCAGCGAAGACGTCATCCACGACTTCGGCATCCCGGCGTTCCGCAGCAAGTTCGACGTGGTGCCCGGCCGCTACACGAGCGCTTGGTTCAAGCCGATCAAGGTCGGTAGCTACCATCTGTTCTGCGACCAATACTGCGGTCAAGGGCACTCGCAGATGGTCGGCAAAGTCCACGTGCTCAGCCAAGAGAACTACGCCGCGTGGCTCGAAGGGATCTACCGCGTCCGCGACGGCAAGAACCCCGTCGACGGCTCCCCGGCTTGGGAAGGCCGCAAGCTGTTCTTGAAGTTGCAGTGCCTCAACTGCCACAATAAAGAGAGCGAATCGCGGGCCCCGACGCTCGAAGCGATCCACAAATCGAAGCGGGCGCTGCAGGGCGGGACGACCGTCGTCGCCGACGATACGTACCTCCGGAACTCCATCCGCAACCCGATGAAAGAAGTCCGCGACGGTTGGAAGCCGATCATGCCGGCCTACACCCGCGCCCAAGTCACCGAAGAAGAGTTGTTGAACGTGATCAGCTATTTGAAGTCGCTCAAGCCGGGCGACCTGCCGAGCCGGACGGAAAGCAGTCCGGCGCCCGTCGGGGCGCCGAACGTCCCCGACCCGCCGGTTTCCCCGATCCCCGCACCCACGACAGGAGGGTCGCGCTAATGGCCGATATTCTGCTCGAACCCGCCACCCGGCTCGATTACACCCCCCAGATGCTGCCGGAACCGGAGGTGTCGTTCGCGGCGCACCCGGAACACAAGCACTACCTCAACCACGAATACGGCTTGCTGTCGTGGCTGCTGACGGTGGACCACAAGCGCATCGGCCTGATGTACTTGGTCTCCGTGTCGGTTTTCTTCCTGTTCGGCGGCATCGCCGCCGGCTTGGTGCGGACGAACCTGATCACGCCGACCGGGGCGATCCTCGAACTCGACCAGTACAACAAGGCGTTCACTGCGCACGGCACGATCATGCTGTTCCTGTTCCTCATCCCGGTCATCCCGGGGGTGTTGGGGAACTTTTTAGTGCCGATGATGATCGGCGCGAAGGACATGGCCTTCCCAAAGCTCAACCTCGCCAGCTACTACGTCTGGGTCGCCGGGGCGCTGTTCTTCGTTTGGCAATTGATGGTGGGCGGGCTCGACACCGGATGGACGCTCTATCCGCCGTACAGCTCGAAGTACAGTCACACGAACGTGCTCTATGCGGGTCTCGGGATCTTCATCACGGGGTTCAGTAGTATTTTGACGGCGTTGAACATTATCGCCACCGTCCACAAGATGCGCTGCCCCGGCATGACGTGGGGCCGGTTGCCGTTGTTCATCTGGGCCATGTACGCCACGAGCGTCATCCAGATCTTGGCGACGCCGGTGCTGGCCGTGACGGTCGTGATGCTCGCCGTCGAACGGGTGGCCGGCGTCGGCATCTTCGACCCGAACCTCGGCGGCGACCCGATCTTGTTCCAGCACATGTTCTGGTTCTACTCGCACCCGGCCGTGTACATCATGATCCTGCCGGGGATGGGCGTCATCAACGAAGTCCTCACTTGCTTCGCCCGCAAGAACATCTTCGGGTACAAAGCCGTCGCGTGGAGCAGCGTCGGCATCGCCGTCGTCGGCTTTCTCGTGTGGGGCCACCACATGTTCCTCGCGGGGCAGGGCTACTACCTCGCGATGGTCTTCGCGCTGCTCACGATGCTCGTCGCGGTGCCGTCGGCCATCAAAGTCTTCAACTGGACGGCCACGTTGTACGGCGGCAGCATCACGTTCCAAGCGCCGATGCTCTTCGCCCTCGGGTTCATCGTCCTGTTCACCATCGGCGGGGTCACGGGCCTGTTCCTCGGGACGCTCGGGACCGACATCCACCTGCACGATACTTACTTCATCGTCGCCCACTTCCACTACGTGATGGTTGGGGGCATGATGTTCGCTTGGATGGCCGGCCTCCACTTCTGGTGGCCGAAGATGACGGGCAAGATGTACTCCGACTTTTGGAGCCGCTTGGCCGCGCTCGTCATGATGGTCGGCCTCGCTTTGACCTTCGCCCCCCTGTTCGCCGTCGGCTACCTCGGAATGCCGCGCCGGTACCCGAACTACCCGCCGGAGTTCCAAATTTACCATGTGCTCAGCACCGCGGCCGCGTATGTGCAGGGCATCGGCTACATCATGCCGATTTTCTACCTCGGCTACTCGCTGTTCGCGGGCAAAGCCGCGGGGAACAACCCTTACAAAGCCACCGGGTTGGAATGGCAAACCAGCAGCCCGCCGTCGCCGCACAACTTCGAATCGACGCCGGAAGTCTACTTCGGGCCTTACGAATACGCCGTCGCGGACGGACTGAAAATCATCCCGTTGAACGACGGCAAAGTCCGCGACATCGTCCACGAAGACCCCGATCTCGTATCCGAGAATACGGCGAAGGAGGCCACCCATGGCAGCTAGCACCGTGGAGGGCCCGGTCGCCCACCATTTCAACAACATGGGTCAGCAGCTCGCCACCGTGCGCTTCGGCATGTGGTTGTTTTTGATCACCGAAGTGCTCTTCTTCGGCGGGGCCTTCTGCGCCTACACGGCTTACCGCGTCTGGTACCCGCGCGACTTCGAAGCCGGCAGCGCCGCCCTCAACGTCGGCATCGCCAGCGTGAACACGTTTCTGTTGCTCACGAGCAGCTTGACGATCACGCTCGCGATCCGCTCGGCCTACGTCGGCAACCGCAAAGGGCTGATGCGCAACTTGCTCTTCACGATCGTTTTGGGCACCGCGTTCTTGGGTTTGAAGGCCCGCGAATACCAGCTCGATTACGAAGAAGGCTTGATGCCGGGCTCGTACACGACGATGAAGCCGGAAGCCGCGCGGCGCGACGCGGAACTCCGCGACGCCTTGCAACCGATGGTGCCGATGCTCGACGCGGCCGTTTCGGAACAAGAGGCGATCGCGTTCGTCCCCGGCACCTTCCCTCGGAAAGTCCGCGACCCGCTCGCGTTCTACAAGTTCGAGCATCTGGAAAAGCTGTTCCAGAGAGTCTCGGGCAAGTTGAACCGCGGCTCTGACGGCTTCAACGAGAACGTCGTCCTCGCGCTCGAGGAAGTGCATTACAAAGGCGAACGCACCGACCGCATCGCCCCGTCCGAAATCGAGTCGGAAGTCAAAGCGATCCGGGCACTCAAGGTGATCCCATCCAAAGCGGAATTGGAAGCCGAAGCGCAGAGGAAGCACGACAAGGGGGAGTTCAACCCGAGTCGGGTGCAGCTGTTCTTCATGTTCTACTACAGCATGACCGGCTTGCACGTGCTGCACATGATCATCGGTCTCGGGCTGCTGACGTGGCAGTTGATCTTCGCACAGATGGGCTTCTTCGACCACAAGTCGCGCTACGTTTACATCGAAGTGATGAGCCTGTACTGGCACTTCGTCGATATGGCGTGGATGTTCTTGCTGCCGCTTTTGTACCTCTGCGGACCGCACACCGCCGGCCAAGCGTTCGAGCAGTTCCAGATGGCCATCGGCATCACCCACAGCGGACACTAACCGGAGCTTCAGCGATGTCCCACGGTCCGAATGCCTCCGCGCACGCCCGAGAATCGATCCACCACGAAGCGACCCCGGACGCCCGCTCGTTCGCGACCTTCGCGGTGCTCGCCGGCATGGCCGCCCTCGCGCTGTTCATCGGGTTTTCCGACCTGGGCGCGATGAAAGTGGTTGCGAGCTTGGCCGTGGCGACGGTTCAAGCTTGTGTACTGGCCTACTTCTTCATGGATCTCCGCGCGGCCGACAAACTCACGTGGCTCGCGGCGGTCGCCGGGATCTTTTGGGTCTTCTTGATGTTCCTGTTCATCCTCACCGACTTCATCACCCGGCACCTCGGGGTGCTCTAAGACCGCGGCGATCATGTTGAACAACGCAATTAACCGGCGGGGCGGGGCTGCGATTCGGGCGACCGGATTGCTCCTCGCCTTCGTACTTTCCGGGCTGCACGCCGGCTGCGGTTCTCCCGCCCCCGACGGCTATGAGCCGCACCTGCGCTACGCCCCGCGCACCGATCCCGTGATCCTCGCGCCGCCGGCGGAACAACCGACCGCCGCACCCGACCCGTTGAAACTCGAAGAATACCTCGCCGGCTCTGCGGGGCGCGGAGCGAAGGTTTTGCTGGCATCCGACATCCCGGCGGCGCGGCGGGAGCAAATGAACCAAACCCTCGACGCCTTGTTCGGCACGCCGGCGGCGCCGACGATGCCATCCGGGATCGCGGCCGTCGCCGGGTTGTCACTCGACGCCGACATCTTGGCGCGCGGGAGCGCGAGCTACCGCGTCCGTTGCAGTTCGTGTCACGGGATGGCCGGCGACGGCCGCGGGGTCGGGGCCGGGTTCCCCTACCCACGCGACTTCCGCCGTGGGCAATTCAAACGGACGACCGGGAACGCTCGCAACGGGAAGCCGCGCGTCGAAGATTTGATCCGGGTCATCCGCGGCGGAGTGCCGGGGACGTCGATGCCACTGTTCGACCTTCTCCCGGATGCGGATGTCGATGCCCTCGCCGCTTACGCGATCCACCTGAGCATTCGGGGTGAGGTCGAAGAAATGCTGATCCGCGGGCTCCATCCGGATTCGGACGACGAGATCGCAGATGTGACTGCGACCGCGCGGGTCGCCGCGGGGAAAAGCCATCGGCAATGGCTCGAAGCGCAAGTCCCCGAGGCGGTACATTCGCAACCGGAACTCGAAGGGGAAGCACTGACCGAATCGATTCGCCGGGGCCGTCGACACTTCGCGAACAACGCTTGCCTGAGCTGCCACGAGGCGTACGGCCGCACACCGACGTACCGTTTCGACATCTGGGGACTGCCGAACAAAATTTCAGACTTGACGCAGCCGGAGTATCGGTGGGGCCGCGAACCGGCCGACTTGGGTCGTACCCTGAAGCACGGCATCTCACCCGCGAATATGCCCGCCGTCATCTTGAAAGACGACGAAGCCGCCGATCTCGTGAATTTCCTGCGGGCGCTGCCGTACCCCGCGAAACTCCCGGCCGACACGGGGGTCGATCGATGAAACCGCCCATCGCGAAATCGGTTCGCATTTTGGCCATCCTGACAGTGTTGGCGACCACCGTGTTGCTGACGCTCGGGGCGCTCACATCGTCGTTCCGGGCCGGCATGGCCGACCCCGTTTGGCCGACCGAGCCGTGGTTCTTGGCGGTCAACGGGCATAAATACAACCTCGAGGAGCACCGGAGTTTCTTGCTCGAACACACGCACCGCGCCGCCGGGTTCGCCGTCGGGGCGCTCGCCTCGATTCTCGCTCTCGCCGCGTGGTGGAGCGGCCCGCGGAAACTCGAGCGCGGCTACGGCCTCATCGCCATCGTTTTGCTGCTCGCGGTTTACGGATCGTTCCACCGCGAAATGCACGCCGCCTCGGACGCTCGGGCCGCGCGGCAGATCGCGCTGCGGGAAGGCCGCACCGATGTCCCCCCCCCGGAGATTTTCCCCGAAGCCACCGGCATCGCGACTGCGGTCTTCGCCCTCGGCGTTCTCGCATCCGGGGTCGTGCATCTTTTCAGCCGGCAACCCGGCAAATGGGTGCGGGCGCTCGCGGGTTGGCTGCTCGTCTGCGTGATGATCCAAGGGCTACTTGGCGGCTACCGGGTCTACCTCGATCAACTGCTCGGGCCGGAGTTATCCCAAATTCACGGGACCTTCGCGCAGGTCGTCTTCGCGGCGATGTGCTGCGTCCCGCTGCTCGCGGCGGCGCCGTCGCCCGAGCGGCAACTACCGGAATCCGAGCGCCGCCGGCTGCATTGGCTCGCGCTGGCCTTGCCCGCAACGGTGTTTCTGCAACTCGTTTGGGGCGTCGTCGTCCGGCACACGGCGGACCCGCTCGCGCAGCGGTTGCACATTCTCACGGCGTTCGCGGTCGTCGGGATCGGAGTTTGGCTTGCGACGCGGGCGCTCTCGACGGCGTCCGGTAGCCGGGTACTCGGTTTCGGGATTTGGCATCTGTTGGCGATGTTCGCCGTCCAACTGATCCTCGGCGTCGAAGCTTATCTCGGCAAGTTTGCCGCGATCGGCTCGCAGGGGAACGTCGCCCCGATGGCGCGGCGTATCACCGAAGACGCCGCGGCCATTCGGACACTGCACGTCCTCATCGGTACCGCGATCTTGGCGTCGTCGGTGGTGCTGGCCGTCCGCATTTTGAGGCGGGCGAGCCCGGTTGCGCCGGAGGCGGACGTCGATCGAACCGACGCGCCGGCGGAGTGGACGCGGCCCGAAAGTCTTACATTATCAGCGAGCGAACCACACCGATGAGTACCGCCGTGCCGACCGTGGCCCACCTCCATTCCCCGATCCGCCGGCCGCGTTCGGCGCAGCTCCGTGGCGAGCCCGATACCATGCGCAGCCGCCTCGCGGATTACGCCGAACTTTGCAAACCGCGCATCGCTACCATGGCGCTCGTCACCGTTGCGGTCGGGTTCTTGCTCGGCGCGGCCCCGGATTTGAAGATTGAATTGCTGCTGCACACCCTCGTCGGAGCCGGGGTCGTCGCCGCCGGCGGGAGCGCCCTCAATCATTGGCTCGAACGCCGGGCCGACGCCAAAATGCACCGCACCGCGAAGCGCCCGTTGGTCACGGGTCGGTTGAGTGCGCTCGAGGCACTCGCCTTCGGCCTGACCCTCGGTCTCGTTGGGATTACCTACCTCTACTTGACTTTGCCGAGTCCCGCTGCCGCAATCGCCGCGGGACTCACGTTCATCCTGTACGTCGGCGTCTACACGCCGCTGAAGCGCATCACGGTTTGGAACACCGTCGTCGGGGCGATCCCCGGTGCGCTGCCGCCCGTCATCGGTTGGTGCGGGGCCACCGGCGGCATGGCCGCGCCGGGCTGGGCCTTGTTCGGCATCCTGTTCGTCTGGCAGCTCCCGCACTTCTTCGCGATCGCGTGGATGCACCGCGCCGACTACAAACGCGGCGGCATGAAGATGCTCCCGGTCGTCGATTCCGCCGACGGCCGCGCGACGGGGATCGCGACCGTCGGCACCGCGCTGCTGCTGGTGGCCGTCACAGCGGTGCCGTTCTTCCTCGATGCGGCCGGGTGGATCTACCTCGCCGGATCGCTGCCGATGGCCATTTGGTTCCTCGCCCGCTGCGTCCGCTTCGCAGGCGATCGCACCGACCGCGGAGCCCGCACCGTCCTCCGCGGCTCGCTCGTTTACCTCCTCGCCGTGATGACCCTCTTCGTCGCCGATGGCATTGTCCCGCGGTACTTCCAATGAACGGGGCGAACATGACCGCCGAACCGACCGCCGTCCCCGCCCGCCGCGGACCGAGGGCTTGGATCGTGTATTCGTTCTTGGCCTTATCGGTCGCCTGCGTCGCCGCAGCGTTCTTGATGCCCGTGAAAAAACGGGATCGCACGCCGGCCACCCAAGACATTGTGCCGGAATCGTACTTCGACGCCCCGCAGTTTTCGTTGCAAGAGCGCAACGGCGGCGAAGTGCGGACGGAAGACCTCGAAGGGAAAGTTTGGATCGCATCGTTCGTGTTCACCCGCTGCACGATGGGTTGCCCGGCCGTCACGGCG
>JAYSYN010000018.1:0-7741 GCA_043727575.1 Fimbriiglobus sp.
GGTCGGGTGTTTGAACATTCACCCGACCGCTCACGCGGTTCGGCACGCCGAACACATTACAACTCCTATCTTCTCTGTGCCTCTGTGCCTCGGTGGATAATCTTGGTTCCAATATGAACGTCTCCCATTGGATTTCGGATCGCTCCAAGGCCGTCGAGATGTCCGGCATCCGCAAAGTCTTCGAGTTGGCGCGCTCCCTCAAAGACCCGGTGAACCTCAGCATCGGGCAACCGCACTTCGACGTGCCCGAGTCGATCAAAGCCGCGGCGAAGGCGGCCATCGATTCCGGCAAGAACGGCTACACCGTCACGCAGGGCATCCCCGAACTCCGAGATCGATTGCTTGCCGACGTGCGGAAATCGTTCGATCATCCGGACCGCGATCTGCTCGTTACCAGCGGAACCAGCGGCGGATTGATGCTCGCGATTTTGGCGACCGTGAACCCCGGCGACGAGGTCGTCGCGGCCGATCCGTACTTCGTCATGTATCCGAACATGGTCGCCCTGGCGGGGGGGACGTTCATCGGCGTCGACACCGCCCCGAGTTTCCGCATCGACCCGGACCAGTTCCTCGCGGCCTGCACCCCGCGCACGAAGATGATCCTGCTCTGCAGCCCGGCCAACCCGACCGGGGCCATCGTCGAACCCGGGGCGATGAAGGCGATCGCCGAGTTCGCCCGGAAGCGCGGCATCCTCGTCGTCAGCGACGAGATTTACAAAGCCTTCCACTACGACAGCGCCGCGCGAAGCCCCGCCGAGTTCGACGACTCGGTATTGGTCATCGAAGGCTTCGGCAAAACCTACGGCATGACCGGTTGGCGCCTCGGTTACGCCCACGGGCCGAAGGCGCTGATCGACGAGATGATGAAGCTGCAACAGAGCACGTTCGTCTGCGCCCCGAGTATCGTGCAGTGGGCCGGCCTCGCCGCCTGCGATTACGACGTCACGGGCATCGTCGCGGATTACAAACGCAAGCGCGACCTGCTGATGGCCGGGTTGAAGGGGTATTACGAATTCGAAGTGCCCGGCGGGGCCTTTTACCTCTACCCGAAGGCCCCGTGGGGCACCGGCACCGAGTTCGTCACCGAAGGGGTGAAGCGGAATTTGCTCGTCATCCCCGGTGCCGTCTTTAGCAAAGCCGACACGCACTTCCGCATCAGTTACGCCGCGAAAGACGAGACGTTGGAGCGCGGCATCGACATCCTGCGCGGCTTGGCCGCCCGGTAGCAACCGGCGCACGGAATCCTATAACTCCTCAACCGACACCGGCCCTTCTCCGAGACAGTGCGCATGAAAGTCCACGAATATCAGGCCAAGGAACTGCTGGCGACCTACGGCGCCCCGATCCCCAAGCACATCGTCTGCAAGACGGCGGATGAAGTCGCGGCCGCGTTCGACAAGCTCAGCAACGGCGGCGGGGCGATGGTGAAAGCCCAAATCCACGCCGGCGGTCGCGGGGCCGGACAGTTGAAAGGCTACGCGGATAAACTCGGCGGTGTGAAGTTCGTCGGCAATCGCGACAAGGCCAAGACGGTCGCCGAAGCGATGCTGAAGTATCCGCTCGTGACGTTGCAGACGGGGCCCGAGGGCCAGAAGATCAGCACGCTGATCGTGCAGGCCGACGCGGAACCGGACAAGGAGTTTTACGTCAGCATGGTGCTCGACCGCGCCACGGGCCTGCCGATTCTGATGGCTTCCGCCGCGGGCGGAATGGACATTGAGAAGGTCGCCCACGACACCCCGGAGAAAATCCTCCGCGTGCAGGTGTCGCCAGAGATGGGGCTCCTCCCGTTCCAAGCGCAGAAGATGGCCTACGACCTTGGCTTTGCCAACGAGCAGATCGCGGCCGTCGTCAAAATCATGATGGCGATCTCGAAGCTCTATTTCGAGAAAGACGCCAGCATCGTCGAGATCAACCCCTTGGCGATCACCAAAAAGGGCGAGGTCATCGTCCTCGATGCGAAGGTCGACTTCGACGACAACGCGAGCTTCCGTCACAAGGATCTGGCCCCGCTTCGGGATGAAGCCGAAGAGAATCCGACCGAAATCCGCGCGGGCAAGGCGAACCTCAACTACATCCAACTCGACGGCACCATCGGCTGTCTGGTCAACGGGGCCGGGCTGGCGATGGCGACGATGGACATCGTCAAGCACCATGGCGGCGAGCCGGCCAACTTCCTCGACGTCGGCGGCGGCGTAACGGCGGAAAACGCGGTCGAAGCCTTCCGCATCATCCTCAGCGACGACAAGGTGAAAGCGATTTTCGTCAACGTCTTCGGCGGCATCGCGAGCTGTGCCCGCATCGCAGATGCGCTTGTGAAAGCCGGCCGCGAGGTCGGGTTCAAAATCCCCGTCGTCGTCCGGTTGGAAGGGAACGAAGTCGAGAAGGCCCGCGAGATTTTGAATGGCGTGAAGGCCGAACTGCCCGCGATCCGCGTCGCGGCGGGGCTGACTGAAGCGGCGAAGTTGGTCGTGGAACTGGCGAAGTAACGGGAGGGTCTTTCCATGGGCGTCCAATTGGCATCGCCAGCGACGATGACCACGGAGCAATTCGCGGAATGGGCCAACCTTCCGGAAAATTCCGAAACGCTTTACGAACTGGATGAAGGAAGGGTCGTCGACATACCTTCTCCGGGTGAACGTCACGGATTGGTTTGTTCCTGGATCACGTATCTGCTTTGGACCTACGCCGTGCGGCACGGCAAAGGGCGTGTGCTCAGCAACGACACGGGAGTGATCTTAGCCCGTAAGTTGGGCATCGTCCGCGGTCCGGATGTCATGTATCTCACGGGCATGCGCGGGATCCTCGAGGTCGGTATCGGCCACGTCGAAGATGTGCCGACCTTGGTCATCGAAGTCTTGTCGCCCACGGATCGCCAGATGAAAACCGTTCGTCGTGTCAATCAGTATCTGAAACGCGGGATTCCCCAAGTGTGGGTCGTCGACCCGGATGACCGCAGCATGATCGTCTACTCGCAAAATGAAACTCCGAAGACCCTCGACGAAACCGACGACCTCACCGGCGACGGCGTCCTCCCCGACTTCGCTTGCAAAGTGTCCGACTTCTTCGCGTGGCCGACCACGACCGCCGACACCCCCCGAGATTGACCCATGCGCCCGTTGAGATTCATCGCGTTGGCCTTGCTCGCCGGCCTCGGCTGCGGGAAGAAAGATTCACCTGCCCCGACTACGAAGGATACGAAGCCGAACGGCGAGACCATCGCGACGCGGGTTTCGGATAACGCCCTCCCCAATGAGGACGCCTTGAAAGCGGGCAACGCGTTCGTGGCGGCCGTGCGCGATGGCAAAGCGGCGCCGGCCGGCCTGAGCACGGCGTTGAAGGCGCTCATCGCTCCGCCGGAACTCGACGCGGACAAGGCGGCCGGGTACTCCGAGCACGGCCTCCGCGTTTGGTTGGATGCGGCCAAAGCTACGGCGAACCCCGACGGATTGAAGGTCGACCTCGCCGCGGCGGACTACGCGATTCTGAGCAACCCCGGGAACAAAGTCGGTCGTATGTATCTGAGGCTCCTGAAAACGGCCGGCGTTTGGATCGTCGAGCAAGCCCGGTTCAACGGCCGCAGCGGAATCGAGATCGCGTTCGTCGGCAGCACTCCGGGCGCGACGCTCGCGACGATTTTATTCGTCGAAGCCGCCCTTGCCGGGAGCAAGCCGGAACTCGAAGCTCTGCTCAGCAAATCGGCCAAAGGGAAACTCGCTCCGCCGGTCTTCCCGGACGAGATTCCCCAAGGCTTCAGCCGATCCAAGTTGAACTCCGCACTCGCGGACGCTTTCCCGGCCGGGATGGCCTATGTCGGGATCGCCCAAGAAAACGCCGCGATGAAAGCGTCGATCACCTTCGCGGTGGCCGGGAAGAACCGCGTGGTCGAAGTGAAAATTGTCCCCGGTGCCGGCCCCGGCGAATTCCTCATCGACGATGTTCAACAGAAATAACGAACTTCTTCCCACCTCGAGATCGGTTTCATGAGCATTCTTATCGACAAGAATACCCGCGTGATCACACAGGGGATCACCGGGTCGGCCGGCACGTTACACACCGACAAATGCCTCGAATACGGCAGCGCGTTCGTCGGCGGCGTCACCCCGAAAAAGGGGGGCACCACCTGGACCGGCAAAGACTCCGGCAAGAGCCTGCCGGTGTTCAACACGGTGGCCGAAGCGGTCGCCAAAACCGGGGCCAACGCCACGATGATCTTCGTGCCGCCGGGCGGTGCGGCCGACGCCATCATGGAAGCGGCCGACGCCGGCATCGCCGTCATTATCTGCATCACCGAGGGCATCCCCGTACTCGACATGGCCAAGGCGAAGCGCTTCGTCCAAAGCAAACCGGGTTGCCGGTTGGTCGGCCCGAACTGCCCCGGCGTCATCACGCCCGGCCAATGCAAGATCGGCATCATGCCGGGCTACATCCACAAGCCGGTGGCGCCGGGCGGCACCGGCATCGGCGTGATCAGCCGCTCCGGCACCCTGACGTACGAAGCGGTATTCCAACTGACGGGCATGGGCCTCGCCCAGACGACCTGCGTCGGCATCGGCGGCGACCCGATCATCGGCACGAACCAAATCGACTGTTTGGAGATGTTCCAAAACGACCCGCAGACCGAGGCCATCCTGATGATCGGCGAAATCGGCGGCACGGCCGAGGAACTCGCCGCGGCCTACGTGGCCAAGCACGTCATCAAGCCGGTGGCGGCGTTCATCGCGGGCAAGACGGCCCCCGCCGGCCGGCGCATGGGCCACGCCGGGGCGATCATCTCCGGCGGCAGCGGCAGCGCGGCCGACAAAATCGCGGCTCTCGAAAAGGCCGGGATCGTGGTAGCGGCGACCCCGGCCGACTTGGGCACCGCCGTGAAAGAGGCGATGGCGCGGAAGAAGTAGCGAATGAGAATCGACGGTCCCTCAACGTACAGTCCCACCGTCTGTGGTCCGTCTTCTCTTTTTCGAAATGGACCCACAATAATCACTCGCAAGAGGCGGATATGGCGCTATCGTGTTTGGTGACGGGCGGGGCCGGGTTCATCGGCTCGCACCTCGTGGACGGTCTGATCGCCGCCGGGCATACGGTGCGCGTATTCGACGACCTCAGCACCGGGCTGGCGGGCAACCTCGCGCACCACGGCTCGAAAGTCGAGTTGATCCGGGGCACGCTGATCGATCCCGAAGCCGTCGAACGGGCGGCGCGGGGGATCGAGGTCATCTTCCACCTCGGGGCGTTGGCTTCGGTGGCCAGAAGTGTCGAAGCGCCGTTGGTGTCCCATGCGGCCTGCGCCACGGGTACGGTGCACGTGCTCGATGCCGCCCGTAAGGCCGGGGTGCGGCGCGTCGTGTACGCGGCGAGTTCGAGCGCCTACGGCGGCGAATCTAGCGCGGACGCCCAGAGCACGAGTTTATTGCCGGTGACCAAGTCGCCGTATGCCGCGGCTAAACTCGCCGGCGAATTCTACATGCAAGCCTTCGCCGCGACTTACGGCCTCGAAACCGTGCGTCTGCGCTTCTTCAACATTTTCGGCCCCCGGCAGCGGGCCGACTCCCCGTACTCGGGCGTCATCGCGCTGTTCATCGCGGCGTTGGCCGAAGGGAAAGCTCCGACCATTCAAGGCGATGGCCTCCAATCGCGGGACTTCACGTACGTCGCCAATGCCGTGCAGTGCTTGATGAAAGCGGCCGTGGCACCGGGCGTTTCGGGGAACGTCTACAACGTCGGTACTGGGGCGAGCACCACCGTCGTCGATTTGGTGAACGCCCTCAACCGGGTGATGGGCACGAAACTGGAACCGACCTTCGGCCCGGCCCGCGTCGGCGACGTGCGCTACTCTTTGGCCGACATTTCCCGGACGAAAACCGACTTGGGGTACGAACCGGGCGAAAATTTCGAGAGTGGCTTGGCGAAGACTGTGGAGTGGGCGAAAGGGCAGACGGGGTGACGGCTTTGCGGTCCGCGGCGGTCGTGCCATACAATGCGGATCGACATTTCGACTGCGGACCGAGGTTGAAACATGACTTTTGAACGGATCACCCACAATCCCGCGGTTATGGGCGGCAAACCTTGCATCCGGGGGATGCGGGTCACGGCGGGCATGGTTTTAGGACTGCTCGCCTCCGGCAAGACGCGCGAGCGGATTCTTGAAGCCTATCCATATCTGGAACCCGAGGACATCGATGCCGTCTTGGAGTATGCGGCGTGGCGGCTCGAAGAGCGCGAAGAAGAATTGATTTTGGCATGAGTGTCCAATTACTCTTGGACATGAACGCTTCCGTGAGTTGGATCGCGGCACTTGAGCCGCGCAGATATTCTGCGGTTCACTGGAGTGCCATCGGCGACCCCCGGGCCGAAGATTCCGCGATCATGAATTGGGCTTTGGCCAACAGATTCGTCGTGTTCACGCACGACTTGGACTTCGGGACGTTGCTGGCACTGACCCATGCGACCGGTCCGAGCGTCCTCCAAATTCGCGGCCAAGATGTGTTGCCCGAAGCGATCGGCGTGCCCGTGCTCGCCGCGCTCCATCGATACGACGCGGCTTTGGTCGCCGGTGCTCTGGTGGTGGTGGACACCCGAAAATCGCAAACCCGCGTCCGGATATTGCCGTTTTGAGCGAAGCACCTCTTTTAAGGGTTGAGCATGTCCCTTTTTCTCCGCATCTCGCTCGTCTTCGCCCTCGCCGCGAATGCTGCCGGCGCAGACGAACCCGTCAAGCCGATCCCGAAGTTCAAGCTCGGCCGGGACACCACCTTCGTCGATGGGCCGCTCAACAAAGATGGCTACGTCGACTACGAAGCGGCGCTCAACGAGCGGTTGAAAGGGAAGATCACCCCGGAGACGAACGCCGTCGTGCTGCTGTTGAAGTGCTTAGGGCCGAAGCCCGAAGGGGTTGAGTTGCACGCGGATGTCTACAAGGCGCTCGGCATCGGAGCGCCCCTGGCCGTCGGTGATTATCTGGTGCAGTACAACCGGCACTTCGCTCTGGAAATGCAAGCGCCGGATCCGCGTGGCTTCTTCGAGATGGAAGCCAAATTGAAACTCCGACCGTGGACCAAGGACGATTCCCCGAAACATGCGGAATGGTTGAAGGCGAATGAGAAAATGCTGGCGAACCTGGTGGAGGCGTCGAAACGAACCGAGTACTACTACCCCATAATTTCCCGGACACGGGGCGGGGAACGCGGTCCGTTGCTCGGGGCTTTGCTGCCGACCGTTCAGAAATGCCGAGAGTTGGCTTCGCTTCTATCCTACCGGGCCACTTGGCATTTGGGCGCGGGGAAAATCGACGATGCCTTCGCCGATGCGCTGTCGATCCACCGCCTCGGCCGGTTGCTCACCCGCGGAGCCACTTCCATCGAGCTGCTCGTCGGCTTCGCCATCGAATTGATCGCCCACCAAACCGATTTGACCCTGCTGGAATTCGGGCGGCCGACCGCGAAACAATCCTTGGCGTATCGAGCGGAGCTGCAAAAACTACAGCCCCTTGGAAGCCTCGCCGACAAAATCGGGCTCTTCGAACGCTTCCTGTATCTCGATTCCATTCAGCACTCCGTGCGGACCGGAATGGGCGATTTGGTCGGCGGCGAATTCCGAGGTCAGACACCCGAACAAATTCTCAAAGCGCTCGACTGGGATACGATGGCTTTGATACGTAATACCCATTCCATGTCGAAATCATTGGACTTGCGTCGATCACGTAACGACTTGCGGCGAGAAAGCTGAATTACGTATCAAAGCC